>CAWGZP010000229.1:0-26412 GCA_963826655.1 uncultured delta proteobacterium
GGAAATGGACAATAAGATCTTCGTCCTATGAGGATTACAGCTCTCGTGAGGCGCGTACTTATGCCGGCAGTTTCCCGGAAGCCTCATCGAGCAGACGCCGGACTTCCTGGTCCGGCGTCTGGGTGAAATCCTCATACCAGGCCCCGACAGCCCAAAACGGCTCAGGGGTGGTTGCGCAAATTACTTGATCGGCATCTTTCCTAAATTCCTCGCATATGTCGGGCGGGCCCGTTGGAACCGCTATTGCGATGTGCGCGGGCTTGTACCGGCGAAGTGCTATTACCGCGGCTCTCATTGTCGTTCCGGTTGCAATACCGTCATCCACCAGGATCACGGTTCGGTTGGAAAGCTCCGGAATCGAGCGGCCACCCCGGTAAGCACGTTCACGCCGCTCCAATTCGAGTAGCTCCCTGCGGGCGGCCTCGTCAATCGAACTGCCCGGTACGCGGTACATTCGCACCACTTCCTCGTTCACTATACGTACACCGCCCGATGCTACCGCCCCCATCGCAAGCTCCTCATTGCCCGGCAGACCGAGTTTGCGTACGGTGAAGATATCCATGGGGGCATTGAGCGCCGTTGCAACTTCGAAAGCGACAGGTACGCCGCCCCTGGGCAGCGCCAGAACGATCACGTCGTCTCTTCCGGAATACATGGAGAGTTCCCCGGCGAGGACCCGCCCAGCTTCGAAACGGTCTTTGAACCGACTCATGCTCAACTCCTCCCCGGGTGATTTCCCTGTTGGCACCTGTGGATTGGACACGGTATTTGCGATACTTCGATACTTTATGTATAAGATAACGATGGGGCGGCTGCGCGGCGACAAAAAACCTTGCGCTTCGGTCTTTGACGGTGGTCTCAAGTCCAGGAGAAATGTCAGATCCTTGCAAACCCTTTTGTGCAATCTTACAACTAAAGTACCGGTCCCTGTCTCGAAAAGTTCCTCGCGAGGTGAAAATCCCCCCGGCCCCCCTTTACAAAAGGGGGGTGATTGCAATGTCTTTTCATGGTTTCAGGGTGTCCCGGGGGGGACGTGAGATACTGTTACGAAAAGATTTGATGGGTTGCGCTCCGCTCCACCCCAGTTCCCTACAAAAGGGGAGGTGGGTGCCGCGTCTTTTCATGGTTTCAGGGGGTCCCGAAGGGACGTGAGATACTGTCTTGTGGTGTAGAGGCAATCGGTTGTTTAGGGCCAATTGAAAGAGAATACCATGGCTGAGCAGTCGCCCGGAAGGGGTGCACTCAGAATCGCACTGATTTATGCAGTTGTTGGAGCGCTGTGGATCGTTCTTTCCAATCTTGTGGTGGAACTGTTTATTGGCACGTCCTGGACGGCGTATTTTGTGCAAACCCTGAAGGGTTGCATTTTTGTCTGCGTCTCCGCTCTCCTCATCTATTCGTTGACCAAGCAGGCCCTTGCGTCCGTAAGGGAATCTCAAAAGGCCCTCAGAGAAAATCAGCGGTTACTGTCGACGCTCTTCGATAACCTTCCGGGAATGGTTTATCGTTGCGGCAAAGATCCGGACTGCCGGCTCGATTTCGCAAGCCCCGGGGCTGTCGAATTGACTGGGTATTCCATCGCCGAACTGAAGAGCAAACGAAAGCTGAGCGACCTGGTTGTGCCCGAGGACCGCGAGATGGTCATGTCCAAAACCGCAGAGGCTTTGGCCGGCCGGCAGCCCTTTAGGCTGGTCTACCGAATCCGCACCGCTGACGGAAGAATCAAATGGGCGTGGGAGCAAGCCCTGGGCCTTTATTCGGAAAACGGCGAATTGATTGCGATAGAAGGACTTGTAGCCGATATATCCGAGCGAAAACGCATCGAAGAGGCCCTGAGCAGGTCCGAAGAAGTTTACCAGGCTCTTGTGGAAGGTACTTCGGATGCTATCCTGATGGTGGACGGGGAACGCAATATAGTATCTTTCAACAACGCCTTTCTCGATCTTTTCGGTTTTTCGCGCGAAGAAATCATTGGACAGTCCGTCCGAATGGTGCACCCTTCGGATGAAAGCTTCAGTGAGTTCCGGAAAGTGGGTTATCCTGCCCGGGAAGAGGGGCCTGTCAGAATCGAATGGGAGTTTAAGAAAAAAGACGGAACAATCTTCCCGACAGAGGGGACCTATTCGGTAATCGCAGGGCATAAAGACGCCATCGGGGGGCATGTCGGGATCATACGGGACATAACCGAACGCAGGAAAGCGGAAGAGGAACTTCGGAAATACAGGGAACACCTTGAAGAAATGGTGCATAAGCGTACCCGTGAACTCGAGGAGGCGCAAATTGCGCTCGTACAAAGAGAGAAGCTCAAGACGCTGGGCGCCATAGCTGCCGAAGTCGCTCACGAAATCCGGAACCCGCTCGTTTCGATCGGGGGCTTTGCACGGCGGCTGCTGAAAAGATATCCCGATTCCCAGGAGCCTGCAATCATCCTGCACGAAACCGAACGCCTCGAAACTCTGCTCAACCGGTTAAACGATTATCTTCGCCCGGTGGCCACGAAACCTGGTGAGTACCATGTAAACACGATCCTCACCGATTCGGTCGGACTGCTCGCTCAGGAACTCGAAAGAGATAAAGTGCAAGTCCACCTGGATCTCTATCCGGGCCTGCCCGCGGCCTATGTTGACCGGGCCGTCCTGACGCAGGTCTTCGTATCGGTGATTCGAAACGCAGTGAGCATGATGGACCTCGAAAAAGAGATGACCGTTAAGACTTATTCCAGCGAGCACAGCGTCTACGTGGACATGACTATACCGGCGGCCGGAAACAGGCCGAGGGACCCTGAACTCCTGCTTCTGCCGTTCGAGGAGGGCGTAAAGGGGGCCGGAATCTCTTCCACATTCAAGCTTCTAAAGGGAATAGGCGGGACGCTTTCTTTTTCCGAACACGATTCAAAGGCCGTATTTACGGTTTCGCTTGTCAAGAGCAATGGAGAGCACGATGTTTCCCCGCGCGCCCAAAACTGAACTGGAAGTTGCCGGCACTTATAACTAAAAACTTAAAACCGCAGTCAAATCAAGGCTGCCGGTTGCCCAGCACCTTGAATTTCAATGCTTCCAGAAGAACAAGGAACTCTCTCTTGCGCTTCCTGACCGACCGTTCCAGCCTTTTTGAGCGCACGAGGAATTGATTCCAGAAACTTCTTTTGAGCCTTCTTCCCTCCTCGATCAACTCCAAAATCCGCCCGGGCGCCTTGCCAAGCTCCATCAACTCCTCTTGCGAGCACTTTTTTATCCGGCGGCCGAACTCAAAGCTGTCGCGCCAGTAGTGGAGCAGGGCAGTGGGGCAGGTCATGATCTGCATCCCGTGACTCTGGAAAATGTATGAAAAGGCGGTCTGTTCAACCCACTCCATCTTCATAGGAACGCTCCGGGATAGTAAATCGCACATACGCAATACCTCTTCCAGAAGCACGGGATTCATCGTTGACGGTAAGCCCAGTATGCCTGCATTAAACATCCAGAGGGGGTTCGGGGCTGCGACCGGAAGGCCTGCGTTTTTCAGCAGGTCGATTTTTCTTATCGTGGCCAGATACTGGGGAAAGAAAGCCTGCGAGAGCTTATGTTCACGCTCGTGCATAACGGCGTAACCCTGCCGGAGAAATTCGCATATGCTCTCCGGCCCACCGGTCCAGAAAGTATCACTATCCACATAGACAAGATGGCAACCGGCTTCGCTGAAAAGGTCCATGAGCAGCTCTATTTTCATCCGGTGCGAAAACCCGTAGGGGCCCTTCCAGCTTTTGATCTGGCTTTTAGTGATTAATCGCGGTTCGACGGGGAGATCTTCGAACTCCCCGGGCCTGTCCGTATAGACGAGGATTTTAGAGGCTGCCGGCATTTTTTCAGCAAGCGAACGGATGCTCAGCACGGCCTGCTTGCGAAACTGCCATCCGCCATAAGCCATGTATACGAACCAGAACCGATCTTTCATCTCAGGGGTTTCTCCTTCAATCCGGGCCGTTGCCGAGGTGACCGGGTAGATCTACACTTCGGCGGCCTCCATATCTCCGGGGTGAACGTTTGGTAGAATTTCACCTTATTATTGCAGGACGGCGCCGAATACAAGGGGTTTTGCGCCGTACGCTCCCCGCTATGCCGGTGCGCTCTTATCCGTGCGGATCTGCGCAATCTGCGAATTGCTCTTTCTTCTCGCTTCTGCCTTTTCGCCTTTTTTCCCCAGCCGTATTGAGCAAACGGGGGAGCATAACTAGTTTCCATCCGGAAAGGGACCTTTTCCGTGCGGAAATTGTCCGTCAAGTATCTCGGCCAAGTACTTATCCCTGCAAAGGAGCGCTTCGACATGGATTTCAGAATACCTGCACAAATAGATGAAAATCTCAGGAGCTTTAAGCAATTCCTGTCCGAACGCCTCACGCCCAACCTTGGAAAATGGTACGCGCAAAAGGAGATCCCGCGCGACTTTTTCCAGGAACTTGGCGCCCGGGGCTGGCTGGGGCTCGAACCCGAAGGGGACGGGTACCGCGAACAGCGGTCGCTCCAACAGGCCCTCTTCCAGGAATGCCTGGGCGCCATTTCGCCTGGCGCGGGCGTGGCGGTCCTGGTCCATACATCGCTCGGAGCCAAGGGGATAACGCTCTTCGGAAACCGGGAACAAAAAAGCCTTTACCTGTCTTACGCGGCCCGCGGCGAAACCCTGATCTGCCTGGGCAATACCGAACCGGGCGCCGGAAGTGACGTCGCGGGCATTGACTCAACCGCGAAACAAGTCGACGGTGGCTGGGTGCTCAATGGACTCAAGTCCTACGTGACCAACGGCAGCTTGAGCGATCTTGCCCTCATTACGGCCGTCTCGGATCCTGAGGCGCCCAGGAACAGCCGCATTTCTATGTTTCTCGTAGACCTCGGCTCGAAAGGCGTAACCCGCTCCAAGCTCCACAAGGAAGTCTGGATTCCCTCCGATCTCACGCGCATCCAACTGAGTGATGTCTTCGTTCCTCAGGCCAACCTCATCGGCCCTCGTGGACGTGGACTTCAGCAGGTGCTCGAAATATTTGCCAACAGCCGCATCACTATCAGCGCGCTCACATTGGGTACCGCCGCCGGAGCATTTCAAAACGGCATAGAGCACGCTAAAAAGAGGCGGATTTTCGGTCAGAAGGTGATCGATTTTCAGGCAAAATCCTTTGAGGCCGCCGATTTTTACAGCAAAATGGAAGCGGCCCGGCTAACACTCTTAAAAGCTTGCTGGGAAAAGGACGAAGGGCTCGATTTTCGCCTGGGCGCCTCAATCGCCAAGTACCTTTCGGTCGATCTGGCAAGGGCTGTCGGCATATGGGCGGCGGACCTTTTTGGGGCTGCTTCGGTTGTCTTCGAACATCCGATCCATAAATATCCCATGGACGCATGGGCCTCCTCTCTCGGGGAAGGCACTCAGGACGTACAGAAACTCATAATCTTCAGGGAGCTTATGAAGCGCGGCGTAGTTTAGCCGCCCTGGCAACCCGCATCCATCCTCCCCCGGGACGTTGATCTATTGAAAATCGCAGCGGAGTAGTGTAGAAATCCCAAAAAAACCGGGTCCACGGTGACATTCTGGGGAAATGGAAGGAAAATGAATGAAACAGGTTAATTGGGCATTGTGCCTTGGAATTATGGCACTGCTTGCCGTATTGTGCGCCCCATCGGCCAACGCCGATCTCTATGTCGAAACTGAAAACATCTCGACCAACATTCCTCACCAGCCGAACGGCGCCACAACCCTGAAAAACTATTTTACCTCCAACGCCTCACGAGTGGAATGGGGCAACGGCAAGGTCTTCATCCTGGACTACAATGCCATGAAGATGTTTACCCTCGATCCCAGGGCTAAGACCTACTCGGAAAACAGTATAGGTGAACTGCAAGCGGTGGCCCACGATACGTCGGGCGCGGGCAAGCAGCAGCTAATGGATGAGGCGATGGCCGCCATATTGGCTGTTCAGGTTCATCCAACCGACGAGATGAAAACTATCGAAGGCTACAGGTGCCGCAAGTTCAACGTAAATGTTGCGATGGTTAACGGAGAATACTGGGTTTCAAAAGATGTGAAAGGCTACCAGGAGCTTAGGGCACTTGGAGCTAAAGTGGCATCCGTCCTGGATCGCAATCCGATGCTCAGACAGTTTAACATTGCTGGATTTGCCGAAAAGCTCGACGGTTTTCCTGTCTACATGGTTAACCATGTGTTAGGCGGAACAGTTCAGACTACTCTAAAAGACGTGGAACAAAGACCTTTGGAGGCGGCGTTGTTCAGAGTCCCGAAAGACTACACTCAGGCCGGGGGCAGGTGAACCCTAAAGACGTTTTCCGGTACGGCCGCACTCCCAGCTTTCCCCTGCATATTCTTCGAGGGCCGCAGTATCGAACCCGGTGATATAAGTCCACGCGGATGTTTGCAGACCGCTGTCAACGGTTGCGTAGACCAGCACCCGTGAATAAGCTGATTTCTTTCCCGGCCGGAACTCCTCGAGGTCGTCAAGCAGCGGCAGCCTGCTTTGCGGGTCGCCGAATATGAGCAACTCTCCACGGACCACTCTCCAGTCGGTCACCGCCGGCAGTGTCCGCACCCCAGTCCGCTCACTTCTCAAAAGAGATTCGAATTTTTCCTGGGTCTCGATGTCAACAGCGGTATTTGCCGTCCCGAGCGCGAGGACATCTTCATCGGTAACGCTCATCGAAGGGATTTCGTCAGTGCGCTTGAAGAGCCTTCCACGAAGCCACGCAGGACAAATTCGCAATACACCGGCGCAGTACAACTCATGGTTGGAAAAGCCTCTTTTCAACGTCCCGTAGACAAAGACGCGCAGCTCCGATTTCATATCCTCCAGTCTTTCGCGGCCGAACTCAACTAACGGGCGGAGCACGCCGGTTCGTGTCGATAGACAACCAGGCTAGAAGGGTGTAAAAGCGAACGCCACAGGTCGGAGAAAGAAGGAAGGGCGCACTGAGGCGCCCTGGTTCTTACTCGGCAGAAGCCCTTGCTCTTGGCCTCCTGTTGAATCTGCGGGGGGGTCTTGGCCGAAGAAAATCAACCCTGATATACTCATGCTTGTTTACGAATGAAACGAACACCCGGTCTATGTTCAGCTCCTTCTGCACTACGGCCCGTATAATGGCCGGATCGGAATATTTGCTTATTCCATGTTTACTATAGTCGTCAGTTTTAATGTAGAGGGACATCAGGAAACCTTTCTGGTAACCGAGACTTGAGGGCCTGGAAAATTTTACCGGACAAATTCCAACTCCCCAGGGAAAAACCGCACGGCAAAAGAACCTGCCATTCCAGTGGTTTTCCCCAGCCGGTTTTGATATTAACAAGCTCACGGGTTTTTGAGCAACAATAAACCCTCTATGAGTTAAAATTATACAACATCCGGCACTTTTTGCGATGGAAAATCAGGGTTCGCCCAAAAAATTTGGTGGTAAGCTCCAGGGTCTGGTGGAAAGGATAACCTTCGCCAGCGAAGAAAACGGCTACAGCGTGATCAAGGTCCGTGCTCCCGGATATAGGGAACTCGTCACCGCGGTTGGAAACTTCGCCTCGTTGTGCCCCGGAGAAACCCTGGTCATGGAAGGCACGTGGAGCATTCATGCGCGTTTCGGCAGGCAGTTCCGGGTCAACTGCTACGAAACGGCCGCACCGTCAACGGTACAGGGAATCAGGAAATATCTGGGATCGGGCCTTATCCGCGGCATCGGGCCCAAGATGGCCGACCGCATAGTGGACCGTTTTGCCGAAAAAACCCTCGAAGTAATCGAAAGTGGGGTAGAGCGCCTGCTGGAGATCGATGGGATCGGCAAATATCGTTTGAGCCGGATAAAAGATGCGTGGGAGGAGCAAAAAGAGATCCGCACGCTGATGATCTTTTTGCGCTCGAACGGCGCGAGCGCGACCCTCGCCGCTCGGATCTTCAAGACGTATGGCCGGGAATCCGTCGATATCGTCCGGGAAAATCCCTATCGCCTGGCCATGGAGATTGCTGGAGTAGGGTTTCTCACTGCGGACAGGATCGCTAAAAACCTGGGATTTGCGGCTGATTCCCCTATGCGGGCCGAGGCCGGCATCGTTTTTATTTTGCATGAGGCTGGTGAGGAAGGTCATGTTTGCTTGCCGCACTCATTACTCATGGAACGGTGCGGCAAAGTGCTGGGCGTCGATGCGCAAATCCTGGAGGAAGCACTGGCCCGTCTGAAGGCGGCCACTCGCATAGAGGTGGAAACGCTGGCGCCACTCGCCTCGGAGCGCTTCGGAGATAGTCGCGCGATCTATCTGCGGCCCATGCACGCCTCTGAGGCCGGCGCCGCCGGGCGTTTTATCGCCATCCAGCGCTACAGGAGGCTACAAGTAAGCATAGATCGGCAAGCAGCCATCGAATGGGTCCGGGGGCGCTTGAACTTTTCTCTCGCCTCTCAACAGGAAGAAGCGGTCAGGCTGGCCCTTGGCGAAAAGGTGGTAGTTGTCACGGGAGGGCCGGGGACCGGTAAGACCACCCTGGTCCGGGCGATTCTTGCCATATACGAGCATATTGGAGCGCGCGTCTGCCTTGCGGCCCCCACCGGCCGCGCGGCAAAGAGGCTCTCCGAGACAACGGGGCACCCTGCGGCGACGATTCACAGGCTGCTCGAAGTCAGCCCCCGGACGGGGGGCTTTCAACGAAACGAGCGAAAACCCCTTGCGGCCGACCTGGTAATCATTGATGAAACTTCGATGATGGACATTACGATTGCCAACCACCTGCTCAAGGCAGTGCCCGCCCAGGCGGTTCTTGTCCTGGTTGGCGACGCCGACCAACTTCCTTCCGTGGGTCCGGGCAACGTGCTGAGCGATATCATCGGGTCCGGCAGATTCCCCGTAGTTCGTTTGACGGAGGTATTTCGGCAGGCCTCCCAGAGCCAAATTATCGTGAATGCCCACCTTATAAGGCAGGGGGCGTTCCCCGACCTGAGGCCGCACAGCACACAGAAGCAGGATTTCTACTTCATCGGTAGAGAAGATCCCCAAGCGGCGCTGGACACTATCGTTAAACTCTGCGCTGAAAGGATTCCGCGTCGCTTTGGCTTCGATCCCATAGACGATGTCCAGGTGCTGAGCCCGATGAACCGGGGGGAGATCGGTGCGCAAAACCTCAATCTGGCTCTCCAAAACTCCCTCAATCCCGAAGGCATAACCCTTGAGATCGCGGGCCGGACCTTCCGCGTGAACGACAAGATCATGCAGATAAGGAACAATTACGACAAGGACGTTTACAACGGCGACATCGGCCGGATCCGCTTCATCGACCGGGAACGCTCAGAAATCCGGGTCGAATTCGACGGCAGGGGCGTAATCTACGGTTTTTCGGAGCTGGAAGAACTCGTCCATGCTTACGCCATAACGATTCACAAGTCACAGGGGAGTGAATACCCCGTGGTGGTCTTCCCCCTGCTTACCCAACACTTCATAATGCTCCAGCGTAATCTGCTCTATACCGCACTGACCAGGGCGAGAAAACTTGCTATTATAGTCGGTTCGAAGAAAGCGCTGGCGATTGCCGTAAAGAACAACCAGATGCAATCCAGGTTTACACTCCTTGAGGAGCGGCTCTCGGCGGGCCTGTAGCCGCCTTTGAAGCATTGGTGCGTCTTCATCCGAATGCCCCCGCCTGAAGGGGGCGCTTTTGCGGCCCTATACCTGCGAGTGTCTTGTATTTATTTCATAAACTTGTTAAGTTGCACCCCCGGAAAGAGTAGAAGGTGTGAAACACCCACCTTCACTATTCTTGCTTTATTTTTTTGCTTCACCTTAATTACTGTCCGGCCCGCCTGGCCGGCTTATCAACTCTGGAAAAGGTAACTTTATGAAAATTGCAGTCATCGGGGCTGGTTACGTAGGACTTGTCAGTGGGGCCTGTTTTGCAGAATTCGGACATGAAGTCACTTGCATAGATTATGACGAATCGAGAATAGAGCGTTTGAGGGAGGGGCAAATCCCCATTTACGAGCCCGGCCTGGACGCAATAATCAAGAAAAACGCCCAGGCGGGCCGCCTCGTGTTCTCGACCGAATATTGTCCCGGGATTCCCGAGGCGGAAGTTGTATTCATCGCCGTGGGGACTCCGGCTTCGCGACGCGGCGACGGGTACGCCGACCTCACATACGTCTATGACGCCGTGCGTAAGATGGCCCCGTCTCTGCGCGACTATACCGTCGTGGTGAACAAGAGCACGGTCCCGGTCGGTACGGCGGCACAGGTCAAAAGGATTATCTCCGAAACACATCCCGGGGCCGATTTCGATGTCGCCAGCAATCCCGAGTTTCTACGCGAGGGCGCCGCTATCAACGATTTCATGCGTCCCGACCGTGTGGTCCTGGGGATCGATTCAAAAAAGGCCGAGGAGGTGCTTCAAGCCGTATACAGGCCCCTGTTCTTGATCGAAACCCCTTTTGTCATAACCACTGTCGAGACGGCGGAGCTTATAAAATATGCGGCCAATGCCTTCCTGGCCACCAAGATCAGCTTCATAAACGAGATGGCGAACCTGTGCGAAGAAATCGGCGGAAACGTTCAGGATATAGCCCGGGGAATTGGTCTGGACGGTAGAATAGGGAAGAAATTCCTACATGCCGGTCCCGGTTACGGCGGTTCGTGTTTTCCGAAGGATACTAATGCACTGCTCAGAATTGCACAGGAAAATGGGGTCGCCTGTCGAATCATCGAGGCGGTAATCGAAGTCAATGCAGCTCAGAGAGCGCGCATGACGAGAAAAATCCGGCAGGCCGTCGGAGGTCATGAGGGCGGGAAAACTATTGCTGTGCTTGGCATTGCGTTTAAGCCCGAAACGGATGACGTAAGGGACTCTCCGGCCATAACCATTATCTCCAAGCTCGTGGAGCATGGCGCGTTGGTCTGTGCCCATGACCCCCAGGCAATGGATGAGGCGGCCAAGTTGCTGGCCGGTGTGAAATTTTGCTCGAATCCTTATGAAGCCTGCCATGACGCGGATGCGGTGGTGCTTATGACGGAATGGAACGAGTACCGCGCTCTCGACCTGCTTCGTATAAAAGCAGCGCTCAAAGCCCCTGTCTTCGTCGATCTGCGCAATGTCTACAGGCCGGCGGCGATGCGGCAGTTGGGATTCAACTATCACAGCGTTGGACGAGGCTCGGTAAATGTGGCTGAACCTCGGGCCTAAATGCGCCGTCCTGGCTTTTTGCTGTTTGATTCTTTTTGTGGAAGTGGCGCTGAAGCCGGCCCGGCCCGCAAAGGGCGGCTTTTTTCAGGTGGGGTCCGCCTTGGCCCTGGAAGTGCAAACAGCGCCCGCAGGCGCTCCCCAACCCAATCCTGCTCCTCTGTATAAGGTAAGGATTTTAAAGGAGTATCCCCACGATTCCGGGGCGTTTACCCAAGGGCTCCTATTTTCCAAAGGTTTTCTCTACGAGAGCACGGGTCTCAATGGACGGTCCAGCCTGCGGCAGGTGGAACTGGAAACCGGGCGCGTGGTCAGAAAATACGACCTGCCTTCCCGGTACTTCGCGGAGGGGTTGACCCTTTGGAATAAATCTCTTATCGAACTCACGTGGAAGTCCGGCAAAGGGTTCATATATAATCTGCAAAATTTTTCGGTCGAACGTGAATTCAACTATCCGGGAGAAGGCTGGGGGCTGACCCATGACGCGAAGGCCCTGATAATGAGCAACGGGACGGCAGAGCTCATATTCCTGGACCCTGAGACACTGGCCGGAAAATACTCGATAACGGTTACCGACAGGGGCAGACCTGTCCGTTTTTTAAATGAACTGGAGTACATAAAAGGCGAGATCTTCGCCAATGTCTGGCAGGAGGATTTCATCGCGAGGATATCTCCTGAAACCGGCCAGGTCACCGGCTGGATAGATGCTTCCGATTTGCGCAGGCGGTTGCCCTCCGGCAGTTGCGCGGACGCCCTCAACGGGATCGCCTACGATGCGGAAAAAGACAGGATCTTCGTTACCGGAAAGCTTTGGCCGCTTCTTTTTGAGATCGAAGTAATCAAATCTAAATAATCCGCAGGCAGGCGATAGGGGTCCGAGGCCGGAAGACAAAATTTCACAATGGGGCAGTCATCGCGCCATATCCGCTACTTTGCACCTTCCATCCCTTTTCCTTTGCATTTTCGCTTTCTACATAAAACCATTTCTGGGTAAACGTCACGGTCTGCACGACCGGCGAGTCTGTGCGCCAGTATTGAAAATAGATGATTGCAGAGGCCGTGCAGGCGCCCTCCTGATGAGCGATGTCCCTTATCTGGTAGTCCACGAGATGGATCTTACCTTTGAATTTGTCCACTGCGGCCCAGAACTGCTCCTTTTTGGCGGCAGGTACGAACGCCATGGCGGTTGGATAATCCTCCCACCTGAATGCGCTGTTGAAAGCCTCGATTGCGGGCTTTAGCGCTCCAGACAGCTTCTTGTCTTTGCGATCTTGCGACATGCCGGCGCATGCCGCCAGCATTAGCGCCAAAAACAGGATAATCGGGACCCCAAGTTTGCCAAAAGCGGTTTTCCCGGTCTTTTCCATAATCCCTCCATAAACGATCAGGTTTGCGGGGCCAAGACTCAATCGGCACCCTATGGCATTCTCATACAGAAGAATCTGGCGATCAAGCTAATTCGTGTCGGGCACGAACCACCGGATGAGACGCCGCTTAAGAATTCACTCTTTTTTGTAAATTTGCCTTCGATTCCCCATTTAAGTGTTATTTGGACCTGTGATAAGGTAGAATAAATTGACCATTAAACCATTCCCACGCCGAGCGATCTAATGACCCAATATGTATGGTGCAAAAATGACGAGTGCAGGATACCTGCATTCCGATGCATCCTTTGTCGGCTGGACTGCTACGAGGTTCGCGGCCGGGAGGGTGAAATTAGCCGGACTTTCGAGACGCTGCTTAATTCCGGAAGATTCAAGGAGTGTTTTGTTATGAAGCACAGGGAGAACGTCGAAGTCATCCGCAATCAGCTTTCATTGTTGGAAAAAAACGAGAAGCAGGAGACCATGGAAACCCCTGAGCCGGAAAACGACAATAACGTTTTTCTGTTGGAAAATGGAAAGATTCAACAATTTTCCGCAGGTGAATACACGGCTTCCACTCTTTACCAGGCGGTGGACTCCTTCTGCGTCGAGTGCAGGCTGGTTCGGCCCGAGGAGCCGGGAAACATGGTTTTCGAAGGCAAGAAGCCATCCAGAAAAACCGTGCCCATCCTGGTTCAAAAAGACGGAGAGTGCGTGCTTTTGAATTCCTGGGAAGATCTGGAATCGGAACCCTCCCGGCTTGCTAGCGCCCGTGAGGTGCTCGGGGCAATCCCGGTAAAGCAGATCTTCGTTCTCAAGAGGCAATAGGTTTGCCGTTTCGCAGTCATGGCGACCGTGCGCCGATTATATACCCGGGAAAGGCCTGCCGGCGGTTTTGTAACGACTGATCGGCGGAGGGGGCTTGATTTCTCTGCTTCGCTCACAGTGCGTCTCGTGCCGGGAACTACAAGCCCCTTGTCCGGCTGTCCGTCGAATCGCCCCATAGCGCGGCCGCTCCCCGCTCCGTCTGTGCTCTTTTATCTGCGTAAATCTGCGTCATCTGCGGATTGCCTTCGCTTCGTGCTTCCGCTCCCTGGAAATCCGCCTCTGTTTAGTGTATGTTCACCGATAATGGACTTTTTCAGTCCGGTTTAGACAAATCGCACGTGAGAGGCGCCCTCAAAAATGCCTGTAGCAAAGGGCCCAAAATCAGGGACCTTCAAAATCGATCCGGCCGCAATCGGGCCGGAGATGCTCGGCCGCGCAGCCTCCATTTTGCGGGAGGGAGGCGTGGTCGTATATCCGACCGAAACGTTCTACGCGATCGGCGCCGTACCGGCGAATACGCAGGCAGTGAAGAGGGTATTCGGAATAAAGGGCAGGGATTTTCGCAAAGCGCTTCCGCTTATCGCTTCAGACCGCCGGGCCGTCCTTGACGCCGCATCCGGGTGGCCGGAAGCGGCCGAGGCGCTGGCGCGTACTTTCTGGCCGGGCGCGCTCAGTATCCTTCTTCCGGCCGCTCCATTTTTGCCACATGCCGTGCACGCCGGCACCGGCAAAATCGCTGTCCGCATATCTTCCAGCCCGCTTGCCGCGCTCTTGGCCCGGGCGGCGGGAGGACTTATCGTCTCTACCAGTGCAAACAGATCGGGTGAGCCTGCTCCGAGCAGCCCTGGCGCCATT
Source organism: uncultured delta proteobacterium (assembly GCA_963826655.1). Classification (GTDB taxonomy): domain Bacteria; phylum Desulfobacterota; class Syntrophobacteria; order Syntrophobacterales; family Syntrophobacteraceae; genus SbD1. The sequence goes on from CAWGZP010000229.1 coordinate 14,218, forward strand.
GACGGCGAACTGCTTGAATCCGTCGACGCTTTCTTTGACGCTGGACATTTGCCTGGCGCTCTGCCCTCGACTATAGTAGATGTTTGCGTCCGTCCGGCGGCACTGGTCAGAACAGGCCGAATCCCCTGGGAAGAGATTCGGCGCGTGCTTGATATGGGCAAGGGAGAGAGGATTGTTGGATTCAGGAATTGAGGAATCGGCGAATTGAGGGATTAATAATTCCTGAATCCCTGAATTTGTTTCTCAATTCCTAAATTTTTGTTCATTTTTATTCATCGGTGAATGGAATGTACCTGTGTACCTGTTAATCCCAGCCGCACTATTATTTTTGATCCTGATATGGGCTTTTGCAGCCGCCAGACGCTGGAAAAGGCTGGAAGGCGCCGGCGCCCGCGTTGTGCTCTCCGGAGGCGGCACGGGCGGGCACGTCAATCCAGCGCTGGCCATAGCCGAAGGCATAAAATCACGTGAGCCCCGGACCCGCTTTCTTTACATAGGCGTCAAGAACAAAGCGGAAAGCGTGATCGTGAAAAAGGCGGGTTATGACCTTCGCTTCGTTTGCTCCGAGGGATACCCGGGCATCCGCCCCTCTTTGCACACCCTTCGGTTTCTATTTAAAATTGGCCTCGGATTCTTTCAATCCATCGTCATCCTGAGCGAGTTCGCCCCGAAAACGATAATTGCGACGGGAGGATATGTCAGCGCTCCTGTCATAATGGCTGCTATTGTATTAAAAAAGCTAAGAATTGCTCGCGTGCGGATCTTTTTGCACGAACAGAACAGCATACCCGGCCAATTGAACGCATTGATGGGACGGTGGGTCGACAGGGTGCTGCTTACATTCCCGCAGACCCTTTCCTTTTTTTCGAACGCGACTGTAGTAGGCTATCCGATCCGACACTCTATAGTTCCGATCCCGCTTGAGGAGGCCAAGGGAAAGCTTTCTTTCGCAATCCCGCCGGAGCGCGATGTCGTATTCGTTTTCGGGGGGTCTCAGGGTTCCCGCACCATCAACCGCGCAATGGTCGATGCTCTTCCTTTCCTTCTACCTCACAGGGAGAGGCTGTTCATAATACATGGCAGCGGCCTCTCGGGTTCTTTCGAATACGATGCGGCGGCGGACACCGAAAGACGTATCGAAAGGACTCTAAGTTCTGAACAAAGAGCTTCGCTGGAAGGGTTCTATTTCAGGCAGGACTATTTTCACAATATCGGCGAGATTTATTCCGCAAGTTCTCTGATAGTGTGTAGAAGCGGCGCCGGGAGCCTCAACGAGATTTCTCGCATCGGCAAACCCGCTTTGCTCATCCCGAAGGTCAATCTACCGGGCGACCACCAGGTCATGAACGCCAGGGTGATGAAGAGCGCCGGGGCCGTCGACATACTTTTCGAAGATACGGTCATGGAGAACGGGATGCTGCTGGAGAAACTGGATGGGCAGGTCCTTGCCGAAAAGATCTTGGAGATGGTCAATGACCCTGCACGGCTGTGGCAGATGGGGGAAAGGGGTAGGGATTTTCTCAGCCGAAAGGCCATTGAGCGCATACTAAGCGAAATCTATGGCGACGCGCGTTTTACCGACGGCAATGTTTGCCGGGGGGTCCCCTTCAAGAACCTGGCAGGAAACGCGCAGCTCCTGGAAATGCTCTCCAGTGCCTACAGTCTTGCCGGGCGCGACTTCGACCCCGCTTGTGTGGTGGGCGACCCGGACGACCTGGCGTACTATCGTCACAGGGCGGCGGGGTTGTTAAGCCGTAAGGCCTGGCAGGAACGCAACATGGGTGTCAAACTGATCGGCTACACGAGGCACGAGGAAAAAATTCCGACCCTGCTTAAGATGCTCTCCGACAGGACCCCCGTCAGCCGGATAAAAAGATTTTTCGGTGGAGATTTCGAACAGGTTGGGTTTATTCGCAGAAACATAGTGCAAGCCATCGAAGTAATAGATCATTTTGACACGGAAGTCGAAAAACACCTGCTCGGCGCCCTGCGAGACCCCTATTTCGAGGTGCGTGCCCGGGCCTGCCATTGCGCTGCTCATTTCGGCCGGTTCCTGGAAGGGAAAAAATCATGGATGGATGGGATTGCCGACCGCCTGGAAGATCGATGTTTCGAGGTCGTCATCGAGGCTGCGAAGGCCCTTGGTGAGACAGGCTCCGACTCGATGGCCGCCGGAGCGCTCCTTGCCATGAATGAATCCCATTACTGGCAAGTGCGTAACGCGGCACTCTGCGGCCTTAGACGCATGATCGAACGCGGCGTGATCGAGCCTTCCGGGGAGTTGCTCGCCAAGCTTCGCTCTTTCATGCTGACCTCAACGGATTTCAGGCCGCATTTCCAGATAAAGGAAACATTCGCAACAATCCGTAACTGCGTAAATGACAAACCTGAGCACAACTCCCAGGTCACATTCGTCTCCCCGGACAGGATCACCAGGAAAATCCAATGATTTACGAAATCTGCAATCTCCTCCTTCCCCTCTCAGATATTTTTTCGTTCTGCCGGCTTGTGCACTACATCAGCTTCAGGGCTATAATGTCTGCGCTTACCGCCGTGATCATTCTCTTTTTTTTCAGCAAGGATTTCATCCTGTTCGTGCACAGACGCAGTTTTCTGGACCAGGTCAGGGAGACAGGAGTTCATTCGGCCTTCGACAAAAGCGGCACACCAACGATGGGCGGTGCTTTGATAATCGGGGCCGTGCTCGCCTCGATGGCTCTCTGGGGCAACTGGCGCAGCCCATTCCTGCTTTGCTCCATCGCCGGGATGGTCTGGTTTGGACTGCTCGGCCTTTGGGACGATGTGTCCAAGGTGCGCAGAAGAAGCGGCGACAGGGGGCTCTCCGAGGGTACGAAGCTCTTATTGCAGGGATTTTTCAGCCTTGTCTTCGCTTGGATTTGCGTCGGGCCTTACGCGCCCCTTGGAAGCGCGCTTGCGACCAAGGTCTGCGTTCCATTTTACAAGTATCCGCTTATCGATCTCGGCCCCTGGCTGTACGGCCTGTTTATATTTCTGTTCGTGATCTTTGTTTCCAACGCTGTCAACATAACCGATGGTCTCGATGGGCTTGCCATTATGCCTTCAATTTTTGCAGTGGCAGTCCTGGGCATCTTCGCTTACGTCGAAGGCAACCGGATTTACTCGAGCTATCTCTACTATCCTTTTTTGCGCGGAGCCGGTGAACTGGCGGTTTTCGGGGCCGCATTCGTCGGGGCCGGCCTTGGCTTCTTGTGGTATAACGCTTATCCTGCCCAGATTTTTATGGGTGACACGGGATCGCTTGCCATTGGAGGCACATTGGCTGTAATATCGATTCTTTTAAAACAGGAAATGCTTTTCCCCCTGCTGGGCGGACTGTTCCTCACCGAAGCCCTCAGCAGCCAGGTCCAGGACAAAATAGGCGTCAAGTGGATCGGGCGGCGGTTTTTTTTTCGCGCCCCACTGCACCATAACTTGCAACACAAGGGGATCGCCGAAACCAAAGTCGTAATCCGCCTCTGGATTGTCGCGGGGATCCTTGCCCTGATTTCTCTTGCTACTCTCAAGCTGCGATAATTGTCTCCCGACTCCCGTTCCGGACACTAGCCGGGGCTACCCTCTTGCCTTCGAAATCCCAAGTTCCGAATTGGGGCGTCGTCTGGTTCATTGCCCCAAACGCCCTGCGTGGTTAACAGTTTTATTGGCTGCAACTGCGGCGCTGAATTATCTTACCAAAATGGAGTAACGGATATGAGCATGTGGGCCTTTCGCATGGTAAGCGACACTTTCAAAAGCTGTCGCTCGGGCCTCAGGTCGCTGCTGTTTCCCCATTTGTGCATCGACCAGGATGGAAAATCGGATGTGCAGCCACGCATCAGTTTAGACCTCTCCGATAAGACCACTTTTTTCGCCTGGCAGCGAAATCACATGGCAAACGAACGCACATTTCTCTCGTGGTGCCGCACCGGCATTTCACTGATCGCGTTCGGTTTCGTGATCGAGCGATTCGATGTTCTGATCCGTGAGATGAGAGTAATTGCGCTTCCCGGCCTGGGCGAACACTCCAAGCATATGCCGTCTACGCGGTATATGGCAATAATTGCACTCGGCCTGGGAACGGTGATCATAATCCTTGCAGGATGGCGTTTTTTCTACATCCGCAGACATATTAACAGTGCGGACACCCACTTTTCGGTGGTGCCCGACACTTTCCTTCTGGCGTCTGTCCTGTTGACCGTTGCCGCCGCCTTTGTCTTTTTCGCTTTTTATTTCTAAGGATTATATGGATTGAGAGATTAAAGCGAATTGAAGCCCAGTTGACGGATTCAGAAATAAATTAAATTCCTAAATTCCTAAATTTCTTCAAAGGGGGGCGCCATGAATATTCTTGTCGTCGGCGCCGGGGCGCTGGGTAGTTTGATCGGGGCGAGGCTTTCCAAAACGCGTGCCTCCGTTTCGCTTTTCAATACGAATCGCGAGCACATGGAAGCCATTCGGCACAAGGGGCTCGATATTGAGGAACTTGACGGGACCGTGAGCAACTATCGGATAGATTCTTATTACGAGGTTGATAAATTGCCGCCTCTCCCGGATATCGTGCTCGTACTGGTAAAGAGCTATGTGACGCAAGAGGCCGTATTGCTCGTGCACGGAATTTGCTCGCCCTCAACGGTTTTTCTGACCCTGCAAAACGGAATAGGAAACTGGGAGCGAATAGCTGAGATCACGGGGAGGCAGGCCGTTCTTGCAGGCAGCACCGCCCAGGGGTCTACCCTGCTCGGACCTGGCGCGATACGCCACGGCGGTAACGGAGCCACCTATATCGGCGAACCGGGAGGTCCCACGTCAGAGCGTGTCGGGCGCATTGTCGAAGTTTTCCGGGAATCCGGGATGGTGACAGAGCCAAGCGATCAGGTGGAGCGCCTCATCTGGGAAAAGCTCATCGTAAACGTTGGTATAAACGCGATTACGGGTCTCACCGGCGTCAGGAACGGATCGATTGCCCAGGTGAAGGAAGCAGCGGAGTTGTGCCGTTCAGCCGTCGGGGAGGCCATAGCTGTCGCCAGGGCGAAGGGGTTTCCGATTGGTGAGGAGATGATTGAGCGCGTGATCGGGGTAGCCAGGGCTACGGCGCGAAACCGCTCATCGATGGGACAAGACGTCGATAAGAAAAAGAGGACCGAAATAGATGCAATAAACGGGGCGGTGGTGCGTTTTGCCGAGGAAGCGGGAATTTCGACCCCGGTCAACAGGACTCTGACATTGCTGATAAAAGTGCTCGAAGCGCAGCATGAGAACTCAGAGACGTAACACGCGCAAACGCCACGCTGAACTTGTTCTCCCCCAAATCCAGTTCGTTGGTGCGGCCGATTTTCATGGCGCCGACGTCGTTTGACTCCGCCACACATTCACAGGCCTTCAAACGTCATTTGCCCTTGTGGCGAAATTCCGATGGTATATACTTCAAGCGCTGAATTCCTTTATGGGGACAGGCGCGAATTTCGACCGCACTGTCCCCGGCATCGATCAACCGGGCAGGCTTTGGCGCCGCTCGAGTCCAACAAGAGGAGTGTCTGATGAACAAGAAAGTGACGGTTCCGGAGGTAATGGCCGCCAAGGGCAAACGCAAACTCACCGAACTTACCGCATACGACTACCCTACCGCCTTGTGGGCGGACAAGAGCGGAGTCGATATGTTGCTCGTCGGCGACTCAGTTGCCATGGTGGTCTTGGGCCAGGAGGATACCCTCTCCATCGGAATGACGGAGATGCTTCATCACACCCTGGCGGTGAGCCGGGGGGCGAAGCGGGCACTGGTGATCGGCGACATGCCCTTCATGTCCTACCAGGCGAGCGTTGAGCAGGCGCTCATAAATGCAGGCCGTTTTATGAAGGAAGCCAGGGCAAGCGCGGTAAAACTCGAGGGGGGCGCAAGAGTCGTTCCTCAGGTGAGGGCAATGGTTGAGGCCGGGATCCCGGTTCAGGGCCATCTCGGTCTAACCCCTCAGAGCGCGGCGCAATTCGGAGGTTTCAAGGTGCAGGGCAAGACGGCCGAGGCCGCAAAGGTGCTTATCGAAGACGCACAGGCGCTTGCCGAAGCCGGGTGCTTCAGCATTGTCCTCGAAGCAATTCCTTCCTCGATCGCCGAGATGGTCACCGAAGCGGTGCCTGTACCGACTATCGGCATCGGGGCCGGCCCATCATGTGACGGGCAGGTGCTCGTGATTCATGACGTGTTGGGCCTTTTCGACAGGTTCGTGCCTCGCTTCGTCAAACGGTACGCCACACTTGACCAGACCATCATAGAGGCCCTGGTAAAGTACAGGGAAGAAGTGGAACAGGGCATTTTCCCCGGGCCTGAGCATAGCTTCATTATTGACGAAAAAGAGGCTAAAAAGCTGGAGAAAAACTAAAATTAGGCAGCAGCGGAAGTGTTTTTCGGTCCAAATAAATCGGAACGCTTCCGCTCGTCCCTTTTTGAAAATCCTCCACTCAAATACTGTCATTTCTACCCTTGAATTACGGGTAATACCTCATTTCTAAATTGGGGACACGAAGCTAAATTACAGCACAGTTGACCTGCCACAAAAACCCCAGTATGTCCCCCCCGTGTCTTTCTACTTGAGAGCCAGGATCCCCCCTCCTGGCTCTCCTTCTTTTTAGTTCAGTTTGGAATTTTCAGTTTTCACTCTCGGAGGGTGAGCCGATGAAGACTTTTTTGATGATTGTCATCTTTGTTGCGGCGCTCGCCGGCGCGGGCGCCGTTTTCGTCTGGTTCGGCTTCTTCGATATATCCGCTCGGGTTCCGCACTGGGACGCCACTTCTGAAGTCATTGAACTCTTGCGCGACCGTTCGATAATCGTACACAGCAGGGGCGTCGAAACACCTTCGCTGGACGCCCCTGGCCTGGTTTCCAAAGGTGCGGGCTTCTACCACGAAACATGCAGGCACTGTCATGCGGCCCCAGGCATACCGGCCAGTCCGTTTTCCCAGGGCCTTTACCCCGCGCCGGCCGACCTGCTCGGTGGGTCCGTACAGAATGAATGGAAGGGCAGGGGGCTATACTGGATCGTTGACAATGGTATCAAACTGACCGGCATGCCCGCTTTTGGCTCTACTTACGAAAAAGAAGAAATTGCGGCCATAACGGCATTCCTTCTGCGCCTCCCCGGAATGTCTCCGGGGGAGTACCGGCAGATGGCTGGAGCAGGTCAAGACCAGATGTAATCTCCGGGCTAATCTGCAGTTGGAGTTTCAAACATCTATTCGCGCTTGATGCTTTCGATTATCACGGGCTTTACGGGCACATTCTGAAACTGCCCGGAATTTGCGGTCGCAACATTCTTTATCTTCTCCACGACATCCATTCCGCCGATAACCTTGCCGAAAACCGCGTACCCGAAACCGGATGGAGAATCGTTCTTGTGGTCAAGAGACGAATTGTCGGCTACATTTATGAAAAATTGCGAGGTTGCGCTGTTAACGACCATGGTTCTGGCCATTGCAATGGTCCCGGTTACGTTTTTCAGCTCGGTGCTCGCTTCATTTTTCACGGGGGCGTGAGTTGGCTTCTGTGACATGTCAGGCTTAAATCCGCCTCCCTGGATCATGAACCCGTCTATGACCCGGTGGAAGATCGTACCGTCGTAGAATCCCTCATCGACGTAGGCAAGGAAATTTTTGACAGTCTCCGGGGCTTTTGCGGGCCAAAGCTCGATTCGGATCAGGCCCTCGGAGGTCTTCATCGAAACGACCGGATTGGCAGGTTGAGCATTTTCAGGCCCAGCTGCCCACACAGTCCCTTGCAACACAAGGGCACACCACGAGATGAACGCCACCATCAACATCTTGTCAGGGTAAACCATTTTTACACTCCTTAGGATGGTTGTTAAATAATCTGGATCCGGATTTCCCATCACCCGGATGCAGTCAAAGGGACAATAAAAAACTAAGTTTCAAAAAAAGATAAGGCTCTTCTAACAACGAAGGCTGCGAAGGTCACGTGGAAAAATGATATTGAGAGTGTCGATAGTGCTATTTTTTCCGGAATGTTTCAGGCCTTCAAGGCTTTCGCCGGGAAGATCTGTACCGCGTGAACAAGTCTATGGAATTCCACATGGGCGGAGTCGGCCTTGAAGTGCCTTGGTGAGTGAAACCGACCCCACCCCGCCAAGTCTTTCCGAACCGGTTCATCATATCCTGTGGAACACCCGAACCACGAAGAGATGTTGCAATCGACACCTCTTTCTCCTGGCTTCGAAAGAATCAAAAAATGGGGCAGGGGTTGGATTTGGATTAAGTCTGGTTCGCCGGTGAGCGAGAGGCCTATCCGTGAAACCCCTGGTTTCCTTTGGCTCTTAACTTTTCTTTTAGTGCAGCGGGCAGTTCGTCGGACGGGTGGAGCGGAGAGACTGTGCCGCAAATGCAATGCTTTTCGTGTTCTCTCGGTTTTCTAAAGAGAGGCGGGGCGGCCTTGATTCTCCAATATCATCTAATGCTTTGAAATCCCCCTCGATCCCTCGATCCCCCTTTTGTAAAGGGGGAAGTAGAAATTGGCCCCATCGGATTTTGTCGAAGAATTTCTCCTATGAATTGCAACGCAGTCTCTTCGCGTCACCCATCAAGTCTTTTCGGAACTGTAACTGTACCTCATGTCCGGCTGGGACGCCCCCACCATGTATGGGTCACTACGCCGAACGTCAAAAAACGTACGCTGGTGCGCTGGGGCTGAGCACAGCCAACTTCCGCCAAGCGCGTTTCAAGTAGTCACGGGGCAAGGCATCCCTGTTGCGCCGGGGCAGTCCCGATAGGGATCTATCGTTTATAAGGACTAGCGTCTCAGACCGGGCATGCGCGTGAGAACTCCACAGGCCGGCGGCTGGACATATCTACAGTTAAACTTGACAGTTTACCTGTAGATATGAGATATTGATCGGGTGAGCAATCGAAAGTCATCTACTCAGACCGGGCTCGCTTCGATGCTTGCTGCCGAGATCCGTACGGTATGCGGCAAGCTCAAGCGGCGTTTACGCGAGCATGGGGGGCGCGACGACCTGACGCCGTCACAGGTCTCTGTTCTTCTTCGACTCGAAAAGGATGGTTCGGCTACGGTTTCCAGTCTGGCGCGAGCGGAAGGCATGCGTCCGCAATCCATGAGCGCTGTGGTGATGCCGCTGCAGGAAGCCGGCCTGGTCAGTGGTGCACCTGACCCGAGCGACGGGCGGCAAACTCTGATGTCTCTCACGCCCAAATGCCTGAAGAGGCTTCAGGAGGGCAGGGCCGCGAGACAGGACTGGCTCACCGCGACCATTTCGCAGAAGCTTTCCGCTCACGAGCAGGAGAAGCTTCAGGGAGCACTCGAACTGCTTGCGCGGCTTGTTGAGGAGTGAACCTAGTGTGTCCTTCTTCTTACTCATGTCAACTTCGCCTTCGAGGAGAAGAACCCGATGCCGCTTACTACTCTTGACCCCAGTACCGCGTTGATCGTCATTGACCTGCAGAAAGGCATCGTCAATGGGAATTTCATTCATCCCATCGGCGACATCATTGACCGGACGCGCGCGTTAATAGATGTTTTCCGTGCGAAGAACCTCCCAGTCGTGCTGGTCAATGTGGCGGGACGGCCGCCGGGCCGCACGGAGCAAGGCCCGCGCAGCAACCCATCGTTCTCCGACGGATGGACCGACCTTCTGTCGCAGCTGGATCAGCAACCGAGCGATATTGTCGTCACCAAGCGAAGCTGGGGCGCATTCGCAACAACGGGTCTTGAAGGCCAGCTCAAGGCGCGAGGCGTTACCCAGGTGGTTGTGACCGGAGTGGTGACATCCGGTGGCGTTGAGGCAACCGCCCGCCAGGCCTACGAGCAGGGGTTCAACGTGACCCTGGCACTCGATGCCATGACCGATCTGTGCGAGGAGGCGCACGAACACAGCATCAGAAACGTCTTTCCTCGCGTCGGCGAGACAGGGTCTACACAGGAAATCATCTCGCTGCTGGAAAAAAGGAGCGCTGCATCATGAATTGGCTTTGGCTTGTGTCGTACTTCTTTGGGGGCGTTTTTGCGGCAAACGCCATTCCTCACTTTGTCGCCGGCACGATGGGACGCCCCTTTCAAAGTCCCTTCGCAAAACCACCCGGCCAAGGGCTCTCCTCTGCAACGGTCAACGTTCTTTGGGGATTCTTCAACGCGGTGGTTGGGTATCTGCTCGTCGCGCACGTCGGGTCTTTCCATCCGCGGGCGACAAGCCACATCCTCGCGTTCGGCCTGGGAGTGCTGTTCATCAGCATCTTTTCGGCGCGTCACTTCGGCCAGTTCCACGGGGGCAATACGCCCGCCCGCCCATGAAGAATCCAGTGGCAGGCAGCTTTCGCTCGCTCAGAAGCTTCAACTTCCGCTTGTGGACGGCGGGCGGCCTGGTTTCCAACATCGGTACCTGGATGCAGCGCGTCGCTCAGGACTGGCTCGTGCTGACGCAACTGACGCATCGCGATGCGTCAGCGCTGGGTATCGTGATGGGTCTGCAGTTCGCTCCGCAGCTTCTGCTCCTGCCCTGGACGGGATCGGCGGCAGACCGCCTGAATCAGCGCAAGCTCCTGATGTTCACGCAGGCAACGATGGGCGTGCTTGCGCTCATGCTGGGAGTTCTCACGATCGCAGGAGTCGTCCGGCTCTGGCATGTGTATGTGTTCGCCTTCCTGTCCGGCTCCGCCGCTGCGTTGGATGCTCCGGTGAGACAGACCTTCGTGGCAGAGATGGTTGGCGATGAGGATCTGCCCAATGCCGTGGCATTGAACTCAACCTCGTTCAATGCTGCCCAGATGATTGGTCCCGCCGTTGCCGGTCTGCTGATCGCAAGGGTTGGCATCGGATGGGCCTTTCTTCTGAACGGGCTCTCCTTCGCGGCGGTTCTGATCTCGATGTCGTTCTTCCGTCTCTCGGAACTGCACGCAAGCGCCAGAGCGCATCGCACTACATCTGGATTTCTGGAAGGGCTTCGCTACGTCTGGAGAAAACCGGACCTCAGGGCGATCCTGATCATGTTGTTTCTGATCGGCACCTTTGGCCTGAACTTTCCGATCTTCATCTCTACCATGGCCGTAAGCGTCTTCCACTCCGATGCACGCGGTTTCGGCCTGCTCTCTTCCATCATGGCCGTGGGCACTCTCTCAGGAGCCTTGTTTGCCGCCGGCCGGAGGAGACCGGACCTGACGTCTCTGCTGACGGGTGCCGGTGTCTTCGGACTCGGCTGTACCCTGGCCGCACTGGCGCCTGGATACTGGTGGTTCGCGGCCGCTCTCATAGTCATCGGCGCGGCTGCCCTGACCTTGACCAACGGTACGAACAGCATCATGCAGCTCTCAACAGAACCAGCGATGCGGGGCAGGGTGATGGCGCTGCGGGTTGGCATTGCACTCGGGGGAACACCGATTGGCGCTCCGATCGTCGGTTGGGTGGCCAACCACTTCGGCCCGCGCTGGTCGCTCGGTATTGGCGCTGTTGCGGGCTTCACCGCCGCCCTGGTCGCAGTCTACGTTCTGGCCCGCCGAAAGGAGCCACTGCTCGCCCGGTAATTAGTCCTGTGAAGCCCTCTTCTCGGAAGTTATGGTGTTGGGTGGCAGGCGAACGCAGCCTGTCACGGATTGCGGAAACGAACTGTTGTGCAACGATCTGCGGACAGGTCCAAAGCCCGGCAATTTGCGTTGCGAAAACGTATTGCAATGATAAAGTCATTGGCGATACCTTTCCGCAACTATGCTCATCGGCTATGCACGCGTTTCAACTAACGAACAGGACACCACGGCGCAAGCCTCCGCCCTGAAGACTGCGGGGTGCGAGCATATCTTCCGGGAGAAGGCCACCGGAGGTCGCTGGAACCGCTCTGAACTGCAACGACTGCTCGATCATCTCAAGTTCTTGTCCACGTCTCACCCATCGGAATCGTCCCGGCCCCGTAATACAGCCCCGCGTGGGCGTTCTTTTCGCAAAACAGCTTTTCACGTCCCTTTGGGTCACCCTGAAGCCATGGAAAAGGTTTGATAATCCCCTTATTTTAAGGGGGGCAGGGGACCCGAGAGGAAAAAATAAAAAAAGGGCCACCCATAAAAAGGCCTAAGCCAAGAAAGGGGTGACCCCGTAATTTCATAAAATTAAGGTTCGGCAGGAAGGTTCGCCCTGAGACTTCCGGGGCTTGGTCAAGTTCCCGCCGGAGCAACTC
>CAWGZP010000230.1:0-11115 GCA_963826655.1 uncultured delta proteobacterium
GGCGAAGACATCGCGTAGCCGAAAGATAACAGAGCGTTCACGGGATCTTTGGGCGGCCGCCGGTTTCGGCCGCAAAAATCAAAGCCCATCTCCTCGCTTCTCTTCCCCGTGGAGATCATGCGATAGAGATACTCGAAGTAGCGTCTTGCAGCGTTTCCCTCGACGCCCAGCAGATCGACAATGTTCGGCCCGGCCTGCCCGGGCTATGTCGTTTTTCATGGCCTGCAGCAGTTCGGCAGGCGCTCCACCATCCTCATCCCCGGCCGTCTTCCAGTTCCTCCTCAATAGCGTTCGGGAGTTGTCAATCTTTGCGGCCACGAGTTTTCGGGCTAACTTCAGGCAAGTCTCCGGAGCGAAACTGGCCTTATATGCAGCGTTCGGGTCATAACGTTTTTGTGCCCCGTGCCGACCGTATGTCCGATAAACCATCCGCCGTAGCTCATAAAAGTAACCGGGATATCGCGCCGGAAACATTCGTGGAGAGCCGGGGTGCTGATGCCGGCGTATCCGAAAAGCACCACCTGTGAGGTGTCCATGTACCGGGCTTCAGCCACACGCACCTTTTTATCTTCGATGACGATCCGATCGCCGTCTTTCTTCAGATAGCTTCCCGGCGACTGGACGTACAGGGGCAGGCTGTCCGTTGTCCCGGCAAAGATCGGCCGCACCTCCGGGGTTTTGTGATTTATAAACCCGATTTCATCGGGAAGACAAATGCCCAGCAGCGAACAGCGCGGGCACTTGGGGCTGTCGTCGAGCGGCACAGGGGGCTTATCCGAGCAGGCCAGGGCGCGGAGCCCTTCAATAGAGGCCATTGTCAGAGCGATCAGGGCCTCATCGAAGTCTATCTTGACGCGCTCCTTTGATGCGACGAAATACAAATAGCCGTATTCGGCGTTGAAACCATGCTCTCTTAGCAGCAGGCCCTGGGCGCAGAGCTGGACCCGCTCGGGATCGTAAGCCCCCGCCGCCACATGAGGCCGCTTGCCTTTCTTGTAGTCCACCGGCAGCGCCCCGTCCGGCCCGCCTTCCACCAAGTCTATCTTCGCGGTCAGCCCCAGCCGCTCCGAACTCAAGTGCACCGAGCGGGCGTGGATCTTTTCCGAGTCCTCCCCGTTTTCGGGCAGAGCCCCGGACGCCTGGTCCACCCGCTTGTGCCGGATAGTGCCCTCAACCGTGTCGGCATTGTGGGCAAACTCGCTTTCCACCCACATCATGTAGGCAAGGCGCGGGCAGTAGACATACTCGTTGAGCATGCGGGCGGGGATGATAGCGTCGCGATCAAGGGAGCAGGTTTTCATGACAAAACGGTTCCCTCGCCATTAGGCTCCGGGGATGATTAAAGAAGTTGCTATAAATGCACTAAATTCATTCTTCACTTCCAGCCAGAATTCCGAGCCCGCAATGCCGACCTGCACCAATGGCCAGAGGGCCTGCCAAGGGCTCACGAAACACAATCCGAACATGCCAACCGGGCCGGGCGTGATGGTCCGCAAGGTAATCGGGACGGTGGTACTGTCTGGGATGCTGAGATCCCGACAAAAATGGAGCCCTGCGTAGAATTACGTCCTCCACTGATTCAATTGGAATCCCAGCATGGCTCAGACATTTGAAAAGTAATCGCTCCGCTTTGGTTGTCTGCTTGGCATCATGCCGTGTAATGGCCTTGAAATCGTCGTGGCCGGGCAGGATCACAGGTGTGACGCTGTACCAAGCTCGGCTTTCCTCAACATAGCGACGGATCATCTCTTCAGATCCCGACCGCCAAGGATCGAACAAAATCCCTCGATCTTTGCCGTCTTGGTCTTTCAGCAAGGCATTCCGCAACCGGTTCTGAGCCCAGAGAGCGTGCGTACCGTCCCCACCAAAAGGTTCGGCGATCATCAGTCGCCGGATCATGCCGTCCGCATGAAGATGTCCGATTGTTGGTAGAGGAAGATAGGAAAAGCGAGGCCGTCCCCGGTCGTCTTCCTTGATATGGCCGGCAACATATATGTCTGATTCACCAGGGAATCTATGCGTGTCCTCTCGGGCGAGTCTACAGGTCAACGAACGCAACATGGCCGCAATCCTGACCGTATCCTCCTGTCTGAAGGCAACCTCCTCCGGAAACTCAAACACAGCACGTGGCCGGGGCGGCAGCACAGATTCACGGATGTAGGCCATAGTGTCAAATTTCTTGAGCTTGAGCGGTGGACAATACTGCTTGCCGTTGAAGCGTCGTAGGAAGGTCTGATGAACGGCTTCAAGATCTTCGAGGGAACCTTCAACGGGAACGCGATATGTCAGTTGGGTTGCTCGACGCCCGTCCCACGCACGCCAGCGTTGTCCCGGCAGCGTAAGGGTCTCCGCCTCGTTCAGAATGCGACCGTCGCCAACGACCTGATCAATACCCCAGCCTAGAGCCAGCAAGTGTTTGGCTTCGCGGCAAAGCAGTTCGGCGCACGCTTTCGTTGGACCTTCGTCGCTTTCATCAATTTGCCAGAGGTAATGCAACGTATCGCCATCTAACAGTCGATGCGGGCGAATACTTTTGGTGGTCAATCTGTCCTGACGGTCGAACGCTTTATCGCTATCATTATTGGGGACAAAAAGCCTGCTGGCAGGGGCCAGGCGCGTACACGGTGTTATGATCACCGGTGCCTTCCTTCGCTCAAGCCAACGAAAAGCGTTTGACTTCACCGCCGACCATTCGATGTTACGGCAGCCCGTGCGTGAACCGGCCAAAAGTGCCTGGAAAATACGCATTGGAGACGGAGGCCACTCCGGTTCATTACCATCGCCCTTGCCATGGAAAAGCGGATCGAGAAAGGTTACCGAGATGCAAAGATAGCCGGACATCAGCTTTGTGCCACCTCCGGAGCGCCCTTGGTTTTCCCTTTGCTCTTAGATTCTTTTTTTAACTTCTCAATTTTTTCTTTCGTAACAGGGCCCTGCTTGAGCAACTTTTTTCGATCTTCCTCTTTGAGAGCCATAACGTCCTTGGCAAGACCGGAATCAAAAACTACGGGCCGAACTCCACCCTCAAACTCCTTGGCAGCTTCATGCACTCCAAACTTCTTGGCAGCTTCACTCGCGAAGGAGAGGGCTTGATCGTGCGTTATCGCTGCATCTGCTTTCGTTCCGTCATGTTTAACCAGCTTCCATTCGATATGACGCTCGGGATCAGGCACGAGCTCACATCCCTCGCGCAAGCATGTTTCAGCAGGGGCTGTAAAACTCACAAGGGCCAGTCCCAGCACGTAGCGACGGAGTCTGAGAGAAGCATCCTTATCCAGACCTGCCAATGTACGTATGGTCGCAAGCTTTAGTATTGCATCACGCCGGATCTCCCCCAACACCTGAACCCCGCCGTGTGTCCATGCAGCAGGCACGTGTGCCAGCCCGAGTTCGGCTTTTGGCCCTTTTGTTGTAATCTCGACATCTCCAATCTCTAGAATCTCACCTGCAATAGTGGAGTACTGGGCTGATCGATGCAGGATTCTTACGTTGTATGCACGAATGACGGATCGGACGATCCGTGGCAGCTTGGCCTGAGTCGCTCTCGAATCCCACGAACCAAAGACAATAGATGTGGGGGCGATCTTTGCGAGAGGTTCAGCGTTGCCATCATCGCGATAACTCAGGAAGGCCTCATGTAGCTCAGGACCCAACTCTGAGAACCGAACAATCGAGTCAGCACCGCGATGACCTGCATCGAGCAGATCAACCGTCCTTTTCCTGCCTTCGCTTGTTGCGTTGATAATGATCTGCGGTACGAGCTGTTTGTACCTGTCACGTTTGAAGATCGGCTCCATACGGTTAGCTTGGGAGCCTACACTGTCTATCTGGCACACGCTGGAATCACCCTCACCGTCTATATTGTAACCCAGCCAGTCTTCCTTTGTTCTCTCGGGCTTGGCATAAGTTGGTCGGGGCGCAGCGTTCTCACCTTCGACCGGTGAAAGCCACTGCCGCATCACCATTGCTGCGAATGCACTGTCATCGGTCAACCACTCATCAAACTGCATCAATACACCCTCGTTGCTCATACAAGACCTCCCGCTTGATTTGAAAAACCAAATGCCTTATATCGTTTCTGGTCGTCACGAAATTGCAATTCAAAACTATATTGAAGGCCCGGGAGCACCTACAATAAGGCGCTACCGACGCCACAGTCGGTAACAATCGGGCTTGTCGAAATGGGGAAGCAGATTTATTCGATGAAGGTGCTGGACGAAATCGCTGTAGACCGATCAGACTAAGCAGTTCCACAGCGGGGCAAGCTATAGTTTCGGCGTCCTGAGCATCCAAGGAAAAACCTGTATCCAAAGCGTGAGCAAATCCACCGAGCGTCGAAGTAGAAAGGCTCAACTGGCTTATTTTGATCCACCTTGTTCTTTTGGTATTCTTTTGGTGTGCGCATTACGCAACTGTGATTCATCAAATCTTCTAGATCTCGATTCCGAATATCAATCAGAGCGTCTTGCGATGCCCTGGCAATTTTGTGGATTTCCTGACGTCCAGCCCAGGTCTTAGGCGAAGTTGCATCGTCATCAGCCGTTTGCCACTGGCCTAGGATCATATCGAAAGGCTTTCCGAGGCGAATCGAACCTTCTCAAGCCAAAGTTCCCAGTTCTTTCCGACGTCTTTCCTCGTCGTCAGTAAGATTTTTGCCCTGTCTTTTGAGCTCTCTATCCTTTAATTCGAAAGATTCTCTCTCTTGACGTTCCTCCTCACACAATCCTGCAATTTCGCATTGAGATAGCTTTGTTCTCAGTTCTTGGATCGTAGCTGAAGGATCGACACTAAGAATTGCAAACTTGGATTCAGAAACGTCGAACAAGCCTCGTGCCTGGCCAGAGGCGATTGGCCAGTTCCAGCAGACCACAGCAGGCGAAAAACTGACCAGGGTTATTCAAATCCACGTTTACGGAAAAACTGGGTTCGGGATATGTCATACTTGCACCTCCTCGGGGCGTGTTCTCGATGGTACCTCGGTGGGCAGCTTCGAGGCGGCGATATCAGCGCATCTAAGGAGAGCCTCCAGCCATGCAAGGCCCCAGTGACCGAATCGCTGCTGAAGCCTCCCGAAGCGGCGCAAGACTTCCACCGCGGCCCTTTCATTGTCCTCGGTGGTATAGGTGTTATCCAGAGCGGTTGGCTCGAAGTGAGGTCTTGCCCAGCCATGATGCGCAGCGATCAAATGCAGGATGAGGTCTCGTTCAGGGTGGCCACTGATGTCCATAGCCGCTTCCATCAACGAACCGAATTCGTGACGGTAGCCGCCAAGGGTACGACCAGTGCAAGAACTTTGTGGATTTTGGCCAGTGGGCTGGCCAAATCCACAAAGTTCTTGCATGGTCGTACCCTTGGCGGCTACCGTCACGAATTCGGTTCGTTGATGGAAGCGGCTATGGACATCAGTGGCCACCCTGAACGAGACCTCATCCTGCATTTGATCGCTGCGCATCATGGCTGGGCAAGACCTCACTTCGAGCCAACCGCTCTGGATAACACCTATACCACCGAGGACAATGAAAGGGCCGCGGTGGAAGTCTTGCGCCGCTTCGGGAGGCTTCAGCAGCGATTCGGTCACTGGGGCCTTGCATGGCTGGAGGCTCTCCTTAGATGCGCTGATATCGCCGCCTCGAAGCTGCCCACCGAGGTACCATCGAGAACACGCCCCGAGGAGGTGCAAGTATGACATATCCCGAACCCAGTTTTTCCGTAAACGTGGATTTGAATAACCCTGGTCAGTTTTTCGCCTGCTGTGGTCTGCTGGAACTGGCCAATCGCCTCTGGCCAGGCACGGAGGGCTGGTTCGACGTTTCGAAATCCAAGTTTGCAATTCTTAGTGTCGATCCTTCAGCTACGATCCAAGAACTGAGAACAAAGCTATCTCAATGCGAAATTGCAGGATTGTGTGAGGAGGAACGTCAAGAGAGAGAATCTTTCGAATTAAAGGATAGAGAGCTCAAAAGACAGGGCAAAAATCTTACTGACGACGAGGAAAGACGTCGGAAAGAACTGGGAACTTTGGCTCGAAGAAGGTTCGATTCGCCTCGGAAAGCCTTTCGATATGATCCTAGGCTGGTGGCAAACGGCTGATGACGATGCAACTTCGCCTAAGACCTGGGCTGGACGTCAGGAAATCCACAAAATTGCCAGGGCATCGCAAGACGCTCTGATTGATATTCGGAATCGAGATCTAGAAGATTTGATGAATCACAGTTGCGTAATGCGCACACCAAAAGAATACCAAAAGAACAAGGTGGATCAAAATAAGCCAGTTGAGCCTTTCTACTTCGACGCGCGGCGATTTGCTCACGCTTTGGATACAGGTTTTTCCTTGGATGCTCAGGACGCCGAAACTATAGCTTGCCCCGCTGTGGAACTGCTTAGTCTGATCGGCTTACAGCGATTTCGTCCAGCACCTTCATCGAATAAATGGGCATTTGCATATTTGGCTTGGACAAGCCCATTGTTACCGACTGTGGCGTCGGTAGCGCCTTATTGTAAGGTGCTCCCGGGCCTTCAATATAGTTTTGAATTGCAATTTCGTGACGACCAGAAACGATATAAGGCATTTGGTTTTTCAAATCAAGCGGGAGGTCTTGTATGAGCAACGAGGGTGTATTGATGCAGTTTGATGAGTGGTTGACCGATGACAGTGCATTCGCAGCAATGGTGATGCGGCAGTGGCTTTCACCGGTCGAAGGTGAGAACGCTGTGATTTTCCCACCAACTTATGCCAAGCCCGAGAGAACAAAGGAAGACTGGCTGGGTTACAATATAGACGGTGAGGGTGATTCCAGCGTGTGCCAGATAGACAGTGTAGGCTCCCAAGCTAACCGTATGGAGCCGATCTTCAAACGTGACAGGTACAAACAGCTCGTACCGCAGATCATTATCAACGCAACAAGCGAAGGCAGGAAAAGGACGGTTGATCTGCTCGATGCAGGTCATCGCGGTGCTGACTCGATTGTTCGGTTCTCAGAGTTGGGTCCTGAGCTACATGAGGCCTTCCTGAGTTATCGCGATGATGGCAACGCTGAACCTCTCGCAAAGATCGCCCCCACATCTATTGTCTTTGGTTCGTGGGATTCGAGAGCGACTCAGGCCAAGCTGCCACGGATCGTCCGATCCGTCATTCGTGCATACAACGTAAGAATCCTGCATCGATCAGC
This sequence comes from uncultured delta proteobacterium, assembly GCA_963826655.1. GTDB lineage: Bacteria > Desulfobacterota > Syntrophobacteria > Syntrophobacterales > Syntrophobacteraceae > SbD1. Next base: position 7,170 of record CAWGZP010000230.1, read on the forward strand.
CCAGTACTCCACTATTGCAGGTGAGATTCTAGAGATTGGAGATGTCGAGATTACAACAAAAGGGCCAAAAGCCGAACTCGGGCTGGCACACGTGCCTGCTGCATGGACACACGGCGGGGTTCAGGTGTTGGGGGAGATCCGGCGTGATGCAATACTAAAGCTTGCGACCATACGTACATTGGCAGGTCTGGATAAGGATGCTTCTCTCAGACTCCGTCGCTACGTGCTGGGACTGGCCCTTGTGAGTTTTACAGCCCCTGCTGAAACATGCTTGCGCGAGGGATGTGAGCTCGTGCCTGATCCCGAGCGTCATATCGAATGGAAGCTGGTTAAACATGACGGAACGAAAGCAGATGCAGCGATAACGCACGATCAAGCCCTCTCCTTCGCGAGTGAAGCTGCCAAGAAGTTTGGAGTGCATGAAGCTGCCAAGGAGTTTGAGGGTGGAGTTCGGCCCGTAGTTTTTGATTCCGGTCTTGCCAAGGACGTTATGGCTCTCAAAGAGGAAGATCGAAAAAAGTTGCTCAAGCAGGGCCCTGTTACGAAAGAAAAAATTGAGAAGTTAAAAAAAGAATCTAAGAGCAAAGGGAAAACCAAGGGCGCTCCGGAGGTGGCACAAAGCTGATGTCCGGCTATCTTTGCATCTCGGTAACCTTTCTCGATCCGCTTTTCCATGGCAAGGGCGATGGTAATGAACCGGAGTGGCCTCCGTCTCCAATGCGTATTTTCCAGGCACTTTTGGCCGGTTCACGCACGGGCTGCCGTAACATCGAATGGTCGGCGGTGAAGTCAAACGCTTTTCGTTGGCTTGAGCGAAGGAAGGCACCGGTGATCATAACACCGTGTACGCGCCTGGCGCCTGCCAGCAGGCTTTTTGTCCCCAATAATGATAGCGATAAAGCGTTCGACCGTCAGGACAGATTGACCACCAAAAGTATTCGCCCGCATCGACTGTTAGATGGCGATACGTTGCATTACCTCTGGCAAATTGATGAAAGCGACGAAGGTCCAACGAAAGCGTGCGCCGAACTGCTTTGCCGCGAAGCCAAACACTTGCTGGCTCTAGGCTGGGGTATTGATCAGGTCGTTGGCGACGGTCGCATTCTGAACGAGGCGGAGACCCTTACGCTGCCGGGACAACGCTGGCGTGCGTGGGACGGGCGTCGAGCAACCCAACTGACATATCGCGTTCCCGTTGAAGGTTCCCTCGAAGATCTTGAAGCCGTTCATCAGACCTTCCTCGACGCTTCAACGGCAAGCAGTATTGTCCACCGCTCAAGCTCAAGAAATTTGACACTATGGCCTACATCCGTGAATCTGTGCTGCCGCCCCGGCCACGTGCTGTGTTTGAGTTTCCGGAGGAGGTTGCCTTCAGACAGGAGGATACGGTCAGGATGCGGCCATGTTCGTTCGTTGACCTGTAGACTCGCCAGAGAGGACACGCATAGATTCCCTGGTGAATCAGACATATATGTTGCCGGCCATATCAAGGAAGACGACCGGGGACGGCCTCGCTTTTCCTATCTTCCTCTACCAACAATCGGACATCTTCATGCGGACGGCATAATCCGGCGACTGATGATCGCCGAACCTATTGGTGGGGACGGTACGCACGTTCTCTGGGCTCGGAACCGGTTGCGGAATGCCTTGCTGAAAGACCAAGACGGCAAAGATCAAGGGATTTTGTTCGATCCTGGCGGTCGGGATCTGAAGGGATGATCCGTCGCTATGTTGAGGAAAGCCGACTTGGTACAGCGTCACACCTGTGATCCTGCCCGGCCACGACGATTCAAGGCCATTACACGGCATGATGCCAAGCAGACGACCAAAGCGGAGCGATTACTTTTCAAATGTCTGAGCCATGCTGGGATTCCAATTGAATCAGTGGAGGACGTAATTCTACGCAGGCTCCATTTTTGTCGGGATCTCAGCATCCCAGACAGTACCACCGTCCCGATTACCTTGCGGACCTCACGCCCGGCCAGGTTGGCATGTTCGGATTGTGTTTCGTGAGCCCTTGGCAGGCCCTCTGGCCATTGGTGCAGGTCGGCATTGCGGGCTCGGGATTCTGGCTGGAAGTGAAGAATGAATTTAGTGCATTTATAGCGACTTCTTTAATCATCCCCAAAGCAATCGCAAGGGAACCGTTTTGTCATGAAAACCTGCTCCCTTGATCGCGACGCTATCATCCCCGCCCGCATGCTGAACGAGTATGTCTACTGCCCGCGGCTGGCTTACATGATGTGGGTGGAAAGCGAGTTTGCCCACAATGCCGATACGGTGGAGGGGGCTATCCGGCACAAGCGGGTGGACCAGGCATCCGGCGCTCTGCCCGAAAGCGGGGAGGATGCGGAAAAGATCCACGCCCGCTCGGTGCACCTGAGCTCGGAGCGACTGGGGCTGACCGCGAAGATCGACCTGGTGGAAGGCGGGCCGGACGGGGTGCGGCCGGTGGATTACAAGAAGGGCAAGCGGCCTCATGTGGCGGCGGGGGCTTACGATCCCGAACGGGTCCAGCTCTGCGCGCAGGGTCTGCTGCTAAGAGAGCATGGTTTCAACGCCGGATACGGGTATTTGTATTTCGTCGCCTCAAAAGAGCGCGTCAAGATAGACTTCGATGAAGCCCTGATCGGCCTGACGATGGCCTCTATTGAAGGGCTCCGCGCCCTGGCCCGCACGGAGAAGCCCCCCGTGCCGCTCGAAGACAGCCCCAAGTGCCCGCGCTGTTCGCTGGTGGGCATCTGTCTTCCCGATGAAATCGGGTTTATAAATCATACGACGCCGGATGTGCGGCCGATCTTTGCCGGGGCGACGGACAGCCTGCCCCTGTATGTCCAGTCGCCGGGAAGCTATCTAAAGAAAGACGGCGATCAGATCGTCATCGAAGATAAAAAGGTGCGTGTGGCTGAAGCCCGGTACATGGACACCTCACAGGTGGTGCTTTTCGGACACGCCGGCATCAGCACCCCGGCTCTCCACGAATGTTTCCGGCGCGATATTCCGGTTACTTTCATGAGCTATGGCGGATGGTTTATCGGACATGCGGTCGGCACGGGGCACAAAAACGTTATGACCCGAACGCTGCAATATAAGGCCAGTTTCGATCCGGAGACTTGCCTGAAGTTAGCTCGAAAGCTTGTGGCCGCGAAGATTCACAACTGCCGCACGCTGTTGCGGCGAAACTGGAAGGCGCCCGATGGTGAAGAGGGCAGGGCGCCTGCCGACCTGCTGCAGGCCATGAAAAACGATATCGCCCAGGCAGGCCGGGCCAAAGATGTCGCCGAACTGCTGGGCGTCGAGGGAAACGCTGCAAGACGCTATTTCGAGTATCTCTATCGCATGATCTCCACGGAGAAGAGAAGCGAGGAGATGGGCTTTGATTTTTGCGGCCGAAACCGGCGCCCGCCCAAAGATCCGGTGAACGCTCTCTTTCTTTCGGCTACGCGATGCTCGCGCGGGAATGGACCATCACGCTATCAGCCGTCGGCCTGGACCCTTACCGGGGGTTCTTTCACCAGCTTCGCCATGGGCGTCCGGCCCTTTCCCTGGACATGATGGAGCCGTTTCGGCCCCTGGTGGCGGACTCGACAGTTCTGACCGCGATTAACAACGGGGAAGTGAAGCCGGCGGATTTTATCCGCAGCCGGCCGGGTGCAACCTCAAAGCGGAGGGCCGCAAAAGCTTTATTGCCGCGTTCGAACGGCGGCTGGCCCAGGAGGTTACTCACCCCATCTTTAAATACCGCATCAGCTACCGTCGATTGTTCGAGGTCCAGGCACGATTGCTGGTGCGCTATCTGGCGGGGGAAATCCCCAGGTACCCTAATTTCCTGACGCGGTGATTTCCATGGAGCATGCTTACCTGGTTTGCTATGATATCGGAGACCCCCGGCGCTGGCGCAAAGTGTACAGAACCATGAAGGGTGTGGGCGAATGGCTCCAGCTCT
>CAWGZP010000231.1:0-32745 GCA_963826655.1 uncultured delta proteobacterium
TAAACAGATTGTTGGTCGGCCGGGCCTGGATCTGCGGATAAAGGGCGCTGTAAATGCTAAGCAGCCCAATGCAGATAATACCAAACAGAGTCCAGATCATCGACCAGTCAAAATTTTCAATCAGCCGCCGGTCCATCATAGCGAGAATAAGCCTTCTAAAATCCTGCGAAACGATTCCATTCGGAAGTTGCTCCTTTTGGCAATTGAGCCCAAATCATGCGCCCAGTTGCCAAGATCAGTCCATCCTACTCCTGGGCCGGCTCCTGGACAGGGTTGTCCCTGCCCTTCAAATACTCCAAAATGACCTTCTGCACCAAAGGCGCCGCAACAGATGCCCCGTGGCCGCCATGTTCGACAATGGCCGCGACACTTATCCTGGCGTCCGAAGCCGGTGCATAGCCAACAAACCATGCGTGGTCCTTGTCTTTCATCTTAGTCAGCTTTTCGAGCAGCTTCCTGTTCGCCCCCTGCGCCACGTGCACTACCTGGGCCGTACCCGTTTTGCCCGCAATCTGAACTGTCGATGTGTGTATGTGATGCCCCGTACCTCTCTGGTCTTCCACAACATCCAACAGGCCTTTCCTCACGAGATCGAACCAGCGCTGCTCGATTGGGATCTTGCGCTTGAGCCTGGGTTTTATCTCGTCTATTTCATCGGCGGAACTGCCCTCGATTCTCTTAACGACATAGGGCTGCCAAAGCTTTCCGCCGTTTGCGATCGCCGCATACCCCAAAGCCATCTGCAACGGAGTAACCAGGTCGAACCCCTGACCTATAGAGATGGAGATGGTTTCACCCTTCTGCCAGGCAACGCCCGTAGCCTGCTTTTTCCACCAGGAGGTGGGGATCAGTCCGGGATTTTCGCCCTGAAATCCAATTTCAGTCCTTTCCCCAAGGCCGAACATTGTCACGCCCTGGGCCAGACGGTCGACACCCATTTTCAGTCCCACCTGGTAAAAGAAAACGTCGCAGCTTTGCATTATGGCCGCTTCCACCGCGAGCGATCCGTGGCCCCGGTCCCTCCAACACCGGTATTTGCGGTCGGCGAACTGAAGGTAGCCTGGACAGTTCATGGTGGTGGTAGGATTTATCACGCCGTCCTGGAGCGCGGCAAGGGCCACGAAAGGCTTATAGGTGGATCCTGGAGGATAAGCGGCCCCGCAGCCGCGGTTGAGCAGCGGATGATTCGGGTCCTTACTGAGCGCAAGCCAATCCTCCTTTGTCAGCCCCCGTATGAACTTTTCCTGATCGAAAGAAGGGTTACTGGCAAAGGCCAGGACCGCCCCATCGGTGGGATCTACAGCAACGATCGCGCCAGTTTGCCCTTCGAGCAGGGACTCGGCGGTTTTCTGAAGGTCCAAGTCCAGCGTCAGCCACAAATTCCGGCCGGAAATTGGCAGTTGTTCTTCGAGCAGGCGCACCCTCCTGCCGGCGGCGTCAACTTCGAGTTGCCGCCCTCCCCTGGTGCCGTGAAGGTACTTTTCGAATGTACTTTCGACTCCGATCTTGCCGATGTCTTCGCCGGGATAATATCCCTGATATTTTTCGCTCCGGAGTTCCGCCTCGGTAATCTCGCTCAGATACCCGACGAGGTGCGCCGCCGTTCCGTTCCATTTGTATTCGCGTTTGGGCTCAAGTTCGACGACCACTCCCGGAAGCCTGATAAGCTGGGCCTCTATCCTGGCGAGGCAGTCCCTGTCCAGGTCCGAAGCCAGCCGCAAGGGAACGAACTTCGGGCTCGCCTTGTTGGCTTCGATAATTGAGAAGAACTCATCGGGATTTCGCTCGCACAGCCGGGCCAGCTCATTTATCGTCCCAACCAGGTCGGTAATGTCTTCCCGGATGATCACGAGATGGTAGGCCGGACGGTTCTCGACAATCGGCACCCCGTTGCGGTCGAATATAATCCCGCGCGGTGCGGCAATCTCCTCGACCCTGATCCTGTTATTCTCGGATTGAAAACGGTAGGAATCGCCCATAATGACTTGGAGATGCCAAAGCCGGACCATGTAGATCATTGTCATCAGCACAACTACGGCGCAGATCAGCAGGTACTGCTTATGAAAAGATACGGACTCCGGGTTTTCCCAGTTTATGAGCTTGAGCCCGTCGAATTTATCGCCTTTAGTTTTCATTTCTTTCCGGGTCCGCAGGATCGAGCCGCTAGAACTCATTTCGCTGGTTTAACATCGGATAAATCAGAAGAGGCGCTATCGTAACCGAAAGCAACGTTCGAATACCCAGGCTGATCCATATGGAAGTTAGCGATTGGGCGTCCATCGGCACAAACGACAAAAAAAGCCCAAGGGCAATGGACTGGCCGAGAGCGCACAATCCCACCAGGCCCATCTGGTAGGCCGGGTTTCGCCTGTCGAACCTGTCTGATACCATGTTGACCAGGCAGACCGTCACCACATATGAGCCGACATGCAGGCCCCAGAACTCCCCTGAAAAATTATCGACAACGAATCCCCAAAAAATGGCCCAGAGTACAGCCGTCATGGTAGACCACTCGACCGCGGCCGCGAACATGAGCGGAAGAACCAGGTCGACCCGCAGCGCAGGGAATGGCAGCCAGGGGATGAGATGAGCCTGGAGCGCCAGTACAAAGATGGTGTACAGCGTGATCTTGGTCAACCGCCCGGCAAGATTGCCGGAGGCGAGAAAGCCGTAAGCATTCATCTCTGCTCTACCTTCGGTTTGGGCTTAGCCTGACCTTGAGGAGCGGTTTGAGGCTTCTCGGGAGGTTTGGTACGGGGTTTTGCCTGCATGTTCAGCTGGGTCTGAGGCTTGGCGTCCGGATTGTTTCGAGGCCGGGGTGCAAGTTGGGTCTTGGCCGCAGTGCCCGTTTTCGAAGCCGCCCCGCCCGGTAGCTTTACCGCCGGTCTGGCGGTGGGATTTGCCTGAGGTCCCACCTGGAGCTTGCCCGCGGGCTGCGCCTGGGTCTGGGATTGGGTCTCAGGCGCCGCCGCGGCCGGTTGGCCCTCCTCTTCAGCATCAGTCCCGACTTCGCCGTGCTTTATGATCAGTACTTCTTCGAGCGCACTCAACCGAACGAGCGGCTTGACCTCTATTTTTTGAAAAAGATCCACAGGGTCTTTATAGGCGGCCTGTATAACTCCCAGACGCAGCCCTTTGGGATACACCCCGTCTTTACCCGAGGTGATCACCAAGTCGCCTTCTCTTATATCGAGATTGCCGCGAATATATTTCAGAAGGCATCCATTCGCATCCTTGCCGCAAAGGATGCCCCTCACACGGTTGCGCTGCACGACGGCATCGATTGCACTGCCCTGATCCGTAACAAGCAGGACACGACAATGCCTGTCGGAGACGTCCAGAACCCGCCCGATCAACCCTTCGTCATTTACGACGGGCATATCGGGGGCTATGCCGTCATTAAACCCCTTATCGACCATCAGTGTTTGGAACCAACCGGTCAAGTCGTGCATTATAACTTGGGCGGGAATCGTTTCAGCACTGATGGAGGTTTTAAAATCGAGCAGCCTTCGCAGTCGCTGGTTTTCCACATAAGCCTCCTGGTAAGCTGTTACCTTGCTTTCCAGTTCGGCATTCTCCCTTTTCAGCGATTCATTTTCAACGCGCAGATTCTTCAGCCAGATATATTGGTGAAAAAACTCCTCGAAGCCGGAAAATATTCTACCCAACAACAGAATGGGCGGGCTCACCGTTTCCGTCACGGAGCGCTGGAGGACGTCCATTTTGCTGGGGGTCCGGAAATTTAGCGAAAAGATATAGAGAAAGACGCTGACAAACACGAGAACCAGCATAACACTACGCAGCCGGCGAATCCAAAAGTCGGTATTTATAAATTTCATATTCCGGCACTTCGATCACGCTGAAAGCACGCCTGGCGGCCCAGCAACTCGAACCGTTCCGCGCGCGTGGATCTAAACGGTAAACAATTTGAATTGAGCCCGGCACGGGTCGCGGCCGGTTGAACTTCATGCCCGACCCGTGCGTCTGTCAGCATGCCCCGGCACAATTGCGTGCCGGCCGGGCCACATTTCTCAGGATAGGACATCCTTCAGGATTTCGATCTCATCCAGGGCCTTACCTGAACCAAGCACGACAGTGGAGAGCGGGTCCTCGGTCATCATTATCGGCAATCCCGTTTGAAGCCGAAGGAAATGATCGAGGTTTTTGAGAAGCGCACCTCCACCGGTCAGCACGATGCCGCGATCCACAATATCGCCTGCCAATTCGGGCGGTGTTTGTTCGAGAGCAACCTTTACGGTCTCGAGGATCGAGTCGATCTGTTCCTGGATCGATTCCCTGATTTCATCGGAATTGACCTCGACTGTTTTGGGAATCCCGGTTACGAGGTCGCGGCCCTTGATCGTCATGGTTTCCGTTTCACCCAGGGGATAGGCATTCCCGATGGTGGTCTTTATGAGCTCCGAGGTCCTCTCGCCTATCAGCAGATTGTACTTGCGCTTAATATGCTGAAGTATGGCCATATCCATTTTGTCCCCGCCAACTCGCACAGATCGGCTGTAGACGATTCCCGCAAGGGAGATCACAGCGACTTCGGTGGTTCCTCCGCCGATATCCACAACCATGTTGCAGACCGGCTCGGTTATAGGAAGACCGGCGCCGATCGCGGCCGCCATAGGCTCTTCTATCAGGTAGACTTCATGGGCGCCGGCGGATTCGGCGGACTCCCGGACGGCCCGTTTTTCGACCTGGGTCACTCCGGAGGGGATACAGATTATTACCCTCGGTCTTATAAGGGTGCGCCTGTTGTGTACTTTTTGTATAAAATACCTAAGCATTGCCTCGGCAACTTCGAAATCGGCGATTACTCCATCTTTCATCGGCCGGATTGCAGAGATATTGCCAGGGGTCTTTCCGAGCATCATTTTGGCGTCTTTGCCAACGGCTACGACTCTATTGCCGCCTCGCTCATCTTTTCGAACCGCCACAACTGAGGGCTCGGTCAGAACTATGCCTTTACCCCGCACGTAAACAAGAGTGTTTGCGGTGCCAAGGTCAATCGCAAGATCGTTAGAGAAGAGCCCGAGTATCTTGTTAAGGAACATCCGCGATATTTCTCCTTTCGGCCGTTTTTCGTGAATCTCCTTTCATAGCATGTGAGTCGCCTGTCCGCAATGCCTAAGACAAAATTAGAGGAAGCGTCGACCGCGGAGACAACCGATAGTTTCCACAAACCCATGATTAATCTACGGGGTTTTGGTCGATTTCGAGAGGCAGAGAAAATTCGGGAATATAATGGAATAATCTACCCCTGGGCAGTGCAAATCGCCATGGACAGTGGAATCACCCCCCTTGTACTTTTTCCATCCGCATGATATCCGAGTGAGCCAGTGAGGTCTTCGAATATTTCGGTCAATGGTTGGAAATTTGTAACCCTTGACAAATCGTCGACGATTTGCATTATAAAAGGGTTTTTGTGTTTGCCGGGCGGACGGGATCAACCTGACGTGAAACTCAGAAGGCTGATACCGGAAATCGGATAACGATTTTGAACTCGCTCCCCCGTTCTATGGAAAAATATACCTGCGAGGAAGTCTCATGTCTAAGAGAACATTTCAACCGAGCAATGTGAAACGAAAACGCACTCATGGCTTCCTTGAGCGAATGTCGACCAAAGCCGGCCGCGATGTACTGAGGCGGCGGCGTGCAAAGGGCAGAAAACGCCTGGCGGTTTGAGAAAAGAGGGTCTTCCGCAATCTTCGGATGGGAAAGCTTCGAGTGAGTCTTTGAGGGGAGAGCATAGTTTCCGGCCTCACGAAAGAATCCGCTGCTCCGTCGATTTTCAGCGAGTCAAGAAGGCGGGTAAGCGCGCGAAAACCCCTCATTTCGGTCTGAATTTCATTCAAAACGGTCTCGAATATCATCGTTTGGGCCTGGTTGTGCAAAAGCGGTTCTGGCCTGCGGTCAGGCGCAACCGCATCAAGAGGGTCATTCGTGAGTGGTTCAGGCAGAACAAGGCCCGAATTCCAGGCCCGGGGAAAGACGTTGTCGTAATTGCCCGCCCAGGAGCGGAAAAACTCTCACCGGGAGATCTCCTCAGGGAAGTCTCCAATGTGTTTTTATAAACAGGAAGAGTCACTGATGATCCGGTCGATGTTTCTGGGTCTGATTCGAGCATATCAAATACTGATCTCGCCACTTTTCCCCCAGGCCTGCCGCTTCACACCGAGCTGTTCACATTATGCATGCGACGCTATCAGGATGCACGGCATTTTCATGGGAATTTACCTGGGGTTTAGGCGCATCCTGCGCTGCCACCCCTTCAACCCGGGTGGCTATGACCCGGTACCGCGGCCCGAGCACATGCGCAAGAGCCACTGATGGAGAGTTCCTGAATGGATTCCAAAGCTCTTTTGGCAATAGTTTTGTCATTCCTGCTTTTTCTGGCCTGGCATTTTTATTTCGCTCCCACGATGCCTGTTCCGCAACAGAAAACGGCGGCAACTACAACTACGACCGAACCCCCAACAACGCCGGCGCCTGTACCAGCGCCCGCGCCGTCCGCCACTCTCTCGCCTGCGCCCGCACCGGATCTTTCGACTCAAAAGAGCTGGTCGATCTCCAATCTGCTTTACGGCATGAGGATCATTGCACAGGGCGCGCGAGAGAGTTCTTTAGAACTCCTGAAGTTCAAGCAGGAGCAAACACCCGATTCTCCTCCGATACAGATGGTTCGCGACAGCAGGTATCTTCCACTGGACGTCGAGCTGATTCACCATGGGGATTTGGAACTCTACAAACAGCCTTTTGCGAGCGATGCCCCAACCGAGCTGAATCTTGCCCCGGGCGAGGCCCCCAAAAACGTCGCTTTCCAAGCCGAGATTCCGGGCAAGGTCCGCGTGACAAAGACTTTCACTGTCGAACCCGATTCCTACGCGGTGGACCTGGAAATTCAGATTCAAAACCTGGCCCCGGAAAGACTTTCCGACCAGATGGGAATCAGCTTTTATTTCAAGCCGTATTCGGAGACCACTCATCAGACTTACAACCCATCCCGTTTGACCTTTCGTGCCAACGGGTCCAATCGTGATCTGCCGGAGAAGGATTTTGCAAAGCCTGATGCGGTTCCCAAACCCCCTTACGAATGGGTAGGGTATCAAAATAATTTTTTTATCGAGGCAATTATTCCGTTGGCAGAGGGGGGATACCAAATAATCCCCAGCGTAATTAACGATGAGGCTCAACACAGCGTAACCACCAGGCTGGTTTACTTAACGGAGCAGTTCGACCTCGGCCAGAACGAGTCCAGGTCGTTCAAACTCAGGCTTTACAACGGCCCAAAGGAAATAGCCACTTTGACACAGGCGGGTCACGACCTCACGGCCGCCATCGATTACGGCTGGTTTACCATTCTGGCAAAGCCGCTCCTGGTGGTGCTCAAGTGGTTCTATTCGTTTACCCACAATTATGGCGTTTCGATCATACTGATCACCATCATTATCAAAATCATCTTCTGGCCGCTGACCCAGAAAAGCTATACTTCGATGCAGAAGATGAAAAAGATTCAGCCCAAGATTCAGCAAATCCGGGAAAAATACAAAGATGACCGAGAGAAACTGAACCAGGAGCTGATGCAGGTCTACAAGACATACAAAGTTAATCCGATGGGCGGCTGTCTGCCGATGGTGCTTCAAATCCCGGTTTTTTTCGCTCTCTACCGCATGTTGAACTCGGCGGTCGAACTCCGGCATCAGCCATTCATTCTCTGGATACACGACCTCACTGCTCCTGACCGGCTGAACGTGGGATTTGCAATCGATCTTCCGATTGTAGGCCACCTTACCGGGATCCCGGTTTTGACGATCCTTATGGGCATAACAATGTTTCTCCAGCAGAAAATGACGCCATCTTCCGGCGACCCCCGGCAAGAAAAGATAATGCTTATAATGCCGATCATGTTTACATTTTTCTTTATCAACTTCCCGGCGGGTCTTGTGCTATACTGGTTCGTAAATAATATTCTTTCGATAGCCCAGCAATACTGGATAAATCGCCATGCCGGCGCTTAGCGGTTGCCTCTCCGCAAACTATCTTATCTTTTTGCCGTGACCGACGGAGGAGAGCATGTCAAGTCTTGAATTCGAAGATAAATCAGTCGAGGGCGCGATCGACCTTGCCTGTCAGCAATTAAAGCTCCCACGTGACAAACTTGAAATCGAGATCATCTCGAAGGGCTCTTCGGGAATCTTCGGGATTGTGGGGGCCAGGAAGGCCAAGATCCGCGTAACTGCCAAAGTCGTTCCCGTCGAACGAACGGCAGAGAAGACAAAGGAAGTCCTGGACGACATACTCAAGCATGTTGATTTGCCCATGGTCGTAGAGTGCGAGCCCCGGGATGGATACTATTACCTCAACATAATCAGCAACGGTTCGGGCCTGCTCATCGGAAAGCGGGGCAAGACGCTCAACGCGCTTCAGTTCCTGGTATCCAAGATAGTCAGCAGGCAGACATCGGAGAATATTTCCGTTATAGTAGACACGGAAAACTACCGCTCCAAGCGCGAGTTGAGCCTCAGCGAACTTGCACGCCAGTTGAGCGAAAAAGTCAAGAAAGCCCACCGGCCACTCACAACCGGTCCCATGAGTTCACAGGACCGCCGCGTAATCCACCTGGCGCTCAAGGAGGACCACGAAGTCCGGACGAAAAGCAAGGGTGAAGGGAACCTGCGGCGCGTTGTAATCTACCCGGTAAAAAAGGCGAAACCTACCCGCGACATTGCTGAAGATACGGAACAGCAATAGCTCAGCTTTAAACATGGACTTTATGCTGCTCCAGGATACCATTTGCGCCATAGCAACCCCCATTGGCGAAGCGGGAATCGGTCTTATCAGGCTAAGCGGGCCGGAAGCACTCGATATTGCCCGAAAAATATTCAGCCTTAAGGGCCCCGCCCATGCCTTGAAGACACATACCCTGCATTATGGATGGATCAAAGACCCGGTTTCGGGGGAACTCGTCGACGAGGTGCTGCTGAGCTTTATGGCCGCGCCCAGGACTTATACGCGAGAGGACGTAATCGAGATCAACTGCCACAGCGGTTATGCGGTTCTAAACCGCATTCTTGAACTCGTTCTGGCCGCCGGTGCGCGCCTGGCGCAACCCGGGGAATTTACGCGTCGGGCTTTTCTCAACGGTCGAATAGATCTTTCGCAGGCTGAGGCCGTGATAGAGGTTATACGTTCGCGCTCCGAGCAGGGGATGCTGCTCGCAAGCCGGCATCTTCGCGGCGATTTCAAGGAACTTATTGAAAAATGGCGTGAAACGCTTATTCAGGCTCAAAGCAGTCTCGAAGCCTTCCTCGATTTTTCCGAAGATCTCGCTTTTGAATCCGAAGACGAAGCCCACGGCTATGAGTCGCTTCTGGATGAGGTGCACAAGGCGGTCGTCGCGCCGATGAGGACCACCCTGGACAGGTATGAAGAAGGACGAGTGCTGCGCGAAGGTCTTACCCTGGTGCTGGTGGGAAAACCGAACGTAGGCAAATCGTCCATGCTCAACGCTCTTCTCGGTAAAGACCGGGCCATCGTGACTGCAGCCCCCGGCACTACCAGAGACATCATTGAAGATACGTTCATTCTCAAGGGCGTGCAAGTTCGGATTCTCGATACGGCCGGGATTCGCGATCAGCCCGATGAAATCGAAGCATGCGGTATCGAAAGGACGATCCGCTCAGTATCGGAAGCCGACGTGGTGCTGTGGCTCATCGACAACAGCAGACCGCTTACGAGTGAGGATCGGAGGGTATACGATGCTGTTGTCGGCTCACGCTGCATCGTGCTGCTAAACAAGAGCGACCTGCCGGCGGCGTTCCCCGTTGAAAGCGTATTGCAACGTTTTCCCGGGCCCAATCCTGTATTCAGGTTATCTGTCAAAAACCCCTCGGACATCGAGCGCCTGAAGAACTACCTGGCCGAGGCATTCGTCTTGCGGCCGGTGGAAAGCTGTAGATCGGAAATAGTACCGAATATGAGGCAGAAAGAATGCCTCGAAAAGGCAATGAGTGGGCTTCTGAAGACTGAAGAACTCATGCGTTCCAACGCCTACGGCGAACTGGTCAGCCTTGAGATCGAAGGCGCCCGAAGGCAGCTCGAGGCCATTCTGGGCTGGGAAAATGACGGCGAATTGCTGGATAGAGTGTTTCTTCAGTTTTGCGTCGGAAAATGAAGGCTAAGTTCCGAATGGAGTGTTCCTTCTGTTCCGTGTCGCAGAATAGCTAATCTCCGTCTGGTAAACACCGGATGGAGCGTCTTCCCCTTCCCCCGCCGAAGGTTTGAGCGGCAATCCCCGCAACGGCCCGGGCGCCAGCGCTTACGGACACCATTTTGGAAACTGAATTTGCCGATCTTATCCTGAAATTTACCGGCAGAGCCGGAATTTCGCTCACCGAAGGCCAGGCACAACTCCTGGACATCCACATTCGACTACTTCTCCAGTGGAACAGCCGCGTCAATCTCACCAGAATAACAGGCAGAGAGGAAATCATCGTCAAACATCTCCTCGATTCCATTCTGCCCGCGAAATTTCTGCCTTTATCAGGCAATGCCCTGGACGTGGGAACCGGCGCTGGATTTCCCGGAATACCTCTGAAGATTGTTTCCCCCGATCTGCGGATGATTCTGCTCGACTCCAGCAGGAAAAAAATCAGTTTTCTTGCCGCTGTGACCGCTGCGCTGGGACTGAAGGGAATAGAGGCCATGCACGGACGATGGCAGGATTTGCTCCAGGCGAAGCAAAACCTTGATAAATTTCAACTGATCACGATGCGGGCGGTCAGGTTGGAACCGGAACATATCACTGTCCTGGCCTCGAAAGCGCTAGCCCCGGGCGGTCTTTTTGCCTGGTGGGGAAGCTCGGAAGAGGTCGACGGCCAAGGATTCGGAGGGGAATCCGTTTTGGGCAATTACGGCGGCATGGAGTTCTTGGATTCCTATAGCTATTTGCTGCCCGGCATCAAAAGGCAAAGAGCCGTATGGATATGGAGAAAAACCGACGGTTTCCCAGCCTGAAAGGGAAACTATTGCCGCATGTCCTTCGGAAGCGGTAATAAAAGAACACGCTGATTTTCCAAAGGTTATGAAACCCGCTCGCCTTTCGTTATTCCGAATGCGCGTGCCAGTGCCTGCATTCCTTTCCTTGTCGTTATGGCGTTATGGCATAAGATTTTTTTCGAGGCCGCACAACTTCACACAACTTGAAGAACATTCCGATTTCTTTCTACGAAAAAGCCTTACCATTAATATTACAGGACGTATCACACCTTTTGTTTCGAAAAGAGGCGGTGGGCTGCGCTCCGCTTTACCCACCCAAGGGGTGTTTTCGTGGTTTCGGGGTGTCCTGATGCGACCTGTGACACCTTTTACCCCGGGATTAGCGAAACGCTGTTGCAAGACAGGAGAGTTACCTATGTTGGCATCTTGGGGACGGTGGGTTTACCGCTTTCGCTGGTGGGTGCTGATCGTTGCAGCACTTACTTTGGTGCCTGCCGTCTGGCTGTTAAGCAAAGGGGGGCATCTTAACACGGTGTTCGTCCCTACAAACGCCGAGTCCGGGCAAGCCCTCGACCTCGTAAGAAGGGAATTGCCCCCTACCCTCCCCTCCTTTGGCCTGATCTTTAGAAACCCAACTCTGCAAGTCACTGACTCGGCCTTCCGGGCTGAGGTCGAACGCGCCGTGGCGCCATTGCGCCTTGACCGGCACGTCGCAAACGTACTCACCGTCTACGATTCGAATGTGGAAGATTCCCGCTACGTTTCCCGCGACGGGCACAGTACGATTGTCAATGTCGAGATCAGGGACGATTCCGCGGACAATACGGCTCTGGCGATGGACATTTATCCGAAATTACGCGACAAAGTGCGATCCGACATCCTTGAAGTGGTCTCGTTCGGTGAACTGCCGCGCAACTACGATTTCACCGTCGTGGCGGAAAAAGATATCAGGCACGCCGAACTTGTCGTGCTGCCACTGGTGGGGCTGCTGCTCGTCCTGGTGTTCGGATCTGTGCTCGCGGCTATGCTGCCGTTTGCGGTCGGCGTGCTCGCAGTAACCGGCGGTATGGCCGCCACGCTCGCATTGTCCCACTTCACCTCCATCTTGGTATTTGCCACCAGCATCATTATCATGGTGGGCCTTGGCGTAGCCATCGACTACTCGCTCTTTATCGTCAGCCGGTTCCGAGAGGAAGTGCACAGGCATCCTGTCCCCGAGGCGCTGGCGAACACCATGGCGACGACCGGGCGAGCGATTCTATTTTCGGGAGGGACTGTCGCCATAGGGTTGCTGGGTATGTTGTCCCTGAGACTCGGACCCCTGAGTTCCCTGGGCTTGGCGGGCACCATCGTTGTTACTTTGGCCGTCCTCTTTGCCATGACTTTTCTCCCGGCGCTGCTCGCCGTCTTTGGGCCTCGAATCGATGCCTGGGGCCTGCCGTTCATGAACGTCCGCGATACTGGCCATGGCGGATTCTGGCACCGGCTTGCGACTTTCGTGATGGCTCATCCCTGGCGGGTGCTGCTGCCGGCTGCCTTCTTTCTCCTCTTGCTCGGCCTGCCGTTCCAGCATATCCAGCTAAGCCCAACCGATGTCACCGCATTGCCGCGAACGGCAGAATCTCGCCTGGGCGATGAAATATTGCACCGGGAATTCCGGCACGTCGACACCAACCCTGTCATGGTGGTGCTCAAGTATCCTCACGACCCGGTCCTGAACACCGGTCACGTGGACCGGATCTATGATCTCAGCCGTTGGTTGGCAAGGCTTCCCGGCGTCAACCGTGTGGATAGCATCGTCGATCTGGACCCCTCCATCAGCCGCAGCCAGTACCTGCAGCTCCTGACCCTGCCGCCGGCTCAGACTCCCACCTGGACTGCAGCTCGCTCTTAAACGGACGCTCGGCGCCGACATCGTGACGCTCGTCGCCGAAACATCTCTCACAGCAGGCAGCGATGAGGCGCTCAACCTCGTCCGCACGATCCGCCAATCACACCCTGCGGTGGACGGCTACCTCCTGGTTACCGGAGAAAGCGCCTTCCATCTCGATTTCATCGACGCCATGAAACGCAATACGCCCACTTCGATCCTGCTAATCGTCATGGTAACCTATCTTCTGCTATTCCTGCTGCTTGGCTCTTTATTGCTTCCTCTTAAGGCCGTGCTGATGAACATCTTGTCCATAAGCGCCTCCTATGGCGCCCTGGTCTGGATCTTCCAGTACGGTCATCTGGCCTCGTGGCTCCACTTTACGCCCGGTCCCATCGACGAAACCACACCGATCATCATGTTTTGTATCCTGTTTGGCCTATCGATGGACTACGAGGTGCTGCTGCTCAGCAGGGTTCGCGAGGAGTACGAGCGGACAGGCGATAATACCCGAGCGGTGGCGGAAAGCCTGGAGCATACAGGCCGACTGATTACCGGAGCTGCTTCCATCATGGCCCTGGTGCTCTTCGCCTTCGGCTCCGCCGACATGGTGGTCATCAAGGCAATTGGCATAGGGATGGGCATCGCCGTGGTGGTGGACGCAACCATCGTGCGCGCCCTGCTCGTACCCGCGACCATGCGACTGCTCGGGCATTGGAATTGGTGGACGCCCCAGTCCCTGGCTCGCCTGTACCAGCGGCTGGAACTCGGGGGGGAGGGCAGACGACATCGCGCGCGGCGTAATTATCCTCTCCGCACGCTGCCCCCCTGTTATGATCCTTGCCGCAGTAGTCAAACCCCTTGTGGGCGGCCTTTTCGAACCGGTAGCCCATGTCCCGTCGCGGCGCCACGAACCATGAAAAGTTGCATGAGATCGTCACCTCGCACAACCCCGAGATGTGTTTGATCCTTACCGTAGTCCAGAGCCCCTGACAGCTTTGTGGACAGCCTTCTTGGTAAACGTCCGCCGCTTGGCTGGGCACCCTTGTTTGTCCACATCTCATCTCCCGGTGAACGCACACCCGGCAAGCCCTTGGTCGACCTCCTCACGCCTCTTGAGCCGGGCCACTTCACTATCCAGTTCCCGGAGAGATTCGCAAATCTCGACACGATAAACCTCCGAAGAGTGGAGCGCCTTCAATTCTTCCGGAAGCTTGCGCCACTCGTTCGAAAAACGCGCTCGTATCTCCGACAGGGGCTCAGGTCCGTGGGTTCGCTCTCCTCCCTCCATCACCAACTCCATCAAAGGCTCCCCTTCGACATCTCCTGAACCGAACAGGCATACGCGGTCAAGTGCCATTTTGCCATCAGGGCAGTAGGAGCGGTATACCTGTTTTTTCCCGATCCAGGTCTTTTTCCCTGTGGAGAGCTTGAGTACCGGCCTACCGTCATATTCAACCAGTTTATAGGCAATATCGAGGTAAGGCGCGTCGGCGGAGACCCCCATCCGAGTGCCTACCGCGAAAGAATCGATGTCGCACCCGCCCTCTACCA
Organism: uncultured delta proteobacterium; assembly: GCA_963826655.1. Classification (GTDB taxonomy): domain Bacteria; phylum Desulfobacterota; class Syntrophobacteria; order Syntrophobacterales; family Syntrophobacteraceae; genus SbD1. The sequence goes on from CAWGZP010000231.1 coordinate 14,432, forward strand.
GGCTTTCGACCTTGTACTCATCCAGGTTTCCGCTCGCCATGATCGTTACATCGCTCAGACCGGCCTCATCGAGAATGAGCCGCACTTTCCTGCTCAAATCACCCAGATCGCCGCTGTCGAGCCGGACACCCAGAAGTTTCTTCCCCTTTTCCAGCATGGCTTTCGCTGTTTCGACCGCCTTGAGTGCACCGCTGATGGTGTCATAAGTATCTATCAAAAGGACTGCCGCATCCGGATAAGTGCGTGCAAACGCGTGGAAAGCCTCAAGTTCACTGGGAAAACTTATGACATACGAATGCGCCATGGTGCCAAATACGGGGATGCCGAATAATTTTCCGGCCAGCAGGTTGCTGGTGCCCGAAAAGCCGACCATATAACTCGCCCTGGCGGCCTTTATCGATGCGTCCACGCCGTGGGTGCGCCGCATCCCGAAGTCTATCAGTTCTCTGCCTGAAGCGGCTCCGTAAACCCGCGCCGCTTTGCTCGCGAGCATTGTCTCGAGCTGGATCATGTTCATGACGATAGTCTCTACGACTTGAGCTTCTATTATCGGGGCGGTTACCTCCAGGATCGGCTCCTGGGCAAAGAAGATGCGACCTTCCGGAATGGCCCGTATGCTCCCCGAGAATCGAAAACCTCTGAGGTAGTCTATAAAGCCGGCCGAAAACTTCCCGAGAGAGACAAGATATCGAAGCGATTCTTCGCCGAAGCGGAAATCCGGAAGGACATCCAGCAACCCCTCAAGCCCGGCTGAAACGAAGTACGAACGCTCCTTCGGATAACCCCTCACGAAAAGTCCGAACGTCGCCTCACCGCTCATCTCCTCGTGAAAATAGCTCTCGCCCATCGTAAGCTCGTAGAGATCGGTCACCAGTTCCGGCGAATACCGCTCACAAGCCTTCATGTCGCCTCCTTCACACAGCCGTCGATATTTTCCGCCCATCGGCGGCACCGGCTTTTATCAGCCGCACGCCGTAGACTTTTTTCATACGCTCCAGAGCGAACTCATGCCATACCTGATCGATATCCGCAACGGCATCTACGGGAATCACGGCAGTATAATCCAGGTCTCTAAGCCCGCCTGTCGTGTCCATGACGCAGATAGAGGTAAGGACTCCAGTAACCCATATCTCATCGGGCTTCAGCTCCTTTAACATTTCGGAGAGTTCGTTGCCGAAAAGTCCGGAAAACCTCGTCTTGTCCACCGTACAATCGGTAGGTCCCGGCTTGAGTTCCGGGATTACCTCGGCTCCCCAGCTCCCCTTAATTGCGTGCGGGGGAAAGAGTTCGAATTCCTTGTCGTTCTGAGCGTGGGCATCCCCGAGGTAGATGACCGCTTCCCCCCTGGAGTCAAACTCGTCGATGAGCGAACGAATTACCGGGATTATTCTCCTGGCCTCCTCGCCGCAATATAGGGCGCCGGCCGGGTTAAGAAAATCATTCAGCATATCGATGATCAACAGGACCCTTCGTAACATTTTCACACCTCCAATGTAGAGAGCGGCGGCAGGGAACATATCACGCGAACTGCAAACCGAGCCTGCATCGGCAACGTATTCATTATATCTTTTTTTCTTTCTATGGCACTTGCCGAATTCATGGCAAGCGTGAAAACAAGATAACCGCTGAGCGTAGGCATCGAAGATGCCTGCCTTGGAATCGAATCGATTTTGTGCAATGAACCGGGCATTTGCACCAAAAAGTTTAAAGCAAAAGTGACCTGTTGCCGATCTAACCCTTTTGTAAGCGACTGGATTTAGTAATCGGCCCTCTATCATTGGAGAGATACGAAATTGGATGCCCAATCTGAGTTTTTCCAACGGATAAAGAGCGGTACGGCACCCGGGCCCGCGGACTCACCTTTGAAAGTCCAATCTCCCAGGATTCTGATCGTGGACGACAGCCCCACCATCCGATTCGGTTTAAAAAGAGACCTTAGGCAGATGGGGGCAATCGTGACCGAAGCCTGCGATGGGCATGAGGGTCTCAATCTTGTTAACTGTGAAGACTTTGACCTCATCATAACAGATATCGAAATGCCCAAGATGGACGGTTTTGCCTTTTGCAGCAAAGTCAAGAATCATCAAACCAAGGCTTCAATCCCCGTTATCATCTTGAGTTCCAAGGAAAAGGAAGAAGACATCGAACTTGGCTTCAAGGTGGGGGCAGCCAGCTACATAATAAAATCAAATGCGAAAAATGACCTGCGAGCACGAGTTAAGGAGATATTGGACAAGAATTCACTTTTGAGAGGCAGAACAGTCCTTGTCGTGGACGACTCTGCGTCCATCCGCAACATGATCCAAAATGCCCTGACAAAGGCCGGATTCAACGTAATTTGTGCGGCAAACGGCCAAATAGCCCTCGGATTGCTCAACAAGAACAAGCCTGACATGATCCTGAGCGACCTGCACATGCCCGAACTCGATGGCTTCGGGCTTTGCAAAAAAGTCCATACCGACAAAAATTTATCCAAGATACCGTTCATCATCATGAGTTCGGACGGAGACCGGGCCACTATGCGGAGGCTTCTCCAGTACGGTGCGTCGGCTTACCTGGTCAAACCATTCAACATCGACCAGTTGGTGGTCACCGCCGAGAGATTTCTCTCGGAGCATTTCAGTCGAATGTTGATGGAGAAAGAACGCCTTGAATCAGAGCGACAATTTTTAATTGGAAGCATAACCAGCCTGATTCTGGCTCTGGAAGCCCGAGACCGGTACACCCGAGGCCATTCGGATTCGGTGGCCAGAATCCTTGTCGATATTGCCGGTGAGATGTCCCTGGATGAGGATCGGATCGAAAGAGTGAGAATCGCCGGGAAATTGCACGACTTAGGCAAGATAGGCATTCGTGACGACATTTTGCTCAAACCGGGTCCGCTAAACGACGAGGAATGGGGAATCCTGAAGCAGCACCCGCGCATAGGGGCCGAAATCCTGGCGCCGATTCCGAGCCTGTCGGATATTATTCCGGCAATCGCAAGCCATCACGAAAGACCCGATGGGAAAGGTTATCCCGAAGGGCTGAAAGGCGACCGAATCCCTCTGCTCGCCCGAATGGTTGCCGTCGCCGACACTTATGACGCTCTGACGAGTGATCGCCCGTACAGACAAGGGTTCTCTAACGAGCAGGCGCTGAAGATCATCGCAGGCCTTAAAGGGAGCCAGCTCTGCCCGGATTGCGTCGAGACCTTTTTCAAATCGGTGGAAAGAAAAATGAACACATAATGTATTTTGCCGGCATAACTGCAATTAATTAGTTATTAGTGTTGCGTCCCAAAAGTTCTGCATCGAAGGCCGCCCAAATCCCCCGACATCTATAATCTCACCGGTCCACCGGTTCCATTGAAATAATCGAGTCAAAGAAGTAATATCTCGTAACGACGCAGATCGTGGCGGGAAAATGGAATTCGAGAGAATCGAAGTTTCGACCACTGACGAATACAAGGCGGCTCAGAATCCTGTCTCTTTTGTATGGCGCGGCAAAGAACATCATATCGAACGGTTACTTGACACCTGGTATGAGGGGCAAATCGATTCGACCCGCATGCCCATGCTTTATTTCCGGGTGCGGACGACGTCGGGTGAAATTTTTTTGATCAGGTATCATGAATTTTTTCGGGCGTGGGGTATACGTGTGTAATCCGCCGGCTGACAGCTCAATTCAACTCAAGGAGGGAAGTCCTTTGATCCGCATTGCTGTCATAGATGGGCAGGGTGGCGGCATTGGGACCACCGTAATAAAGAGAATTAAAGAAGTTTACGGAGAACGTACCGAAGTATGGGCGCTCGGAACCAACGCCATCGCCACGGCGCAAATGATGAAAGCCGGCGCGAACAGGGGCGCAACCGGTGAGAATGCTATACGTCACAGCAGTTCACGGGTGGACGTTATCATAGGGCCGATTACCGTTCTGCTCGCAAACGCCATGATGGGTGAAATGACGCCGTCAATGGTGCAGTCGATAGGCGAATCGAGCGCCACCAAGCTGCTTTTGCCGATTACCCAGGAACCGATCGTGATTGTCGGCGCCATCAGGGAACCCCTGCCACACATGGTGGACCGGCTCGTAACCGAGCACCTCTCCCAATATATAGCAGCTTCTTTTCGGCAGGATAAACAGGGTTGAAGGGAATGGCAATCACAGACTTCGATATCAAAACCCCTTTGCTGGTGCTGGGGGCCGCCAAGAGTGGGAAGAGCACCTGGGCCGAATCGGTCGTGAACCGCTTTCCGCCGCCATTCGTCTATGTCGCGACCGCGCAGGGTTTGGACGATGAAATGAAACGGCGGATAAGACGCCACAGGGAACGCCGAAGCGAAGGCCAGTGGCAAACCATCGAGTCCCCGATCTATATCGAGGAAACTCTCATAGCTCTAAAAGGCCGGAGCAAACCTGTTCTTCTGGACTGTGTGACTCTTTGGCTGAGCAACCTGTTATGCTCGGCGTCGGCAGAACCGGAAGCGGCGGTTGAAGGGCTGTGCAATTCTGTAAAGTCCGTGGATTATCCGCTGGTCATAGTCTCTAATGAGGTAGGGGCGGGAATTGTGCCGGAAAATGGGCTCGCACGAAGATTCCGGGACCTCTCCGGATCGACTAACCAGAGGCTCGCTCAAGTCTGCGCTTCGGTTCACCTTGTTACAGCGGGTTTGCCTTTGCGGCTGAAGTAAATGAGACCTCGTAAGAATCAGGGCTAAAGAAATGGCGGATGGGGAACCGGCAAGGCAAACGCAGTTGGAAATCCTCAAAATCCTCAAGGAGAACGAGGGCAACTTCGTATCCGGTGAGGACCTTGCCGGAAGACTGGGCATCAGCCGGCCCGGCGTCTGGAAACATATGAACAGGCTCAAGAGTATGGGCTACGAAATCCAAAGTCAACCAAGGGTAGGCTACAGGCTTGTGGAGGTCCCGGACTCACTCGCCCATAAGGAGATCGTCCCGAATCTCGAAACCGAATGGCTCGCTCATTCCTATTACTACCTCGAGACGATAGGCTCCACAAACGATTATGCCCTGCTGCTGGCAGCTGAGGGCGCCGCTCACGGCGCCCTGGTCGTCGCAGAGGAACAGACAAAAGGTCGTGGGCGTTTGAGGCGCGAGTGGATATCGCTTCCAAACCGGGGCATTTATCTCTCGATTCTGCTAAGAAATCGACTTCCTGTCCGGATTGCGCCCCAGTCAACCTACATCGGCTCACTTGCCCTTGTGAAGACACTGCGTGAGGAGTTCGGCATAATCGCTTCCATCAAATGGCCAAACGACGTTTTGATAAATGGCAGGAAGGTGGCGGGAATCCTCACAGAGACCCAGTCGGACCAGGACTTCTCACGATTCATCGTGATGGGAATCGGGGTAAATGTTAATCACAGCAGAGAGGAAATGGCCGGCCCTTTTCGATACCCTGCTACTTCGATAGCAATAGAAGCGGGCTTTCCGGTCAAGAGACAGCGGGTGCTCTTGCAGTTCCTCAAACACTTCGAGCGGGACTACGACCTCTTTGTCAAAGAAGGGATCTCGGCTCTCATCCCTGAATTCGAGGCGCATTCGGCAGTACTGGGCAGGACCGTCACGGTGACATGCGGAGACCGTGAAATAACCGGGCAGGCGCAAGGATTCAATTCCGAAGGAGCGCTCCTGCTCCTTGAAAAAGATGGGTCACAGCAGACTATCTGGGTAGGCGACGTCTCTCTCGTCGAAGGCGCGAACTGAAATTGCCTGATTTGAAAAAGAGGCGGGGCTGGACTACGCCGGGGACGGTGGGCCGGGTTGCCGCTTAGCCCATCCTACGGGTCTTTTCGTGGTTCGGGAACGGATCAGGTGGGACGTAAGGTACTTGTTCGATTTAAGGCTCCGGGTTGCGCTCCGCTTCACCCACCCTGCGAATATTCTCGAGGTCTGGAGCGGCCCGGTGGGTGGGACTAAAATTACCGTTTCATGGGACTATGCACCTCTAGCGCGCTCTACGGCCTCCTGCTTTCGCTTGCACTCGATACACAAAGTCGTGACCGGCCTGGCGCTGAGGCGTTCGAAACCGATATCGTCACCACATTCTTCGCACAGCCCGAAATTACCTTCCTCAATCCTTTGCAGTGCCTCGCGAATCTTGACGATCAGCTTTCGTTCCCGGTCGCGGATGCGGAGCATGAAATTCCTGTCGGACTCAAGGGTCGCCCGGTCGGTGGGATCAGGGAAGTTTTCCTCATTACCCCCCATTCCGGCCACCGTTTTTTCGGCTTCCGAATAGAGTTCATCCAGTCGCTGTAAAAGGAGTTCCTTGAAATATTCCTGGGTTTCCTTATCCATATTCAACTCCGCTGGGCAGATTCAGAACGTTATCGTCTAACACAATCGCCGAAGCGAGTAAAGGTAAATCAAAAGCTAACTACGCTCGAACAACCCGCTCTTTCCACCCGTCTTGAAAACCAGGCGTGTGTCGCGGATGGTCATTCCACGATCAATAGCCTTGCACATGTCGTAGATGGTCAGTGCCGCATTTGTGACGGCAACAAGCGCTTCCATTTCGACACCGGTCCTGTCGGCGGTTTTGACACGTGAGGTGATCTTGATCTCGCTTTTCGACTCATCGGGGAAAAAATCCACCTCGATTGCAGTCAACTGAAGCTGGTGGCAAAGCGGAATAAGCTCCCAAGTCCGTTTTGCAGCCATTATCCCGCCAAGTCTCGCAGCTTCATACACATTACCCTTGCGAATGTCTCCGGCGCCGATGCGCCGCAAGGTCTCGGCAGACAGACTGACAAACGCCTCTGCCCGCGCCTCACGCCACGTTGGCTCCTTTTCGCTCACGTCCACCATTCTCAGGCGGCCCTGTTCATCGATATGACTCAGTTCACCGGTTGCCATCTTCTTGCTTCAGCACCCCTCTATTATCTGCACGAGCAGAATCAGATCGCCGGGTAATGCAGCAGGGAAAGGAAAGTCCCCTGCGCCAGCCACCCGGATTCTTGTTCCATCCACGATTCCCTCCGGGATCCAGACCCGTAGCGAACAGGTCTCCTCACGCTCCCCGGCGCCGCCGCATAATTGGCATCCAGCCGTCCAGGACCTGTTAGTACAATTTCGGCAAAAGACCGCCCTCACATAACTGATTTCTTCGTGAAAGCCACCGTTTACTAGAGAGCTTCTCGAAATCTGGAGGTCGAACCTGATGTCACTGATCCGGCTCGTCCTCACATGGCGCTTGCCTATCCCGAACAGGTCCTGAAATATCTCGTCAAATGAGGAGGCCTCTCCCCCATCGCTGTGAATGTCGGTCCAGGAGGAATCGGATAAGTCACTCTTCGATTTCCTGTAGCCTCGCATTCTATCGTATTTTCTGCGCGAGACGGGGTCCTGCAAGATCTCATAGGCCCTGCGGACTTCCCGAAAACGCTCGGCGGCCATTGGATTGCCGGGATTGCGATCCGGATGCAGCTTCATCGCAAGATACCGGAAGGCGCTCCGTATCTGCTCTTGAGTGGCGCGAACAGAAACCCCCAGAACTTTATAATAGCAGGCCTTCCTTCTGGCCTTCGCACGTGTTTCCAAGACACATCCTCACGTTTTCGCCAATTTCGAAAGCTTAATTCTATTAGGAATAGAACCATAAAACAAGGACCCAGTTCGGGATGCGTACGCCCATGAAGGACGCAACACATCCCGGACCGGGAAGATTCGATTTGCAGGTGTCCCATCTTAGAGATCGAAATCGGAAGGAAATAACGTCGAGGATCGCGCCAAATGCCTCGAACTACTTTCGAACGTGACACTCACCGCAGGTGACCGGTCCGGTTTTCATGCTCGCATGACAACCTATGCACTGCACGTGAAAGGCTTCTTTCAATGAGGACACATTATCATAGGCTTGCGTTTTGTGACAGGTATCGCACGGCTGCCCTTCACCACCCCGGTTGTTCAAGTATGCATCAAAATCATGATGGCACCGGGTACAGTCCAGCTTGTTTTCAGAGTGAAGCTTGTGATTGAACTCGACCAGGGGCCGCTGGTGTGGATTAAGCTCAGGATGATTAAGCACTATGGTGTCTTCCTGAGAATGTGCCAACGGGATGAAACCAACAAAAGCGGCAAGAGCAAGGACAACCAGCAGAAGTTTAATATATGTCATCAGAATTCCTTTCAGCTCCACTTTATTTCGAAAATTGCCTTCCGCAACGTTTTAGTCCTGCCCACCCTCATCAGGGGTTTCAACGGGTTTGAACTTCTCCGGAAGGATCATCGACTCGCAGATGACCTCTTTAAATGAAACCACCTTGATTCCGAGATCGTATTCCTTGTTGAGGTCCTTGATCTGATCGAAACAATTATGACAGGGAGAGATAACGATTTTCGCACCGGTGGCCCTTATCTGCTCGGCCTTTATCCTTCCGGATTCCATCCTTCTTTTCTTGAATTCGGCCCCCATCGGGATAAAGCCGCCGCCGCCGCCGCAACAGTGATTGTAGACGCCGTTGGGGGTCATATCACGGAAGTCTTTGGCGATGTACTTCATGATTTCTCTGGGTTCTTTCCAGAGTCCGCCGTTTCGGCCAACATTGCAGGGATCCTGATATGTTACCGGCTCTGTGAGCATCTTGTCGGGATCGATCTTGATCCGCCCGTCCCTCAGGTATTCATAGAAAAGCCGTACCGAGTGGACGATCGGAACAGGAGGTTTGCCGTCACGGTAGCCGGCCATGTATGGACCTTCGAAAAGCGCCGACCTGTATGCGTGCCCGCATTCGGTGATCGCGATTGCCTGGACCCCGAGTTCAAGGGCTTTCTGATACATGTTTTTGACGATTTGCCCGCCCAGCGCTCTGTCCCCGGCAAACATCGCCAGGTTGGTGTCATCCCAGCCCGTGCTGGGTATGGTCCAACTTTCTTCGGCCACAGTGAATATCTTCGCCGCCATCGCGATATCCTGCGGATAGTACATTGGTTCCCTGGCATTCACAGTATACATTATTCTGGCGCCCGGTTTGTCGACGGGAATCTCCAGTCCTCTCAATTCTTCGGCCGTCTCCTCGGCCATCCATGAGCATGTCTCGACAAAGTCCTCCGTGCTCATCCCCATCTGATTGCCGGTATTGCGGTAATTGTCCGAAGTCCTGGCCAAGCCTTCCGGGACCACCCCCTGGGAGTTGCAGATTGCGCGCATTGTAGCGATCATTGTCGCTATGTCGATACCGAACGGACAGTAGAGCGAACAGCGCTTACACATCGTGCACTGGCCCCAGATGATATCGTAGCTTTTCTGCAGGAACTCCCGGTCAACCTTGCCTTTTCTGCGATAGATTTCTCCCAGTGTGGCCCTCACCTTATAAGCAGGGCTCAACTTGGGGTCCTTATCTTTTGCAAGATAGAAAAAGCAGCTCTCGGCACAAAGACCGCAACGCGAGCAGATGCTCAACCACGTTTTGATCCTGGCTCCATCGTTCAGGTCCAAAAGCTCTTTTATCTTATTCGCGTCGACAGGCTTTTGAAGAGCGTCACTAGGCTTTTGAAGAGCTTCACTCATTTTATTCGATTCTCCTCGAGAAAATACTCAAACCCCATCTTCGACATTGAAATGGGACGGTTACCAGGTCCTTGCACCACGCCGCGTTCCCATTTCGAAGCCGATGAAAGCGCGCGAAGGCAGGAAAAGGATTATATGGCCAAGCTTGCTGAATGGGATGATGACGAGCAGTACTTCAGCGAGAAGAACATGCAGATTCAAAATCAGTTTGTAGGGACCGATCTGGTGATAGGCGAGAAAACCGGTAATGAAAGGCGCACAGGTCAAAATGAGCAGAAAATAATCCCAGGCGGTGGTAAGAATCCGCACTTCCGGCCGCAATATTCTTCTGACCAGCAGCACGAGGGCCGACAGCAGGAAGACCACCGTGAAAATGTCGGCGAGGGAATCGGGCAGCGAAGGGAGGCTGTACCCAAAAGCTTCATAGAAGAGTGTATTGTGCGCGAGCAGGAAGAGAGGAACGCCAAACAGGCATACGTGGAACACGAAGAAGGCTATGCCGAAAAGGGGCTGAGTCCGCAACGATACGCTTCCAAGGGGGACCAGCCAGTGGAAAATCGAGCGAAGCCCCCATTTCAGATCCACGTGATTGTAAAAGACCCTGTCGCGTTCTTTACTCAATCCGTAAAGATAGGTCACCCGGACAATCAGGCCCACGATAAATAAGACAAAAGCGGCCCATAAGGCCGGCCCGGAGAGGAACTCATAAAGCTCATTCATTCGCTGCGCTCCCAAGATGTTCATGTTCGGATACGAATCTACATTTACCCGTAAATTCGCCAAGTTACAACATTTATAACGGCTAATTATTATTTCCAAAGACGAAAGGAAAGATCAACGGGAAGAACAAGATCGTACGAGAGGGGGATTCAGTAAAACCAACGGATCAACGTGAGCCACCAGCATTCGAGTGGGCGTATGAAAACACATTTCCGGAACTTTTTCAACACATCGGCCCAATTTTTAAAGTCTTGTGCTTTTTTGTACTAAACACCGCTCACAAAGCCTTTCGGCACATCGCCGGCCACGGTTCGGAAAAACTCGATGGGTTGGGCTTCCGCTCCTCGCAAGCTACGGTCTTTTTCTGCGTTTGGGGTGCCCCACCCAAGCCATGAGCACTCAATTTACCGGATGACCCGGAAAAAACCGGCTGAATGATTATCTTCTTTTTCAAAGCTTTTCCGTTGACTTTAGAGTTTGCGATTGATAATTGACACTAACGAGGTTCCGCTTCAGTTTGTACGTCCGAAAGCACTTCTCCCTGCTAGTATAACCCCATTTATTTTTTCGGACCTTCTATTTCTTTCGGACCTTCCCAATCGTCTCTCTCGCTTTTATTCTATTGCCGCGCAATAAAGCGGTTAGTGGTTAGTAGTTCTTACCACCCCTCAACGCCATAGGAGGATCATAATGGCTAACCTCATTCCCGTGCCCGAAAAGTTGGCAAAAAAAGCGCATTGTAATGACGAAAACTACCTCAAAATGTACGAACGCTCAGTAAAGGACCCGGAGGGGTTCTGGAGAGATGCCGCGGAAAAGATCGATTGGTTTGAACCGTTTACTCAGGTAGAGAGCGGAAGCTTTACCGGCGACATCCGGATCGAGTGGTATCGGGATGGAAAGCTGAACGTCTCCTACAACTGCCTCGACCGTCACCTGGAGACAAAGGGCGACCAGGTTGCAATCATTTGGGAAAGCGACGATCCCAAAGTCAGCAGGAAAATTACCTACAGAGAACTTCACGAGCAGGTCTGCAAGTTTGCAAATGTACTCAAATCTCTCGGCTTGAAGAAGGGAGACCGGGTGACCATCTATCTGCCGATGATTCCCGAACTGGCTATCGCCATGTTAGCCTGCACCCGCATCGGCGTAGTTCATTCAATCGTTTTTGCCGGCTTTTCACCCGAATCCCTTGCCGGCCGCATTCTGGACTGTGGTGGAAACATTGTGATCACGGCCGATGAAGGGCTTCGCGGCGGCAAGACCGTGCCTCTTAAACTGAATACGGACGAAGCGCTCGACAAATGCCCCGACGTCAGCAATGTAATTATGTTCAAACGCACGGGCGCCAATGTACCCATTACCCCGGGCCGCGATCTGGATTGGGAAGAGTTGATGAGCAAGGCTTCGGCCGACTGCCCTCCGGAACCGATGGATTCCGAGGATCCACTCTTCATTCTCTACACGTCGGGTTCAACAGGCAAGCCAAAGGGGGTCCTTCACACCACGGCCGGCTATTTGGTCTATACCGCTTTTTCGCATGAGTATGTTTTCGACTACCACGAGGGCGACATTTACTGGTGCACCGCCGACATCGGCTGGGTAACGGGCCACAGCTACATAGTTTATGGCCCCCTGGCAAACGGGGCGACCACTGTGATGTTCGAAGGCATTCCTAATTATCCCAACTGGTCACGTTTCTGGGACGTCTGCGACAAGCACCAGGTAAATATTCTCTATACCGCTCCGACCGCCATCCGGGCAATAATGAGACAGGGTGAGGGGCCGGTAACCAAGACTTCCAGAAAATCATTAAGGCTTCTCGGAACTGTCGGCGAGCCAATCAATCCCGAGGTCTGGATGTGGTATTATAATGTCGTCGGTGAGGGCCGCTGCCCGATCGTGGATACCTGGTGGCAGACGGAGACCGGCGGTATTCTGATTACGCCTCTTCCCGGCGCGACTGCCCTAAAGCCCGGTTCGGCCACAAGGCCTTTCTTCGGCGTCCAACCTGCCATCATCACACCTGAAGGTAACTTTTTGGAAGGACCGGGATCGGGGTATCTAGTGATAAAACAGCCCTGGCCCGGCATGCTTCGCACAATTTACGGCGACCACGAACGTTTCAAACAGACTTATTTCAGCAATTATCCCGGGCTATACTTCACGGGCGATGGCGCCCGGCGCGACGAAGACGGCTATTACTGGATAACGGGCCGCGTTGACGACGTAATCAATGTTTCGGGCCATCGACTCGGCACCGCAGAGGTAGAAAGCGCCCTGGTTTCACACGCCGCGGTCGCTGAAGCGGCAGTTGTCGGTTTTGCGCACGATATCAAGGGCCAGGGAATCTATGCATATGTGACACTAAAGGCGGACAGGGAACCCAGTGAAGGACTCAGGCAGGAGTTGATCAACTGGGTCCGCAAGGCGATCGGCGCCATTGCCACCCCGGATCACATTCAGTGGGCGCCGGGGCTGCCAAAGACCCGGTCGGGCAAGATCATGCGTCGTATCCTGCGCAAGATCGCCGCAAACGAGATCCAGGATCTCGGCGATACCTCCACCCTTGCAGAACCGGCAGTCGTGCAGGATCTCATAGACAACCGTCTTATACAAAGTGCAACGGCAAGATGAGAGTTGCAAACGCAAGCTCCCGGTACGCTGGTATGGCGGGCATTCCGGGAACCCGAATTTTGAACTGTTTTTTCCGGATGGAGCAGTAACTTAGATGAAAATGGGCGCCCTTATTGGAGCGCCCATTTTTTTCTTCGTATTTCGCATGTCGATCCCAATTCATACCGAAAACGGTATCCCGATACCCATCCTGCTTAATTTTCCTCAATGGTTTCGGCGGGCTGGTCCTGCTCTGCGGAGGGGTCCTGCACATTCTGTTGCGCGTTGGGATTAGGCTGCCGGCCGCGGTTGCGGGGACCGCCTGGATTGGGAACGGCAGCCTGGGGGCCGTTTTCCGGATTTACGCCCGGCTGAACTTGAGCGCCCGGTTGATTGACGTTAGCTTCCGGCGGGGCAACTTCGGGCGGAGGCGCGGCCTGCTGAGGCGGAGGCGCCGCGGGTGCGGGCGCGGCCACTGGAGAAAGCACTTTATTCTCGGCGAAAAGACCGAGAGTAAACGTCTGGCCATCCTTTTCGAGTGAAATGCTCTTGGGCTCGATTTTCGCCACTCGGTAATCGCTGATCATCTGGCCCTCTCGAACCGTCATGTAAGGGGACGCAGAGTGCGCCTTCCCACCCGCCGGACCGGCCGATTGGTTTTTCATCCGCATTACAGCCTTTTTCTCATTGCTCTGAAAAATCACCCCGTCGAGTTGCATATTTCCAAGCGCCATCCCGGGCTTGGCTGCCTTGGCGGATGTATCCATGGATTCCGGCGAAGGAGGTTTGCGGTCCGTTGAGAACAAGTTTTTTTCAACCATCAGCGGAGCGGCCACACATAACGGATTAAACAGAACCGCCCACGACAGAATCAAAAAAACCGAAATAATGCCTTTAAGAAACACTTGCCCTTCTCCTGTAACGCCGGCCGTTATTGCAGGCCCCGGCGGCTGAAACCGCAAACTAACCCGGTACAGAGCTCAATTTAGCAGATTTAATCGAGCAATTCCATAAGCACATGGTATCCGAAGTCAACACCCGCTGCGATAAATCTTCGAGAGCTTCACAATCCGCAAGTTCCCGGGGACCCCGGGTCACACGACAGCGCGAAAAAAGTTCGGAAAGAACGCCCGCAAGGGGCCGGACTACCTTCCCCGCTTCCTTCTCCCTGCTCCTCGCTTCCGACGACTATACCTTAAATCGCATACAGAATTTAACCAGCTCGCGTATCTTTGAGATCTCTTCCGCGGGGCCTGAAAATGTAGCCCCAATACTTGTCTTTTTATGAATCTGGCTATATTTCACGACCGTTACCGCGCATTGCAAATGTTTTATCAATTGATCGTTTGGAAGCGTGAATGTTGCTCTAAGCGGGAGTCCCTTAAATAAGGATATTATTTTCGGCAATTCAAATGAACAGCCGTCCTCGCTAATATCTTTAACAAGCCCTGGGAGTTCCATATCGCTTATGACCAATTCGGCCTCGAGATTCACCCTTACTCTTGTCTCTTTTCTTAATTGTTCAACTTGAAAGGTCTCAGGATAATCGATACAAATAATATTCTTTATTAATTTCTTATAAAACCTGCTCTTGAATGTAAATAAATAGCCGTCATACAAGTAGGCTATCAGGAAATCATCCTCGACAATCGCACTGACGTGATCGCTTATCGCAAATACAGGTTCCTCAATCATGATAAACTCTCTTTCAACCACGCCGACAACCTTGCTCTTTGTTTTGTGCGAAGGATTCGAGAATGAACGGAGCAGGATTTCCGAGCCGAGTTGAAAGGGGACCTTTTTGAAACCTATCATGCCTTTTTCCCGTCAGGAATTTACGATTAATGCCAACTGCTCCAATAGGCGTCTCGGCCCTTTATATGCCGGAAAAGTGTAAGAGGTTTCCGCCGGAAATTCACCGGGCTCAGCCTCTAACACCTGGGCAGCGTGCCAAAAGCAATCCCGCAAGCCCAAGCCTTCTTACGCTTTATGGAGTTACCTATGAATTATAGGTGATTTTATTCTATCAAAGCTTTATTGTCCACAATGGATTCCGGAAGCTCATCTTCGAACAGACTCGAAGAGGGGCGCCGACTTTTCGATTTTGGAGGACCACTAATGGCATCGATCCCGAGCCGCTTATGCTTTAAGCCTCACGTGCCGGCAAATTTCCCGCAGCTATGCACAGGCCGGTTATGTACGATCTGCCTTGCGCTTTTGCTGATGTCCGGCTGTTCGGCCGTAAGTGGAATCGTCCCGCCCTCCCCTGTGCAACCCAAGGCAACCGGGCTTCAGGTCGGCGACGTCGTTGAGACTGCCACCGGTAAAGTGATCGGCATCGACGAACTAATCAGCAGGCTCTCCAATGTATCCGTCGTCTATGTGGGAGAAATGCACACGAGCGAAAACGACCACAAGGTCCAACTCGAAGATCCTTGAGAAACTCTCTCAGGACGGGCATTGCGTGGAACTGGGAATGGAAATGTTTCCGGTCGCCGCGCAACCGATTTTGGACCGCTACATCCGGGGGGAGATGTCGGAGGACAGCTTTCTCGAAGATGTCAGGTGGCAGGACGTCTGGGGATTTCCCTATCAGCTCTATCGCGGCCTGATAGATTTCCAGAAAGAGAGGCACATGCCCGTTCTCGGCCTCAATGCCCCGAATGAGGTGGTTAAAAAAATAGCACACAACGGCCTTGATTCTCTTACGCCCGAGGAACGGTCACAAGTGGCCCGCGAATTTCATCTCGATGATTCCCGCAACCGCCTCCGGGTCCAAAAAGCGTTTATGGCGCACGGAAAAGATGCGATCAAAGATTTCGAATCCTTCTTCGAAGCCCAGCTGGCCTGGGAGGAGACCATGGCCCAAACCCTTGCCGGGCAACTTGAAAAGATAGACGCGAAATGCAAGATTTTGGTCACAATCGGTAAAGGCCATATCAGCGACCGGCTCGGCGTACCTTATCTCACCCACCTCAGGAAACCCGACGCTTACACTACGATAGCCCCTGTTCCGATAGACTATCCCTACACTATACAGGACCCCGGCCTCGCCGATTACGTTATCATAACGGACAAATCCGAACAATCCGCACATCGGCCCAGGCTCGGCGTAATAATCGAGCCGGCAGCCACCGGCAAGGGAGTCCAAATCCAGGAAATTTTACCCGGCGCCCCCGCATCCGCCGCCGGTCTAAAAAAAGGCGACATAATCGTCTCAGTCGACGGCTCGCCGGTCAAGAGCGCCGAAGAGATACTGCATGTGCTCTCCCGGGGGGGACCCAATTACAAGCTCCTCATCGAGCGCAATAAGAAAGAAATGACGATTACCGTGACAATAGAGCCCTGAGCGGACAATGCCCCCGGGGACAAAGGACCATTAAGCAAAAAGACAAAGACCCTGAAGAGAAAAGCTATGCCAAACACGATAGAAGCAATGCCGAACCACCCGCAGGCTCAACAAATAATCGATTTAATGTCTCAGAGCGTTGCCCTGCGCCGGGAAAAGCGCTATGAAGAAGCCTTGAGCCGCATCGAAGAAGCGACTCGCATCGATCCCAAGTTTTTCCCGGTGCTCGTGGAAAAAGGAATTATTCTATTCGAATCGGCCCGATATGAAGAATCGATCGAGTGCTTTGATCTCTTCTTGAAGTGTAGCGGCAACACGCAGGTACGCGAGTTGCGCGATAAGTGTCTAAGGCATGCATTGGCAAACTGTGACCGAATTCTTGCGGGAACCCAACGCAATGTTGAAATGCTTCTTAAGAGGGGCGATATTTTGCAGCGCCTGCACCGTGATGACGATGCCGTCTATACCTACAACCTGGCTTTGGAAATATATGTGAACCGTATTGTAGACGTTTTAAACAGGCGAGGGAATTCGTTATTAGACCTTGATAGACCTGAAGACGCCCTTGAAAGTTATAATCGCGCACTTGAACTGGCGCCGCGTAGTGCGTCTTTATTTTACAATCGTGCCAATATACTGCAAAAGCTTGCCCGAATCGATGAAGCCATTGAAAGCTACGATCAGGCATTGGCATACAAGCCCGACTTAGCTGAAGCGAAGATGGAACGAAGTCATTCCAGGTTGGTCAAGGGAGATTTTAAGAAAGGCTTCCTGGAGTATGAATCGAGGTGGGAAACCCCCCAATTAGAATCTGTAAAATTGAGGTCGCCTGGCCCCTTGTGGCTCGGGGAAGAAGATCTCACGGGAAAGACCATTCTGCTCTGGGCCGAGCAAGGATTTGGGGATACCATTCAATTTATGCGTTATGTGCCGTTAGTGGCACAAACCGCCGGGTCGACGATTCTTCGCGTGCCCACCGTGTTGCTGTCATTGGCTAAGACACTCGATTGCCGCGCATCGGTTATCGCCCTCGGGGATGAGTTGCCTCCCCACGATTTCAATTGTCCATTGATGAGCCTGCCTCTGGCATTTGGCACTACACTGGAATCGATTCCAGCAGATGTTCCTTACGTGAGTGGAGAAACCGGCCAGGTCGAGAAGTGGCGAAATCAGCTTGGACCGCGCACCAGGCCAAGGATCGGCTTGGTCTGGGCTGGGCGCAGGCGCGAGCCTGTCAACCGCACACGTGACATGGGATTGGAAACCTTTGGTCCACTGATGCGTCTTGACATAGAGATCATAAGTTTGCAAAAAGAAATCCCCGACCAGGACAGACAGGTGCTGGAGGCCACTCCTGAGATCAACCGCCTGGGTGAAAAACTATCGGATTTCGGGGACACAGCCGCCCTCATTGAAAATCTCGACATGATCATAACCGTCGATACAGTCATTGCACACCTCGCGGGAGCACTCGGGAAGCCGGTCTGGATTATGCTGAGGCATTCCGGCGAGTGGCGTTGGCTGCTCGATCGCCGTGATTCCCCATGGTATCCCAGCGCGCGACTATTCCGCCAAAAAAGCCCTGGCGACTGGGCCGGGGTGGTTAGCGATATAACTCAAGAGTTGCAGGCTTTGCAGAGATGAAGGCGCAGACCATCCCCCGCCTGGAAGGATTTAGTAATTTCGGAATCATTAATCCCCGGGTCTCCTTTCATAACAGCTCCTCACGTCCCGTTGGGACACCGTGAAACCACGAAAAGACGTGGCAAGCCCCCCCCCTTTTTTAAAGGGGGGCAGGGGGGATTTTGCGGGTCTCGCGAGACTTTTCGAGACAGCTCTTCACGTCCCTTCGGGACACCCTGAAACCATGAAAAGACGTGGCGATCACCCCCCTTTTGTAAAGATCCGTAGGATGGTGGAGCGGAGCGCAACCCATCAAAACTTTTCGTAGCAGTATCTCACGTCCCCCCAGGACACCCTGAAACCATGAAAAGACGTGGCAAGCCCCCCCCTTTTTTAAAGGGGGGCAGGGGGGATTTTGCGGGTCTCGCGAGGAACTCTTCGTAACAGTTCACTACGGGGAAACTGCTGAGGGAAGGGGGCCTTGCTTC
>CAWGZP010000232.1:0-17786 GCA_963826655.1 uncultured delta proteobacterium
GGAATAATTCACGTAAAACCAGAGGAGCCTGCCATCCTGCGTTATGCAGCGCTTCTCCAGGTCTACAGACTTGACCTTACCAAGAATCAGGTCCCGGCAATGGTCGCGCTCCTCTTCGAAGTCCTCTTGAAAAGTGACGTCCTCGGAGGTGAGAGACAGCATCTTTTCTTCGGAATATCCGAGCAGTTCGCATAGCCGGGGGGGCACTTTGAGCCATCGCCCGTCAAGTCCGAGGTGGGCCACCATTACCAGGGAAAAAGCACGGGTGCGCGCCAGGCGGATTTCGCTTTTGCGTAGTGCCTCCCGCGCCTCTTTGCCCCTGGTAATGTCCCGGGTGATCGTAGAGGCGCCGATTATTTGACCGGCGGCGTTGAGAATGGGTGAGACCTTTAGATGAACGTGTACCTTTTTTGCGTCTTTGCGAATAAACGTGGTCTCAAAGTGCTCCACATTTTCCCCCCGCCTTATTCTGGCAAGGACGGTGCACACATCGCCTGGCCGAGCGAAGGGTAAAACGGTGGAAGAAGGCTTTCCCAATACTTCCCTGGCGAGATGACCATAGATATTTTCCGCCCCCTTGTTCCAGCTCAGGATGGTCCCATCCAGCGCGATGCCTACGATCGCGTCATCGGAGGATTCGACAATCGACGCCAGGAGCGACCGGGCTTCAAGATACCTGCACGCAATAAATCCCCCGGCCACGGCGGCGGCAGTTATGAAAAGGATGGTATGGATATGGGAATCCCAGATGGTGAGGTGAGGCAATAAGAGGTGTTTGAGCCATTGAAACACACACATCACGGCGAGGGTAAAAAGCGGCACGAATACCAATGGGACTAAAAGCCCGAAGCGGTAGGGACGCGGTATCATTTCTATTCCTCTTGAAAACCCGCTGCCCCGCAATGCGCAGGGTCCGTGAATTTCACGAAAAGAATTCCTTGAAGTCTCATGGCGGTTCCTGCTTGAAAGTCTTACCAAATATTTGATGGCGAGGAAAGGTATCATTTATGCCTCAGCGCCTCACGGAATGCGTGAGTCAAACGGTTCCATGCCTGCACAATCACCTTGGGCTTTACAAATATTCACAGGAAACGATTACTCCGAAACGGGCCTCTGTAGTAGACTGGTTGCAGTCTTCCGAATGGATACCGCCTGGTGCAGACTTTGGAGCGTCAAATGAAAGAAGGGTGGGATTGGGGTCCTTGCCGCGGTCTTGTTGCTCGTGTTTTTGGTTGCTGATGCGAATGCCGGTGCAGATCCTCCGGTATCGCAGCCGCTGGTGAGGGAAGGCGATCTCGCCGTAGGCCTTGCACAGGGGCTTTTGAATGGCGCCATAGCCGATGAAATCGAGGCCGAAACCGAACTGGCTTCCATAGGTATTGCGCCCCGCAACGGATGGATCTCCGATTATCCCGTTACACCTGATATCATTGTAGAACTGAGGGAGAGTGCCGTTAATGTGGCCGACTCGGGCAAACTCCTCATGCCGGGTGGCGATGCATCGGTAGCGGTCGATAACGTCTGCGCCGGCATGGGTTTCTACGTGCAAACCGAAAAGGGAGAGGACGGCCCGGGCTCGCAGCCTGAAGGACCGCCGGAGGCAGAGGGCCATCCCGGGCCAGACGATGAATATTATTCCGATAACGGTCCTCCGGTCGTCACCTATTCTGCGCCGCCCTGCTATTCGTGTCTCTACGTTTGGGTGCCCTGCCGGTTCCGGTGGGCCGGATCCCGGTTTCGTGGATATTTCATTCTAAAAGACTTTGATATCGTCATCAGGGATCACCAGCACGACGGGCCGCAGACAAGGGTCACGAACCACACAGTCGACAAGGCTACCGGAATAGCCGCCAGAGTAAACCCGGTGACTGGGAACGTGGAAAATCTTGTGGCATCGCCGGGTTCGAGGATAGGAAATCCCTCGGCAGCCAATCGCGTCCCGGCGAACCCGGTTACGGCCGTGAGAAATTTAAACGGTCCCGGTAACAATGGGGTCTTCCGTCCGCCACCTCCAAACGGTGCCTCAGCCCGTTCGGACAACACGGGTGAAACTTGGTCCCCGGTGCAAAGCACCCTCGGAAACCGCGTGCGAACCGATGCCGATCGGCCCTGTGGCGCCGGCGGGAGGGCTGCGTCCGCGGCCGCCGGTCGGGGCGGAGCCAGTTCCCGTGGGTATTCAGGCGCTGGTCAGAGCCGCTGACAAGAGACCCGTGTCACCGCGTCTGCGTTTTCGCCTTCCCCGCGTCCGCTTTTGTCCGAGACACGGCCTTGCTGGCGGCAACCGCCAGGTCGCGCGTGGATACGGGCTTGAGGAGAAGTCCTTCGAACCCCAGTTGTTTAATTCTTTTCTCATCGAGCATTTCGCTGAAACCGGTGCAGAGGATTATAGGGGTGCGCGGGCGGGTCGCCAGGATTTCCCTGGCCAGGTCGAGCCCGGTCATGTGAGGCATAGTCATATCGGTTATAACGAGATCAAAGCTCTGGGGCCTGGCCCTGAAAGCCTCGAGGGCATCGACGCTGCTATACCTCGGGACCGTCTCATAACCCAGGGTTTCGAGCATCTCCTCGATCATATCGACAATGAATTTTTCGTCATCGACCACCAGGACCAGGCCATGTCCGGTCGGCAGAATCTCCGACAATTCAGTCGAAGGCGCCGGAATCGTTTCCGTCCTCGGGAAATAGACATCAAATGTGGCCCCCTTGCCGGGTTCGCTCGAAACGGCGATTGACCCTGACAGGTCCTTGACGATGCCGTAGACCACGGCAAGGCCAAGGCCTGTCCCCTCGTTAGGTCCCTTCGTGGTGAAGTACGGATCGAAGATCCGCCTCTGTACGGCGGCGTCCATTCCGCACCCCGTGTCTGCGACCGAAAGCCTCAGGTAAGGTCCGGCCCTGAGGTCTGGGTACCCTATCCCCGCGGATTGGCCGATATCTATATTCTCCAGGGTAATGGCCAGCGTTCCGCCCTCGGCACGCATAGCGTGGGCCGCATTCGTGCACAGGTTCATGAGCACCTGGTGAATCCGGGTGGGATCGGCCATTGTGGTGCTCTCGATCGCATCGGGATGAAGGCTCTGGCGGATCTCTATGGTGGAAGGCAGCGAAGACCTGAGCAGCTTGAGCGCCTCCTTCACCAGGAGACTGACCTGCACCGGCCTTTTTTCCTGTTCGGTCTTGCGGCTAAAGGTCAGGATCTGCTTGACGAGGTCCTTTGCGCGGTTGGCGGAAACAAGGATCTGTCTCGATGTTGTGGCTCAGCTTGCCCTCTTCCGGGACCATACCGAGCGTGAGTTCGCTGTAGCCTATTATCGGTGTCAGGATATTGTTGAAGTCGTGAGCGATGCCTCCGGCCAGCGTCCCGATCGCCTCCATTCTCTGGGCCTGATCGAGTTGGGCTTTGAGGAGTTTTGTGTCTGTGATGTCGCTGGCGGTGCCTTCCAGGTAAGCGATTTCTCCCGTCGGACTGCGAACGGCCCGAACGTTGACGGCAACCCATCCAACGCTCTTGTCCTTCCTGAAAAACTCTACCTGGAACTCCCGGACCGCCCCCTGCTTTTCAACCCTGCGGAGGAACTCAGTGCGACGTTCCGGATGGACATAGATATGCTGAACATCGCCTGCCTCGCTCAACAGTTCCTCGGGCGAATCGTAGCCCAGCATACGGGCCATAGAAATATTGAGGTTTAAGAAACGGCCTTCTATAGTAATCTGATACATGCCTGTCACAGAATTTTCGAATATCTCCCTGTATTTTTCTTCGGCCGTGGCAACCGCTTCTTCCATGCGTTTCTGGCTCGTAATATCCCGTAACGATTCGATCGCCCCGGCGACATTTCCTTTGGAGTCATAAAGAGCGCTCGCCGAGCCGAAAAGATGCGCTTCTCGTCCCCTGAGATCGGTAGATGGAAACCTCCCGTCAGAATGCATCCGGTTTTCTCCATGGGTAAATACTTTGCTTCGAGTGACTCGCCGGGATCAAGAACGAGATCTATGAGTAAAGGCTTTCGTTCTCCGTAAAAGGGCAGGGCATATTCGTAGTCGCCCTTGCCAAGCATCGCCGCCGCGCCGGTTCCGGTCATTTCTTCCATGGCCCTGTTCCATGCAATGACCTTTCCTTCCCTGTCGATGACAAAGGTGGCATCCGGCAGGAAGTCGATAATGTCCGCAAGCTGCTGCCTGGATTCTTCAAGAGCTTCCTCTGCCCGCTTCCGATGAGTGATATCCCTTGACAGTACGATGGCCCCCGTTATTTCCCCGGTAGCCTTTCTAAGGGGTGAGGCTGCAAGCTCGACATAAACCGTTTCATCATCTACTTTTTTCCTTCTTCCGACCTTATGCAATTTCCCGTCGTCGAAACACTTGAGAACGGGACATTGCTTCACAGATATGGTCCCTGTTATAGGAAGCCCGGTAGCAATATTCACCGATACGGTCTCCGAAAGTTCTCCTGGCAATTTCATTTCGATAAACGATCTTGAAATCTCTATCTAAAATGACCAACCCGTCGCTCATGCCGGCTATTATGGATTCTGAGCGCGACTTTTCGTCCTCTGCCCGCATTAGCGCCGCTCTAAGCGCCTGTTCCGTCCTCGTGCGCTGGGCGACCTCCATTTGCAGATCCTCGTTGGCCCTGGCGAGTTCCGCCGTTCTTGCCTCCATTTTGGCGTTCGTTTCCGTGCGTGATTCCAGGAGGTGCGCCCCAGTCCCCGTGCTTTCACCAGGCGTGGTTTCGGCCAAAGATGACATTTGATCGAAAGATTTACCGGAGCGAGCCGGTTCGCCGGGCTTTAGCGGCTGACGCGTTCGCGCGCCCGTCGCATTTTGGGCGGGCAGGCTAACCGTCCGGACAACTCGACTGATCGGCTTTACCAAGAAATGACTCGCCGACCTCCAAAACCCTGAACCGAACATGCCGTTTCCTTTCCTTCGACTAAAGCCATCGATTCGGCGCAGGGAGCAAGAGAGTTCATTATCCGCCTAAAGCCGTTGGCCAACTGAAGATCCCCCGCAAAGGCCCAGCAAAAGGTATGCCGCGATCTACGGAGCGTGCAGTTGAGTGCGGGAAAGGGGAAGGGATCACGCGCGGAGGCGCGGAAAGGGGGAGAAGAGGTCAAAAGCTTGACCTTCAGAAACTGCCGGTTTCTCATCCCGTATTTCCGGATGGAGACCGATTAGATATGGGTGCTTTTTGGCACAATTTGTGTTAGGGTCTGTCCGTTACAGGATTGCGGCCCCTTTTGCCCGAGGGAATCGATTTACCCTTTTAATGCGGCATTGTTAAGTTATAATGCGAACTTCGCAGGCGCGATGGCGCCGGGTCACAGCCGGTGCCGGATCGTTTCCAAGACCCGGAGCCTGAGTCTCGCCGGGTTCACATTTCGATAGAGTAAGGAAATCCCACCATGTTGAAAAAGCGCTCCAGATTTGTACTTCTCGTTTTGGCCGGTTGCTTGATCTTCGTCTTCGGAAACCGGACAGACATCAGGGCGAAGAGCAATGCCCCCGAAAATCCCGAAGCTTATCAGTACCTGAAGCTTTTCAGCGACGTTATGTCGATCGTACAGGATAACTACGTTGAAAAGACGGACCAGAAGAAGCTGATGTACGGCGCCATAAACGGCATGCTTCGGGAGTTGGACCCCCACTCTTCATTTATGAAGCCCGATGATTACAAGGAGCTTCAAATCGAGACCAAGGGTAAGTTCGGCGGCCTTGGGATAGAGATAACCATCCGCGACAATATTTTGACCGTTGTCTCGCCGCTCGAAGGCACCCCGGCGGACAAGGTGGGCATTCAGGCAAACGATCAAATCGTAAAAATCGATGAGGTGACCACTCAGGATATGTCTCTCATGGACGCTGTGCAGAAGATGAGAGGTGCGAAAGGCAGCAAGGTCAAACTGACGATTTTGAGGAAAGGCGAACATAAGCCGCTTGAATTTGAACTGGTGCGGGACATCATCTCCATCCAGAGCGTAAAATCACGGGTGTTGGAGGCGGGGTACGGTTACGTAAGGATTTCGAGTTTTCAGAGCGATACGGCAAACGAACTTCGTAAAGCGTTGACTCAACTGGAGTCTGAGGGCTCGGGGCTGCAGGGACTGGTAATCGACTTGAGAAACGACCCCGGCGGCTTGCTGGATCAGGCTGTTGAGGTTAGCGACGAGTTCCTTGATGGAGGGCTGATCGTCTACACGGGTGGACGGCTCGAAAATCAGAAAATGCGGTTCGAGGCCCACAAGAAGACGAAGCCGCGTACCTATCCAATCGTCACACTGGTGAATTCGGGTTCGGCCAGCGCCTCCGAAATCGTTGCCGGAGCGCTTCAGGACCATAAAAGGGCGATTATCATGGGTGAGCAGACCTTCGGCAAAGGCTCCGTTCAGACGGTGATCCCGCTAAACGACGGGTCGGCCCTCAGGCTCACCACGTCGCTCTACTATACACCTTCGGGAACTTCGATCCAGGCTAAGGGAATCACGCCGGACATCGTGGTTAAGAAGGAGACAACGAAGGCTGAAGAAGCAGCCCCCGGCGACGACTTTTCGCGTGTTCGGGAAAAAGATCTCCCGAGGCACTTTGATAGCGTGAAGCAGGATAGTCAAAGTAAGGAAGAGGCGGCCAAGACTGAAGCCGTAAAATTCATTGAAGGTGACAACCAGGTGAGCCGGGCCCTCGATCTGCTCAAAGGCTTCTCGATAATGGCCAAGACGCAAGACAAGTAAGCTCCCGGTACTGGATTCAGGTGAAATCGCCGCCGGAAAAACGCAATAAGACCCGGAAGGCTGGGGGCCGACGTAAGGCAACTCCTTCGGCAGCCCGTTCCGCCGCTGCGAAAAAGCGGCCCCCTGTCCTTCTCGTGGTTGCATGGGTACTGGCGGTCATACTTTTATCATCCCTTATTTACCTTGGAGAAAAGGGCAGCCGCCTGCCCGCTCTGCCCGCCGATCTGTTGGCTCAGAAGGCCAAAAGTGGCCCGGAAGTGCAGACTGCGCCCTCCGGGAAATCGGCCGAAGAGGTAAGCTCGAAAGTTGGAAAGGGCCAAGAGCGGCCCGAAGTCTTTGGTAGCGCCGCCTCCCACGGCGGCGACCTGCATCCGGAAAGAAAGTCCGAAAGTCCCTTGTCTCCGGCCGAAGGGGTAAGCTCGAAAGTCGGAAAGGGTCAGGACCGGCCCGAAGCCTTCGGTAACGCCGCCTCCCACGGCGGCGATCTGCATCCGGAAAGAAAGTCCGAAAGTCCCTTGTCTCCGGCCGATGATTCTGTCAAACCGCCCCTTAACGGGGACTTGCCGCCACTGGCCATGGTCCCCGCGCCGCGGCCGCCCGCGCCCCGGGTGGATGTTTCTCCCAAGTCGGCCAGAGCAGCGATCGTTATAGACGATCTGGGTCCGGACCTTGAGATCGCTAAACGGTTCGCCACGCTCCCCTTCCCCATTACGTTTTCTGTTTTGCCTCACCAGGCGCACAGCCGCCAAATCGCTGAAATGGCCCATCTCAAAGGCATTGAAGTCATTCTGCATCTTCCGATGGAGCCACTTGACCCGGGTCAAAATCCCGGCCGGGGAGCGATTTTGCTTTCAATGTCAGCCGACGAAGTCCGGCGCAACATCTGGGAAGCCCTTGACACTTCGCCTTACTTCGACGGGGTGAACAATCACATGGGTTCGC
Organism: uncultured delta proteobacterium; assembly: GCA_963826655.1. Taxonomy (GTDB): domain Bacteria; phylum Desulfobacterota; class Syntrophobacteria; order Syntrophobacterales; family Syntrophobacteraceae; genus SbD1. Next base: position 7,671 of record CAWGZP010000232.1, read on the forward strand.
GCGTGACTCGCGACGCGGAAATGATGAGAGCCATACTCGCGGAACTCAAGGCCCGCAACCTCTTCTTTCTCGATAGCGTTACCATCGCTGATAGTAAGGGATGGAAGGTGGCACGTGAGCTGAAGATGTCGACTCTCAAGCGCGACATTTTCCTCGACGACAACCCCTCCGAAGCTGCCGTTCGGTCCCAGATCGTCCGGCTGGCAAGGGCGGCAAAAACGAAAGGCACGGCCATTGCAATCGGACATCCCCGCGCAGCCACCCTGAAATCTTTGCAGGACGCGGCCGCATATTTACGGGAAGAGGGAATCGAGATCGTAGCTGCCCGCGACCTGATAGGCCATTGAAAATCTGCGCCCGGCGCCGGGTTGTCTTTTAATTTCCGGTTTTTTGTTTTGTATAGGAAGGGAAAGTGAATGAAAACTTGCACTCGGAAACAGCTTCTTTTCGCAGGTTTCCGTCCGGGTTCTTTGACGCCAAAAAAGTCCGCTTCAATTGCTGATCTCGACGCTTCGATGGGCCGCACCCATGTATGCCTGCGCGCAAGCAGAAGTGCCGGCGTCTGCGGGTTGACGCTGCTCATCGCCCTGGCCTGGAGCCTGTTTTGGATCTGCCCGGCATTCGCGGGGTCCTATCCCGTTGCTGAAAAGCAGCCTGCGGCCGATGTCCGGCCTCATCCGTTGATCGAGGTTAAAGAACTCGAATACAATTTCGGCAGAATAATGGAAGGCAACGAGATCGAACACGAATTTACTGTGAAAAACGCCGGGAATGCCGAACTCCGTATCGAAGATGTCCGCGTCGACTGCGGGTGTACGGCCGTCAGTTTTGACCCGAAAATCCCTCCCAAGGGGGAGGGAAAAGTGAAAATGAAAGTGAGCCTGAAGAACTATTCGGGTAAGGTCGATAAAAAAGCAACCATCCGGAGCAATGACCCACAGACCCCGGAACTGGTAGTAAGTGTGCAGGGCGCAGTTGTGCCTTTTATCGATGTCAAGCCCTCAACCGATATCGTTTTCCGCGGCATGGCAGACCAGCTCTCAGAGTCGGTTTTGGACCTGGGGGCGACCGCAGCGCCCTTTCATATTATGGGCACCGATACCGATATCGGCGAAAAAGTCGGCTACAAGCTCGAAACTATCGTAGAAGGAAAGATGTACAAGCTGAAAGTTGCTAATAAGCTCAAACAGGGAAACTACGGTGGATTTATCAGGTTAGCCACTGACATGGCGCAAAAGCCAGACATTGTCATCAGGGTCTCGGGGTTTGTCGAGGGGGAGATTTCCATAAGACCGGAGACCATCTTGATTGGCAAACTGAGCGCCAGCCAGCCCGAACGGCTGGGGAAAATAGTCGTTAGCAGCAATCGTAACAAACCCTTCGAGATTACCAAGCTGACCTACGACGAGAGCCTCATGTCGGTCTCCTCGGAGGCGTCTGGAGACCAGACGAACTATGTTTTGGAGGTCAAACCAAAGCTGGAGAACGTAACGGTTGGCGCGCGCAAACAGAGTACCCTGAAAATCGAAACGGATAGCACTCCGGGGGAAAAGGTGGAAGTGCTGGTTTATCTGTTCAATTCAGCCGACCAGCCGGAGGTGAAGTAGAATCGGTATAGGCGCTATTAGCCCCTGTAGAGAATCGCCTTAGTGAAGCAGCATGACTTCGACTGATAAGTAAAGAGAAGTTTAATTGATACAAGGTGATACGGATAATCTGATAAATAGGGTTAGTTCTACTTACCCGTAAGTTTCTTGGGTTGGAAATACAGCCGCAAAGTATGAGTAATATCCTGTTTGACCTTATTTCAATCAGTCGAAGGTGCAGCTATTTTGGGACCACAAAGAACATGGACGATATGGACTCTCACGCGGAGATGCGGAAACGCGGAAAGCGCGGAGGAAAAGAGACCACAAAGAACATGGCGAGCATGGACCTAAAATCTGAGGAGAGGATCGTGAGAAAACCAGTGCGCTACATGGCCGTGGAGAGTTGTGAGGAAGTTAAGCGTAACGTGTTCTGCCGGAACTACGGTGATTGTCTCGATTTAGCCATTCGTAAAAGATGGCCTGGTTTCTCCTGCCAGAGCTGTGAGAGCTACGAGCAGGAAACGCTCCAAGGAGAGGAACTGCATGACGATTACGCACGTTGCGTAGCCCTCGCTTTCGTAAGCGGCGCAATCGATCCTATGGCCCCGAGACCGCATGCTTAATGACCCGGTTAGGTTCGCAGCTCGTTTGACGGCTGCTGAATGGCCGAAGGCAGCGCAGAAAGTGCCGGCTTCGGCTTGCGGTCAAGGCGGTGGGACCGCCAGCTGGAATCGCTCGCCGGCTCCGCAGTGGCGTGCGGGCTGATTTTCCGGAAGTCATCGCGTTTTGCTTTTTCCATGGAGCAGGCAAGCATTCCACCCGATAGCCTCTTTTAACCTGTCCTCTATTAACTCCGCCAACCTCGATCAACAATCAGGCCCACGACATAAATGGCGTGATTCGGGCGTGTTTAATGGCCGGATTCATAATAATTGGCGGCTTTGCGGCTGGATTATAGTGATAATGTATAGGGCTATATTATCTGTAAGTATCTAACAATACATGTGAATATAGTTTGGTTCATGTTTGGCACCAAAGTTGCTCTACTAATAAAGCGGAAAATAACTCTTTCCTCCTCTAAAGCCGAATCGGTCCGCCCCACCGATTCGGCTTTTCGCATCTCCACGCAAAACTATTCGTTTTTATCCGGCTTACCATCTCGCTGAGAGTTGAGATTTTGCGCATTGGTGGGCGCATTCCCTACCCGCTTACCCATTGATGGCGCGATTAAGGCGTGGTTGTGGCGTCATTAATAACAAAAGGCGGCTTTATGGCTGGATTATCGTAACGATATGCAGTGCCATGTTATTTGTAAGTATTGGAAAATACATATAAATATAGTTATCTTCGATAATCTGGCATCAAAATTGCTCTACTAATAAAGCGGAAAATAACTCTTTCCTCCTCTAAAGCCGAATCGGTCCGCCCCACCGATTCGGCTTTTCCCATTTATGAGCACTTCAGGTCATGTCCACTTACAAGCGTGTCATTGAAGGCGTGATTAAGGCGTGGTTAGGGCGTGATTAATAGCAAAAGACGGCTTTGTGGCGGGATTATCGTGATGATATGTAGTGCTACGTTATCTATAAGTGTCTGAAAATACATGTTAATATAATTTCATCCCTATTTGGCATCAAAATTGCTCTACTAATAAAGCGGAAAATAACTCTTTCCTCCTCTAGAGCCGAATCGGTCCGCCCCACCGATTCGGCTTTTCCCATTTATCCGCCCGGCAGTGTGCGTTTGCTTGGAGGTCGCGATAACGCCTCCGTCGTACCGCTTCCCACCCGGACTTTAAACAATCTATGAACAAACTTTGAACAATCTCATGAACAATCGTTAGGCAATTTATGAACAAATTTTGAACAATATGTTCACAAAGAGCCGCCAATTAGCTCGCGCAATATTTGTCGGGTTGCAGATAGTGGCGACTCGTGCTATCGGGAACTGTCGGGCTTTGCCTGGCGACCGGATTGCCTTATGAGTTTGCGGATGAAACGCCATAATGATCGAACAGGCCGTGAGGAAGCTGTGATACGGCCGCGGGTGGCGGGATATCGATGGTGAAATCCTGCGTGCCCTCTTAACCAATGGAAGGAATATCTATGCCGGTGCACAAGCACACTATCGTAGAGGACTATGACGGAGATGTTGCCTTCGGGTTTTCAAGAGAGGTAGATGAAAAATCGCTGATGTACTACCTCCAAAAGTTTTCGGATGACGATCTGATGAGAGTCCTGGTGCCGCGGATGTCCGATTCGGAGATAGACCGGCTGTTCTCACTTGTTTCGGAGTTGATGCGCAGCCATCTTAGCGACAGTGAGTACCATGAGCTATTTCTAAAGGACGAACCGGTTTAGTGGCCGGAACCGCCGTCTCTAATTTCTAGTTTCAAGTGCTCGTCCCGAAAGTTCAGTCTCGAAAAGATGCGGCGGGCTTCGCTCCGTTTAGTGCGCCCTACGAGTGATCCTGAATGCCCTGTTCTTAATGGACTTCCTTCTGCGCATCGGCTGTGGATTTTTCTTCATATGGAATTTTTAATGGCGGCGATCAGCCTGTCGTTTTCATCGGGCAGGCGCACTGCGACGCGAAAATAGGAGTCGTCAAGGCCGTCGAAGGACCCGCAGTCGCGAATGAGGACCCTGTCGCGTTGGAATATGGCCGACTTAAGACTTGAGGCCGGCTGGAGTCCTTGATCCATCCTTACGAGAAGGTAATTTGCCTGCGCCGGAAAAACGCTCAGGCCTGGAATGGCTGAAAGGCCCTGCGAAAGCCTCAGGCGTTCTTTTGCGATGAGCTTCAAGGTCTTTTGCCTGTAGCGTTCCTGGCTAAAGCAATAGGCGCCGGCGCTCTGTGCAAGGGTGTTTACCGACCAGGGGGGAAGGTGGCGTCTCACCCGGGCGGCAATGCTCGGCGGTGCGAGCAGGTAGCCGATCCGTAAACCCGGCAGGCCGTAAAACTTGGTAAAAGACCTGATGATCGCCACGTTTTGCAACCGGTCCAGAACACGCTTCAGGGAAGCCTCTTCGCAAAAGTCGATAAAAACCTCGTCGATCAGAAACAATGTGCGCGACGATCCAGCGCCTCTTTCGACGATCCAGTCGATCAAATCGCCGTTCATGAGTGCCCCTGAAGGGCTTGCCGGGTGGGTGAGAAGAACGGCTTGTGCCGAATCGGCTTGGAGTGCGGCTTCGAGACGCTCCGCTTTGGGCTGAAAGCAGTCTTCCGGGGCCGAAAGAAGTCTTTGCAACCGCGTTCCCTGAAGCTCGAAGGCTTTTGCATATTCGCTGAAGGTGGGCGACACAATGAGTGCTTTGCTTACTTCAAGCGCGCGCGGCAGCCAATAGATGAGTTCGGTGGACCCGTTGCCGACCGCGATGCAACCGGGATCGATGTCATGAAATTTTGAAATGGCGTCGATAAGGAGTCGGTTGTGTATATCGGGATAACTCTGGAGGCGCCTGAAACAGCCGGAAAGAACCCGGGCCAGACCCGGAGGAGGGCCCAGCGGGTTTATGCTGGCGCTAAAGTCCAGAATGTCATCGGGCGAGCACCCAGCCTGCGCCGAAAGCTCGTAGATATTTCCGCCGTGTACGATGTTCATCGGTCCAGGTCCGGAGGAATGAGTCACGTGAGCCCCGATTGAAGGCGGGGACAATTAGAGCGCCAGACAATAGAATCTTTGCGCGGACGTGTAAAGAAAGAACTTGAAGCGGGAAGCGAGCAAGAGAGTTTGTTCATCTCTTTTCGAAACATCTGTGTTCATCTGCGGATTTTTTCGGGATGACTAAAGGCCGGCGATATGCCTGACGAGCATGATACCTGCGGCCATCAGGAAAGCCAGCCCTGAACCTATATACATCAGCCGGATCGCCTGGGTATAAGTATGCAGTGTTATGGGTTTCACCGGGTCGCCCAGGTGTGGTTTTACGACCGGCTTCCCGAAGTACAGGCTGGGGCCGCCCAGTTGGACCCCGAGCGCCCCGGCTGCCGCTGCTTCGGGATACCCGGCGTTGGGGCTCGCCATCTTAGGCGCATCCCGCATCATAACGCGCGCCGAAGCCCGCCAGTCCGTCCGGGCCAGGGCCGAGGCGGCCACCAGCAGCCATCCGCTTATCCTTGCCGGGATCCAGTTCGCTACGTCGTCGGCCCTCGCGGCAAAAGAGCCGAAATAACGGTAGCGCTCATTTTTGTACCCCAGCATGGAGTCCATTGTGTTTATCGCCTTGTAGACGAGAGCGCCAACAGGCCCGAAGATCGCCAGGTAGAAAAGGGGCGCCACTATTGCGTCGGAGAAGTTTTCGGAGACCGTTTCCACCAGGGCGCGCGCAATTGACGTTTCGCCAAGTTGAGAAGTTTCGCGGCTTACGATGAACGACAGGCGACGGCGCGCAAGGGCGAGGTCGCTTTCGCGCAGGGCACTCGCTACCAGGGATGATTCCTTGTGCAGACTGCGTGTGGCAAGAGTCGTATATGCGAGCCATATCATGACGATATCGCCGAAAAGGAGGCTCGTCTGACGGGATAATTCGATGAAAGCCTCGGACGATATCAGGACTGCTGCTATCACGACCGCCCAAAGGACAAATCCCGAGACCCGCAGAAGGGCAGGGGAATCGTAATCGACATAGAGCAGATTTTCGATAAGGGTGACGAGCTTGCCGATCCATCGGACCGGGTGGGGCATCCATCGGGGATCGCCTGCGGCAAGATCGAGAAGGTAAGCAGCGGCAAGATGCAAAGGTCCAAATACCATTGTCAGTCCATCATCCTTTGAAAAGAATTTGAGATTGAATATAGTTTCCGGTTTGCATCATGCCTTGAAAAGGATATCGAGTATCCGCCCAACATCGACGTGCCTGCGCACGAGTTCGGCAAGCCGGCCGTATTGCTCTTCTTTCCAGAATCGAAAGGAAAAGGGGGCCGAAGCCGGGGCGAGGGTCTTGCCGGACCTTCCCGCGAGATCTTCGAGGAAGGTGTTGCGCAAACCGTCGTTGTCGAATATCCCGTGTATGTATGTGCCCCATGCCCTTCCGTCTGGCTGCGAGAGCCCATCTTCCAGGTCCACGGGATTGCCCTCCCGGCGCACGATCCTGAAGATCGGTTTCGCTGCTCCGCCCGAGACGCTTCTGCCCATGTGGATTTCATATCCCGCAAGCGCGTCCATGCCCCCCGCAAATGGCAAAGAGTCGCAGATAACACGGGCTTCCACCTGCGAGGTTATTTTTTCAGGATACATTTCAGTTTCCATATCCAGCAGGCCCAGGCCCGGGATCTCATCCAGGGAGCTTTCGATTCCGTGCGGGTCGCGCACCACGCTGCCCATCATCTGGTAGCCGCCGCAAAGTCCCGCCACGGTGCCTCCCGATTTATGGAAGGCTGCAAGCGCGTCGGCCATGCCGCTTTTGCGTAGTGCGGCGAGGTCCTCGATCGTGTTCTTGCTTCCCGGAATGATCACTGCGTCGAAGCCGAAAATTTGGGCCGGCCGGTCAAAATAGACAAGCTCCACATTCGGGTCCCTCTCGAAGGGGTCGAAATCCGTGTAGTTTGAAATGAAGGGCAGGCGAACAATGCCGATACGAAGACGGCCGGTAGCGCCCTCCGCGCCGGCCTGCGCTGCCTTGCCCATTCGCCGCCCGAGGGCCACGCTGTCCTCCTCGGGCAGGCAAATATCTTCGAAGTAAGGCACGACCCCGAAAACCGGCACCCCGGAGCGCGACTCCAGGGTTTGAACGCCCTTTTCGAACAGGCCGGGGTCTCCCCTGAATTTGTTCACAATGAACCCGGCTATCCGGTCCCGCTCATGGGGCTCCAGAAGCCACAGGCTGCCCAGAAGCGATGCGAATATCCCTCCCCTGTCGATGTCGCCCACGAGGATGCACTTGGCGTCCGCCATCTCGGCCATCGCCATGTTCACCAGGTCGTGCTCCTTTAGATTGAGTTCGACCGCGCTGCCTGCCCCCTCCAGGACGATTATGTCGTTTTTCGCGCTGAGCCTTTCAAAGGCGCTCCGGACCACCGGAATGAGTTCTTGTTTATATTCGTAATACTGCTTGGCCGAAAAATTTCCGATCGCGCGTCCGAGTACGATGACCTGGGAGCCCATTTGAGACGTGGGCTTGAGCAGGATAGGATTCATGTCCACATCGGGTTCGATCCCCGCTGCTTCGGCCTGTACGACCTGTGCCCGCCCCATTTCGCCGTTTTGAGGGGTTATGAAGGAATTTAGCGCCATGTTCTGCGCTTTGAAGGGAGCGACCCGGTATCCCTCGTCTTTTAAAATACGGCAGAAAGCAGCAGCCAGGATGCTTTTGCCGACATCGGAGCCGGTTCCCAGAAACATGAGTGACTTCGCGCCGGGCATCTTGAGAGACTTAGAGTCGGGAATTTTGAGAGACTCGGGACTGGGCATCTTAAATTTGTTGACCTCCCTTTTTCCACTCGGCGCAGTGGGTGACGAATTGGCAGGCAGCCCGGGGGCGCTGCCCCAGTGCAAGTGGATGTAGCTGGCAAGCACATGTCCCTTCAGATAGCCCTCCGGACGGGCGGCCTCGTGTTTGCGCCTGCGCAGATCGTAGGCGAATTCAATCTGCCCGTTCGGCTCAGGTTCGACTATCTCGGAGTAGTGGAATTCGTGGCCGCGGATGACGCTTCCGGGTGCGCCAAGCAAACATTGTCGCCGCAAAACAACTTCGGTATATCCAAGCGCCTTGCGCCGACTCAGCATTTTCGTCCCGAACGGCAGTATTGCAGCCATGGGATACCTCTTTCCTTCGATGGTATCGATAAAGCGGCCAAGGGTCATCAGCCCCCCGCATTCGGCATAGATCGGCATGTTTTGTGCCGCACGTTCGCGAAGAGACCGAAGAAAACCGTCATTGCCGGATATCTGCCTTGCAAAGAGTTCAGGATATCCCCCGCCCAGGTAAGCCCCCGAACATCCCTCGGGAAGAGTTTGGCCCAAAAGCGGAGAAAAAAACCGAAGCCGCGCTCCAGCCTGTTCCAAAAGCTCCAGGTTGTCCTGATAATAAAAGCAAAAAGCCGCGTCGCGCGCCACCGCGATCTCGGGCCGGTCGGAATGCCGGGTCGTTCGTCCTCCTTCCAGGGGAAGGCAGGATGTGTCTAAAAAGCCGCCATCCGATTTTTCCCCACTATCTTGCGCGGAGCGGGGAGGGCTCTGAGTGGGCTGTCGATCCAGCCCGCACAGCCGGGTCTTTTCGAGAAGCAGGTCGACATCGAGGCGCTTTTCTGCGAGTTCTGCGAGTCTATTTTGCCACCCTGCGTCGAGGCTCATTTCGTCGGCTGTCACAAGCCCAAGATGCCGCTCGGGTATGCTGACCCGGTCCTCCATGGGAATTCCGCCCAAAATGGCAACACCAGGGCACGCGGAGCCGACGGCTTCCTTAAGGTACTCCAGATGGGCGTCCCCGCCGATCCGGTTAAAGATCACTCCGGCAAATCTCAATGCCGGATCGAAGCGCGTGAATCCGAATATGAGGGCCGCTGCGCTTCTTGCCATGCTTCGAGCGTCTACCACCAGCACGACGGGGACATCGAGCCATTTGGCCATCTCGGAACTGCTGCCCGATTCTGTCTGCCCCTCGTAGCCGTCGTAGAGTCCCATGACGCCTTCGATCAAACCAACGTCGGATTCCTGCGCGAGGCGCCGGAAAAGGATCTCGTTCCAACTTCGGCCAAGCATCCATCCATCCAGGTTGCGGCTCTGCTTGCCGGCTATAGATGCGTGGAGGCCGGGGTCTATGAAGTCCGGCCCCACCTTGAAGGGCTGAACGCTTAGACCTCTCGCCTTCAGCGCGGCGAGCAGGGCGAGCGCAATCGTCGTCTTGCCGCACCCGCTATGCGTGCCGCCCACGAGGAAGCCATGTTTTTGCAAAGGACCGCCGGCCATTATCTTCATTCCGAAGTGGTTATTCACGTCCCGTCGGGACACCTCGAACCACGAAAAGAGCCGTAAGGTGAACCGAGATCGTAGGATGGGTGGAGCGGAGCGTAACCCATCGCCCTTACAGTAGTTTAGCCCCTTGTGGGCGTCTTTTCGAGGCAGAAACTGCCGGTGTCTCATCAGCTGTTTTCGCATGCAGCCTATCCTGAGAGCGCTCTTTTGGGAATAGAAATCTGTATCTGGGGTTGACAGAACAGATAATGGAGCCCTCCGAAGGTTAATTCGGAAATTCGCTCTTGATTCATCGTGACGGTGCTATATTAAGTGGGATAGACTTTATGACTTGTGCAAGGAGAACTTACCGGCTTGAACAAAGATTAGAGGAAGTCTTAATGCCGCCGAAAGTGAGGGAATTGATAGCGGAACTTGAACGAGCCGGGTTTGTGAACCGAGGGGGCAAAGGAAGTCACAGGAACTTCGTCCATGCCAAAGGTCCTGAGGCCAGTCACCATTGCGGGTCACCCATCCGATGACGCCAAGAATTATCAGGTCCGGGCCGTGAAGTCTGCCATTGAGGAATTGAAGAAATGAAAGATAGCGCCAGATATGCAAAAATCATTGAGT
>CAWGZP010000233.1:0-6568 GCA_963826655.1 uncultured delta proteobacterium
TCTAAGAGTTGTGCCGTCATTGGCGATAGGCGTCTGCGCCAGGACATGGCCCCGGATCGGGACGATGAGCGTGAGCAAAAGGGCTGACAGAATGACAATACATCTTAATTTCATGTTGCTTCTCCCGAGACGACGGATAAAAACCCTTCCTTGCCAAGCTGCGCAAACCATTCTTCTTAAGGAATGATGCGCATGTGACCATTCTTAATTCGACATCGTCGCCGGTTTTAATAAGCGGAATATAATTCCCCACGAATTTTGTGAGAGTTCAAGAACTTAGCGGGGTAAGCAGTGATGCAGCGGAAAAAGTACGATGCGGCCTTCAAGGCAAAAAATGGGAATACTTCATTCCCCAAAAAGGCCGCAGGCGATGAAGAAGGCAAGGCTCGCGATCTTGAAATCAAGGGCAAGAAAATCAAGGGTGAACCCCTTGAGGCGGCGGGGGCACAGAAGATACATTAGAGTTTAAGCAAATGCTGCCGGCGAGGAAGGAAATCGCGAAGTCAAATTACGTCATCGAATATCGAGGTTGGAAGGTCAGCGAGATTTCATAAGCGTTCAGAACCGCTTGGCAGGAAGGCTAAAGTCTCGGACGAAGTTGTTCTCTACGACCTGAGGCATCTTTGGGTTTCGACTCAGTTGAGAATAACGGAGGGGATTTAGGCGCAGTCAGCTACATGGCCGGACCCGCTACCGTTAAGCATACGGCCGACACCGGCTATCACCCGCACGAGGCGGCAAGAAAACAGTCGATCAGTCTTATTCCCTCTCTTCGTGGAAATGACGCTGAAGAACCCTTCCAAAAGAGGGAAAGCCCGTCAATCTGTCCGATCATCTTCTTAAACCAATGGGCCGTGCTGGACTTGAACCGGCGACTCTCTGCTTAAAAGGCAGATTGGTTACTCCTGCAACCCTTTACTGATAAGGGTTTTGGAGTAGCTGACTAGCCTTCAAACGGTAGTTTTTGGGACAAAAAAGCTCTCTCTCAACCATAGAGAGACCTCGGAACATTTCCGAGCCACGAAACTGAAGATAGCTCTCCTCCTTGCTAACCTTTGCCATTCTCAAATTATGCGGTTCTGAGCGGGCTCATAAGCTTAGGCAATAGGGCAGAGATTGAAACCGAGTGTCGGGTATTCTACGTGCGATTTAAACTACGTGCGATTAAAACCGGCCAGATATTTTATGGCGAGAAAAGGAAAGGGACCCATCAGACATAGGTGAAAATCCAATGGGTTCCTCAAAAAGTGACATGTTGCGTTATTCTCTATCAAGTTCCCTCTCTTCGTTGGAGGTTCAACTCGAATGTTCAACTTCTTACCTTTTAGAACGATCAGGATTTTACCCCCATTTCGGAAGAAATCAACCCCACCCCAATTTATTTATGTGTTTTTTCAATAGCTTGGGAATACAGTCCTCCTCAGCCACAAACGGGACCTCCGGTATAATCTCCCCGAATGCCTCCTCCATCGATTCTTTCACAATCACCTGCACCTGGTCCTCTACGCCGTCTCTGGCCTCGATTATTATTTTCATCGTGTAAAAGGTGCGTCTGTCCCTTCCACCTCATGGGAAATGAGAACCAGGGCCAATTTAAATTCAATGCATCGGCTCCATTTGCTTGGAAGGGTAGATAGAATAGTGAGGTATCCCTGGCATTATCCGGGACCGAAATAATCCTGCCGATCTTTGTCTTGATCCTTAAGAGTCAACGATAAGGCGAATAAAAACTTCAGTGGGTGAATTATCCTTCCGATAATTATAACAGCCTTCAGCGTGTTCCAGGTGGTTTTCGGACAGAACTCGATTCCGCAACTCATCTTGAATTCTTTCGTGGTCAAGTTGTCCCATTTTCAGGTTGACCTCGGGGACATTTCTTTTGCCGGGCGAGCGAGCGCCGTTTGACTATAGGACTTCTCTATGAATCCAAAGAAAGAACAGACCAGATGGCTGCTGGAGCACGTTTCGGATACATCCGAGAAGTGGACGAGCGCAGTCGAACCGTTCCCTTTTAAGGTTGGCCGTGACGAGGACTGTAACCTGACACTTCACTCTAAATGGGTTTCGAGGCATCACGCCGAAATCCAAACAAGTGGTGGACTGCTCTGGATTCGCGACCGTGGGAGCACCAATGGCACCTTTATAAACGGCAAGTTGATTCAAGAATCAGAACTGCTTGAGCCTGGGGATATCATAGGCTTTGGCAGGTATAATTTCCGCCTTAAGAACGTCGGCTCCATCCAGCCCACCAACGCCGAAGCTACAGCCAGCTTTGATTCTATTGAAGGATTGGCTCACATGGCTTCACTTGAGCCAATGCTGCGGAGACTACTTCGTGAGCGAAGTGTAATCCCACATTTTCAGCCTATTCTGAAGTTTCCCGACATGCATGTAATCGGGTACGAAATAATTCTCGGGCCAATGTGCGAAGAAGATAATTTGCCCCATGATCCTGTTGAACTGTTTGATGTTGCAACGTTAATGGGTTGCGCATCCGACCTCAGCGTACTTTTCCGGGAAAAAGGGGTGGATTTGGGAAAGAGGCTACCTGGTTCTCCTCTTTTGTTCGTCAATACAGATCCCGCCGAACTGGACCGCCTTGATGTCCTCGTGGATTCTTTGGAAAGAACCCAAGATATGGCTCCTTCAAGTCGAATCGTCCTCGAAATTTGTGAAAATGCGGTACCGCGCACGGATGAGATGAGGCAGTTCCGGGAGAAATTGACAGCTTTGAACATCGCGTTGGCATTCGACGATTTCGGCATTGGCCAGACCCGCCTTGTCGAATTGGCCAAGACGCCTCCCGATTTTCTCAAGTTCGACATTTCCCTCATCCGTCACATTCATCTTGCGCCTAAGCGGCTTCATCAGATGGTGCTCACCTTTGTGAAGGCCGCCCATGACCTGGGAATCGGCACCGTTGCCGAAGGAATCGAATGCCAGGCTGAGGGCGAAACGTGCCGGCAACTCGGCTTTGAGCATGCTCAGGGCTTTTTCTACGGCGGACCCGCTCCGATCGGTGAATTCGCCGTAGAGGTTAGAGGTTAGTATAAATTAACGATGCCATCATCCAGCAGGTAGCAGCTCATGTCACGCGCACTCAAGTATCTCGTTGGGGTCAGCCTGGGTATCGAACCTGCGCCTGCCAGATCAAATGGTAAACATTGACTATGGCATAATAACCCGGAGAAATGGACCCTGTGTTTCTCTGTGGAGTGAGCCAGTGGAAGTATTTATCGCAAGGCAGCCTATATTTGATACGAAGCAAGAGGTTTATGGATACGAGCTTCTTTACCGCTCAAGCGACCAAAACCTCTATACCGGGGTGAATGGCGATGAAGCCTCGCTTTCTGTGATAAAGAATGTGCTTCTTGTCATCGGGGCGGAGAATATTTCCGGAGGTAACAAGGCTTTCGTGAATTTCACAAGGAACCTTCTTCTTGCCGGGACCGCATCACTTCTTCCAAAAGAGATAGGGGTTGTTGAAATCCTTGAGGATGTTGAGCCTGATCCTGAGTTAGTCAAAACTCTTCAAGACCTTCGTTCTCAAGGTTACATTCTGGCCCTGGATGATTTCATTCTGCGGGGAAATGAAAATAATCCCTTCCTTAAGCTTGTAGATATTATCAAAGTGGATTTCCGGCAAACAGATAAACAGGAGCAGGATACTATCGCGAGGCGGTTTCGACTGGAAGGCAAGATAAAGCTTCTGGCTGAGAAGACGGAAACCCGGGAAGAATTCAACCGGGCCACCGAGATGGGCTACTCACTTTTTCAGGGCTACTTTTTTTGCAAACCGGTGGTCATAGCCCGGCAGGATATTCCAGGGTATAAGATCAATTATCTACGCATCTTAAAGGAACTGAGCGCCGAATCTTTGAATTATACGTCTCTCCAGAGCATTATCTCTCATGATCCAGCTCTTGCCTTCAAGCTTCTAAAATATATCAATTCCGCCCACTTCGGTCTGCATCGCCAAGTGACGTCGATAAAGCAGGCTCTTGAATTCCTTGGAGAATATGAGATCAAAAGATGGTCATCTATTGCGGTCCTCTCAGAACTGGGGAAGGACCAACCCAAAGAACTCCTTAGGCTCTCGTTACTGAGGGCACGTTTATCTGAAATGCTCGCTGACAGACTGGGTTCCAATCACCGTAAGTCAGAGTTCTTCCTAATGGGATTGCTTTCGTACATGGATGTTCTCCTGAAAAGACCGATGGAGGAAATCCTCGAAGATATTCCTTTGGCAGCAACGCCCAAAGCGGCTTTGCTCGGTGAGCCCAATTCGTATAGAGAAGTCTTCGATCTTGTCGTTTCTTATGAGAGGGCAAACTGGTCATTGGTCCCTGAATTGGCCTCACAGCTTGGAATAGATCAAGGAGAGATTTCGCAGATTTATTCAAAAGCTATCGAATGGGTTGATGGAGCGTCTGAATAGCATTAGAGGTCGGGGACGTGAATTGAGGGTTGTCTCCATATATAATCTTTCGAATCAGAATCACGACACTTCAGTGAACAGTCCGGTTTTAAGCAGAACTCGAAACATCAGGTTACAAAGCCCGGCTCAACTTCATCAGCATTTGTCCTGACGAAACAATCGGCACACTCGGAGGTCACCGTGAAAAAGGGTGCTCGGCCGGGGGCGATGATCTCCTTCTTGTCAGCATCTTCCGCAAGCCGAAAAAAACCACTCCTCAAGTCGAACACGGCGGCACATCATCCTGTAAAGATGCCAAGATTATTCTCGTTTTTTCGATCAAAATACCCGCAACGGTGAGTCATACCACCCGCATCAGGATCGTGGCTTCTGGAGTCAAAATCCTTGAGAAATACTAAAGGGTTCTTGGCAGATTAAAGGGCTGTCGGGGAGTTTCAGTCCTCAAGCCTCCGGCACGCGTCAACTATGCCGGAACATCATCAGAAGAAACAAGCAACGAGTCGCGGCTTCAAAGCGGTTGCCCTTGGCGGCGCGCATTGGCTCTTTAAGCTCGCGGCTGGTGATAAGTTTCCGGTCGGTCGTCGATTTGTCCAGGTTTCTTTAACAATATTTGGAGGTTCTGCATGAGTCGCGGATTCTTCTCGGGGGATCGCAATCAACTGCTCCTCCTTTCCCCATCGGTGGACAAGTGGGTCCCCAAAAATCATGTGGTACGATTCATCTACGATATTATCAAGCAAATGTCGCTCACCTCTTTCTACCACTCCTACGCAAGCGAGGGCAGGCCCCCTTATGATCCGATGATGATGCTCTCGGTTCTGATCTATGCCTACTTTCAGGGACGGCGCTCCTCGCGAAAGATATCCAAGGCGTGCGAGGAAGAATTGCCCTATCGCTGGTTGACCGGCAATACGGTTCCCGACCACTGTGCCATCGCGCGCTTCAGGTCCCGTCATGAAAAGCGCATGAAGACTGTTTTTTGCGAGATACTCTCCCTTTGTGCCGAAGCCGGGTTGGTTCGCGTCGGAGATGTCTACCTGGACGGCACAAAGATTAAAGGGAATGCGTCGCTTTCGGCCAAACTCTTCAGAGCATACGGAGTGGTCACCACGGCCTAGGCAGTGGTGGGTATACCGGTCAACCAGCCCTAATGAGCTACATCTGGCAACATTTACGCGCCCACTCTAATCTCTGTGCCCCTTGGCTAAGAAAATATTCTTCGCCGATAGGTCTTTCTGTTCTAAATGCCGTTGAGGGTTCTGCGACGGCCTCTTGTCCAGCCGGGATAAAAATGCGCCGGTGGGCGCATCGGGCATCGAAAGTTCTGCTTAAGAATTATCGATAAACCCGACAAAACTTAACCAGAAGGCGGACCGAAAAAAGGATAGAGGTTATTAAAATGTCTCCAAATCAGGGCTGGCTCTATCTTCGCTGGCATCGCTTCCCATTCATCGTCAGAAGTCTTTCCCTTTAGATTTTCTCTGAACGCTGTCCATTCCGCATCCGATGTCATTGTTTGAAGCATATTGGCAATCACTGCCATCGGGTTTTCTGAGTATTTGCCTTTTTTTCGTGAAACAGCTTCATTTTTGAAGTGGTTTGGATCGTCCATCCACTGATCGATATCGACCTTTCTAAACCGGTTGCCCCGACAGCATCGTGGGATCTGGTCTTCTCTCACCAACCGGGAAAAAGGTTTCGTCTGGTAACGAGCGTAGGTTGCAGCTTCTTTGAGCGTGAGGTAGGTACTATCCGGGGAAACCCCGCTCCAGTTCTTGCCGTTTAATCGCTTGAGTTCGGTCAGTATTGCTTCGAGCAGCAGCTTGCAGGGTTCGCGCTGTGCTGCCAATTCAGACATTGTTGCTGCGACATTAATCTCGACCTCAGGTTTAGTAGTTCGCGGCAACTCGATTGTTGTATCAAGCTCAGGAGCCGCCGCAGGAGGGGATTTAGGCGCAGTCAGCTACATGGCCGGACCCGCTACCGTTAAGCATACGGCCGACACCGGCTATCACCCGCACGAGGCGGCAAGAAAACAGTCGATCAGTCTTATTCCCTCTCTTCGTGGAAATGACGCTGAAGAACCCTTCCAAAAGAGGGAAAGCCCGTCAATCTGTCCGATCATCTTCT
>CAWGZP010000234.1:0-4808 GCA_963826655.1 uncultured delta proteobacterium
TCGAACTGGCGCGCCGTTCCGGTCGGAGCCCGGACACGCCTCCGCAAAGCCCCCGAGCATGGCCAACGGCTTCAGAAATCGACAGCGTGGTGTGGACCCGGGAGGCGCGGATGGGGTGGTCGAGTTCACCAACCTGCCCCCGGTGGGCAGACGGTGGAAGGTGCTATTTCGCATCGGGCCGGGTAAGGCTTGGCCATGCGGGTGAATCGGATCTGGTACCCCCGCGTGACAGTTTCCAGGCTCGCTACGAGCGCTTCGACGACGATATCCGCGATCAGCAGGCTTACTTGCCATTCCTCAGGCCCTTATCCGGGCCGTCATCAAGACCAGAGTCAGACTACGACCCTCATGTGGTGTCTAGTGCGGGTGCTCTCGGGCTGATGCAGCTCATGCCGGCCACGGCACGGGCCATGGGGGTGACCAACGTGTGGGATCCGCGCCAAAACATAATGGGCGGTGCGCGCTACCTGCAAACCCTGGCCAAGCGGTTCTGCAGGACACCCACGACGGGGCGGGGCGACGGTGGGGGTGGCGCCTTTGTGTGCTCGGTTCTTTTGCTCCTGATTTTATTCACCTGGCGACCGAAGGCACTATCGGATTTGCTGCCCGCTCGTACTGTCTGGGAGCTAACTACCCGTTTACTTCCTCTTATACGACCAGGTTCCCCGAATACATTCGCATGAGGTTCCCCATCCCTTTGGGCATGAGCTATCCGGTGTTCAGATGGTTCCACAGCCCCTCGTCTGGAGTAATGGTGTCGACCCCCGCCCTGATAAAAGAGCTTGGCCAATGGGGATTCAAGAACCTTGTTCAATGGACCCCCGGAGTTGATACGGAGATCTTTTCTCCTGCCAGGCCGAGTCTTTTGACCGATAAGAGACCGGTTCTAATGTATGTGGGAAGAGTGGCGGTGGAGAAAAGCATCGAGGAGTTTCTCGACCTGAATCTCGAGGGCTCCAAATATGTCGTGGGTGACGGACCCGATTTTGCCAAGCTGAAGGCTAAATACCCGAAAGTGAGATTCGTCGGGTTCAAAAGCGGGGAGGAGTTGGCCTGCTATTATGCGTCTGCCGATGTGTTCGTCTTCCCGAGCAGGACGGACACGTTTGGCCTTGTCATACTTGAAGCTTTAGCCAGTGGAGTCCCTGTTGCGGCTTATCCCGTAAGAGGTCCACTGGACATATTAAGGCAGGGCGAGACAGGATTTATGGATGAGGATCTTGGCAAGGCCATCGTTCAGGCAATGACAATTGACGGCCGCAAGTGCCGGGAGTACGCGCTGTCCCACAATTGGACAACGAGCACAAGGCAATTTATTGATAATCTTGCCATCATCCGGCGAAATTAACCACCGGAGACAATTTACGCTTTTGTGATCGCCCGTTGCCCGCTATTTAGGAGCGCAGTCTTCACCCTCACCCCTGAAACCTTGTCACTCCAAATAAAAAAGGGGGAGCGGCATGAGAATAGCTGCGGTTGTTAACCCGGTTGCGGGAAGCCGGAAGGCTTTAAAGCAATGGCCGATTCTCCTTCAGTCGATCGGGAAGCAGGCAAGGAAGGTCGATACGTTTTGGAGCGAATATCCGGGGCATTCCGAATCCATTGCCGCATCGGCCCGCCGCGCCGGATACGACAGGGTGATCGCCGTTGGCGGTGACGGCACCCTTTTCGAAGTCCTGAACGGACTCTGGTGGGAAGAGCAGGGGCATATGCCGTCATTGGGCATGATACCGTTCGGCACCGGTTGTGACTATGTTCGAAATTTTGAGATGGGGACTGGGATGGCAGCCGGATTGAAGACAGCTGTCGAGGAAACGGTGGTCGGAGTGAGTCTTGGGAGATGCCGTTATCCAGCTCGGGACGGAATCAGGCAAAGGGTTTTTGCGATGGTCCTGGGGCTGGGGTACGATGCGGAAGTGATCCATCGGTATAAAAAGTTGAACCTCCCGCGATCCAGTTGGTTTTCTTACGCCATTAGCGCTCTTGCCGGGATAGGGGAGCTTCGGCCTTTCACTTTGGACGGCGCCATTGAAGATTCCCCCTTCCGAGTCGATGCGGTCTTTTTCGGAGCAGCCCTTGGGTGCTGCTTCGGAGATGGGATAAGGATCGCTCCGCATGCATCCCCATCAAATAATCGATTTGAATTTGTCTTCGCCGAGCCGGTCTCGCCCGCAGGCTTACTCTTTTCGATCCTTCGAGCGTACCTGCGGCCTGATAATGACTCTGCCTTATTGACCCGGTTGAGTGGGAGAAGAGCAAGAATCTGCTCCTCTATGCCCATCAGGTTCGAAGCTGACGGTGAACTGCTGGGCCAAACTGCCGTCATCGATATCGAATTGATGCCCGAAGCCTTCTATTTTGCCGGAAAGATAAAAAACCCCTCTTGAAAGGGAAACTCCCAGAGCCAGGTGCGCCGCGCCGGATGTTAGCGGGGGGCTCGAATTGCCGTTTGTGCATATTTTATTTGAAACGCTTGGCACAATACTTTAAATTCTAAGGCTAAACAGCCGATTGTTTCACCAATCCTCCCGTTCAGGCGGAAAAGGGAGGATTTTTATTTCTATTTGCTGCGGGATTGCCATGGTTGAAAAAGCAAACATACTGGTTGAGGCCCTCCCTTATATCAGGCGGTTTTATCAAAAGACGATCGTAATAAAATACGGCGGCCACGCGATGGTGGATGAAGCTCTCAAGGAGAGCTTCGCAAAGGACGTTGTCCTGATGAAATACATCGGGATAAATCCGGTGGTGATCCATGGCGGTGGGCCGCAGATAGGCGAGATGCTGCGGCGAATCGGCAAAAAATCTGAATTTTGCCGGGGAATGCGCATAACCGACGCCGACACCATGGAGATCGTGGAAATGGTGCTTGCCGGGAAGGTCAATAAAGAAATTGCCGCCCTTATAAACAGGCATGGGGGACTTGCGATCGGGTTGAGCGGCAAGGACGGCAGGCTCATCGAGGCGCGAAAGCTCCACATGGTTGAAAACGCAGGCGGGAATGGGCCTCCGGAGACAGTCGACATAGGACTGGTTGGCGAGGTGGTGCGGGTAAATGTCGACGTTTTACAAACCCTTTTGCGAAGCGATATGATCCCGGTAGTTGCGCCGGTAGGTCAGGGTGAGAACGGAGAAACTTACAACATAAACGCCGACCTCGTGGCGGGGGCGATCGCGGGCGCCCTCAAGGCGGATAAGCTTTTGCTCATGACCGACGTGCCGGGAGTGCTCGACAAACAGGGTAAACTCATATCCAGCATGACCGTCGATGAAGCGGGGGAAGCTATGCGCAACCAGACGCTGCAGGGAGGCATGATCCCAAAGATCCAGTGTGCGATCGACGCCCTGGGGGCCGGGGCCGCAAAGGTTCACGTAGTCGACGGCCGCCTGTCCCACGCTATTTTGCTGGAGATATTCACTGACGCGGGGATCGGGACCGAAATTCTAAGGAGCGGTGAGCAAGGGAAATGAACGCATCTATCGAAGGAATTGGTCAGAAGTGCGGCAAGCACATATTCAATACATACAAAAGGTTCCCGATCGCTTTTGTAAAAGGTGCGGGATGCAGGTTATGGGATGATACCGGAAAAGAATATCTCGATTTTCTTGCCGGAATCGCCGTGTGCAGCCTCGGTCACTGCCATCCGGGAGTGGCCGAGGCAGTCAGCCGAAGCGTCGAAAATCTGGTCCATGTTTCGAACCTGTTTTACACATACCCGCAGGTTGAACTGGCGGCGGAATTGACACGTCTTTCGTTTGCGGATAAAGTATTTTTTTCCAACTCGGGCGCCGAAGCAAACGAAGCGGCGATAAAGCTTGCAAGAAAGTACAGCAGGGACACTTTCGGCCCTGGCCGGTCCCACATAATCTCGATGAATGGTTCCTTTCACGGCCGTACGATGGCGACTCTTTCGGCGACCGGTCAAGATAAGGTCCATCAAGGTTTCGAGCCACTGCTGGAAGGTTTTCGGTTTGTCGATTTCAACTCCGTTTCCGCCGTTGAAGAGGCAATTACCGATAAGACCTGCGCGGTAATGGTCGAACCCGTCCAGGGGGAAGGTGGGCTGAATTTTCCCGTCCCGGGATATTTGAAAGACTTGAGGGCGCTGTGCAGGGAGAAGAAACTACTCCTCATTTTCGATGAGGTTCAGTCGGGAATGGGAAGAACAGGATCGCTATTTGCCTATGAGCAGGAAGATGTCGCGCCGGATATAATGACGCTGGCAAAGGCGCTGGCAAATGGGTTGCCGATGGGGGCGATGTTGGCGACCGATGAAATCGCGCAGGCTTTTACCCCCGGAAGCCATGCTTCCACCTTTGGCGGGAGCCCACTGGTCGCCTCGGCGGCCCTCGTAGTTCTCGGGATTATCTCCGAACCGGCTTTCCTGGCCAGGGTGGTCGAGACCGGTGCCTATTTTATTTCGAAGCTGAGTGGGCTCAAGGATCGCTATCCGTTCATCAAAGGCGTTCGCGGACGAGCACGGGGCGGGTCTCCATGGTCTCCAGGTCCAACGCCCCGTGCTGGAAGCGCCCGCCCACCATGCGCTGCGCCGCCGTGTCTTGGAGTTTGAGCTGCGCGGCCAGGTCGGCGCTGGCGGCCACCTTGACCGGCGCCGGACCACTTCCCTCTAGCCAGGCGCCCACGCTGTTGTAGGCCAGTTGCGCCCGATTCCGCACCAATGCTCGATAAGCCTTTCCATCCGACGCAGTGCCCGCTCGGTCCACGGTGAACTCGATCACCCCCGCCACGCGATCTTCGTCTTCATTCAGAGAAGTAATTCCCTCGGAAGAGCTCAGCCGGCAGCATG
>CAWGZP010000235.1:0-8979 GCA_963826655.1 uncultured delta proteobacterium
GGATGACAAAGTGATCTGCCTCGAATGCCGGGCGGAGATGAAGCAGCTCACTCAGAAGCATCTCGTTTCCCACGGGATAAGCTCGAAAGAGTACAGGAAAAAATACGGATTCTCAATGCGAACCCCTCTGTCGGCGAAGTCATTGACCAAAGCCAGAAGCAAGGCTGCCAAAAAAAGGGGATTGCCTGAGAAGCTGAAGCAATATCTGGAGGCAAGAAGACAGGCAAAGGTTGAAGCGTCAAAACCAGCGGGAAATGAGACAGTGACCTGGGAAACCGGCAAACCGAAACGGACGAGAATTCGGAAGAAGAAGGCATGAGCAAAAGATGCTGTGATCGATTGAACGTCTCGTTTCCAGTACCACGGTGTGCTCCCTGACACGTTTTATCTTAAATGGCCTATCTTCATCTCCGCCCCCGATGAGGTGACTTTCGTCATTGACGCCAAGGGCGACATCACCGAATTCATCGATGACGCGCTCGGAAATTTTAAGAAAGTGTTAAGAAAGTGTATTAAATTAGGATCTCGCGTTGTGTCCCATCTACCAAAAAGAGGGCAGCCTCCGATGATGACATAGCTGATAAAAGAAATAAGATTAGTCTACTGGCGCGAATTTGCCATCTGGTTGTCTCGCGATTTACCTTGACGCATAATACACGATATTGTCTCACGGGAGGACGGGTATGAATCCAGCGCTAATTATTTCCGTCTTGTCAGCATTGGCCACCGCAGTCTGGTCCGTCTGGACCTGGAGCGATGAACAGCAAAAGGAAAGGCAGCTCAAGCGTGACCAGGCAGCTGCTCTCTACGTTAATGCCTTCATGCTAGCAATAGCAGAGTTGCAGTCCCGACTTTACAGTATTCTTGAGGAAGACGAACTGGCTTTCTATAAGAGCGAGTATTCGGAGCAGTATGAATTTGGGTCACCAGCTGCAATCGAAATCCTCTACCGCTTGAGTCAGTATTTTGGGTGGGCGTATTACACTTATCGATTCGGACCTTACACTAAAGATCCCGTAGTAATAGAACTTACCAGAAAAATAGGAGAAACTTTCGAAACTCGTAGCAAGTTTTCAGGGGATGCCTTCCGCTTCAGCCTTGACGAGAGAATTGCTCTTGGCGTAGCTGTGGTAAGGCGCGTTGGGGAGGTCACAACCATTCTGCCAGTGTTTCAGTCTATCCCACTATATCAGTTCAACGCCAAGATTAGTGATAAGCAAAGTGAACATGCCCAGTTATATCAGAGCAGATCCGTCCGCTGTACCGTTACGGCCATTGACCGGGCTGATTGTGCTGAGGTTCTGGAGGGACACGAGCGATTGGCAGTTTTGCGGAATCTCCTTACAGACCTGCTCACGTACCTGGAAAAGAAGGAAGGTTTTCGGGTTTCTCTTGTGGATCTGAGGAAAGCATTGCCCAGAGGGCATCATGCGCCAGTATCCACACTACAGCCTGCCGTGGCGAGCATCGTACACCAGACCAGGGGACGCATTCGGCTCGGGGTCCCGCGTTTGAAGACTGACAATGCATATGCAAATGCGCTACAGTCGCTTTTGGGGTCATTGGAGGGCGTCACAAATATTCGTATTAGTGCTGTTACTGCTTCTGTAATCATTTGCTACGCTGCTGAGGTTCCGGCGGCGGACTTTGCAGGGAAAATATTGAAAGCTATTCAAGAGGCAGTCTCCGTAGCCCCGGTTCAGTAGAGTTGGATTAGGAGGTTGATCGACATAAGAAGGCGTTTGCCGATGAAAATCTATTTCGCAGGACCACTTTTCTCGGAACCCGAACGGGACTGGATACGAGCCACCATCGAGAAGATCGGCGCTCTTGCTGCTCATCGTGGAACGAAAGCCGAGATCATCTTCCCTTACGATCTCATTGCCCAATCCGAAATCCAATCCCTTGGCGTGGAAGCAAAATACGAAATCTTCTCCCGCTGTAAATCTCATCTTCATTTTCTTAAGGCATGGAATCGGCACTTATCGATCCGTGCAGGGGGAACTGGCATTCCTGCCGCTACCACCTTCAATCTACTCCAGGTCAAAATACATACAGAATTCACAGAAACGAGAGATCTTAGCGAGTTCACCCGGAGGACCGGAGAGGGACAAGCCGACTTTGGTTGCCTCGCCGCCTTGGACCGGCCAGCTTCTCACAACTACCGCTCTAAGCTCGTTTACAACATCTTTATTAGGAAGGCTGAAGACCAGGAGGACCTTCATTCCCTTTGTTATGGCGACTTTCGACTTTAGGAGCAGACAACATCCGCAGTGACTTATGTCAACCATGTCTGCGGAAAACCAGTTGGGGGTGCCGAGGATAGCGTATTTCGTTTCGATATTGACCTTTATCCTTCGATGCTCCCTGATTTGATAGACATCCACCTTTTTGGGATATTCTATGCAGATGATATCGCTTAATACATGACTTTTGTACCGACTGAGAAAGTTGTATCGATATCCCTTGATGAAATAGGAACACTTGAAGACATCATCGAAAATAGCCATCAACCTTTCGTTAATCACCACGATAGGCTCTTTAATCAGAATGAAGTTGCCGTGGACCGCGCCTACGATTTTGGATTTAGTCCTGTGTGCGGCGATGGACTGGGAACTGACCATTATTTCATCGTCTATCTTAAAGGGAATTCTGGTCACCTCGCGGGCGGATACTGCGCGGTCCCTGTTTTTAACTCCACCATCCAATTGATTGCCAGACAAGTTCTCCGGCCCATCCTCGAGTCGCATGCGCTTTCCCTACATTCCGTTTGCAACTTCCCATGCAGGCCTTTGCAGGCGGTGTTTTTTGTCTTAAAGCTCACCACTGGCCTCAAGTCGGGGCTAGCGAGGTCGTTTAATAAAGATATCATATGAATCGGCATAAACAGGAAAAAGATTGAGTAAAGTTGTCATGCCGGAGTTGTATCGCGATAATGAATAAAATTACTAACCCTGCTAGTCCGCATTATCGTATCAGACTTAGGTACACGCCACTCTTCGTCGAGTGTGCTCGTGAAACGTTCCATGAGGGCGCTATTGATGTCGGCCACAAACCGTGATGGAGTGCAGGATAAAGCTCTTTCATTTTTTTCCGATCTTGTTTAGGATCGGCTATCTCGATATTTTATCTGTGATTGCACCTGCAGAGTCGCGGATTACATCACGCTTGAGGGATCCCGTATGACGTGGCAGGATTTCTACCTGACTTGTTTCATCGTGGGTTGTGCTCTGAGCGTGCTCTCTTTCCTGGGCAGCGCGTTCCACTTTCATCTGCCTGGACTCCATCATCATCTCCATTTCGGCGGCCATCACGATTTTGCCCATCATGGAGGCGCGGACTACCGGGAATCTCCATTAAACCTGCCGACTATTATGGCATTCTTGGCATGGTTTGGTGGCGCAGGCTACCTGGCTTCCAATCTGTACGGATTCGGTATTCTCATCGTTCTGGGCATTGCATGCCTTTCCGGCCTGGCCGGGGGATCTATTGCTTTCTGGTTTCTGGCGAAGGTGCTCATGGGACACGATCACACCATGAAACAGTCCGATTACCGGATCACCGGCATGCTTGCTACCGTAAACAGCCCGATTCGCGAAGGGAGAAGCGGCGAGATCATCTATTCTCATGGCCGCGCGAGAAAGGCCGCCACCGCCCGCAGCGAAGACGGCAAAGCGATTGAACGGGGAGAGGAGGTAGTCGTCATCCGTTATGAAAAAGGGACTGCCTATGTCCGCCGATGGACCGAGATAGATTCAGGCAAGGTTTGAAACCGGGGGGCGAATCTTACCCAGATGACATATTGTTTCGCGAAGCCATTAATACAAGGAGGGACCATGTTTGGAATTCCTGAGTACGTGCTGGTAATTGTGGGGCTTATCGTGGTCAGCACCATGCTCGTAATGAGCTTTTTGGTCAGGCTTTACCGCAAGGCCGGCCCACACCAGGCCCTCGTGGTGTATGGATTTCGAGGAACTCGCGTGGTGCAGGGCGGAGGCACGGTGGTCTTCCCGTTGCTCGAAGAATGCCGCGATCTGTCGCTTGAGCTGATGTCGTTTGACGTTGCCCCGCAGCAGGATCTTTACACACGACAGGGGGTGGCGTTAACCGTCGAAGCGGTTGCTCAGATCAAGGTGAGATCGGATCCCGAATCCATCAGACCTCCGCCGAGCAGTTTCTGACCAAATCCGACGAAGAGCGGGAAAGCCTGATTCGTCTTGTCATGGAAGGCCATCTGCGCGGCATCATAGGTCAGCTCACGGTCGAGGAGATCGTAAAAGAGCCCGAGATGGTCGGTGATCACGTTCGCAGCACCTGCGCCAACGATCTCTGCAAGATGGGCCTGGAGGTCATCTCCTTTACAATAAAGGAGGTGCGCGACAAGAACGAATACATTACCAACATGGGTCGGCCCGACATTGCGCGTATCAAGCGGGACGCTGACGTAGCGGCCGCAGAAACGGCTCGGGATACGGCAATAAAGCAAGCATTGGCGCAGCGTGAGGCGGCTGTTGCCCGAGCACAGGCCGACCAGGAGCGGGTGCTTGCCGAGACGCTGTCACTGGGCAAGCAAGCCGAGGCGCAGCGCGACCTGGAGGTCAAGAAAGCCGGCTACCAGGAAACGATAAAGCGCCAGCAGGCTCAGGCGGACAAGGCGTACGATATTCAGGCAAACGTCATGCAGCAGCAGGTCGTCGCAGAGCAGGTGAAAGTCAAACAGATTGAGAGGGAGCACCAGATTAAAGTTGAAGAAGCCGAAATCACGCGCCGGGAAAAGGAACTGATCTCCACTGTGCTGAAACCGGCCGAAATCGAGCGCCAGAGGATCGAAACCCTTGCCAACGCCGAAAAGCAGCGTCTGATCGCCGAAGCCGACGGTAGAGCCGAGGGTGTTCGGCTGGAGGGCTCCGCGGAAGCTGAAATCATCTTTAAGAAGGGCGAAGCGGAAGCCAAGGCCATGAATGTCAAGGCCGAAGCATTTCAGGAATACAACCAGGCCGCAGTGATCGATAAGCTGCTGACCGGCTTGCCCGAAGTGGTGCGCGCCCTCGCAACCCCCCTGGCCAACGTGGACAAAATCACCATCATCTCTACCGGGGACGGGGACTCGGCCGGGATAAACAAACTTACCGGAGACATTGCCAAAATGGCTGCTCAGGCGCCGGCGCTTTTTGAAACGCTCTCAGGGGTTTCGATTGCCGATCTGCTTTCAAAGCTCCGCACCATCGGAGACAAAGCACCTAAACATGAGCGCCCCCCGGCCTTGAAAGAGAGTTGAAAGCCCTGCAACTCTGCTTCGAGAGGCTGCCGATTTTGTTGTCGGGGAAATGAAGGGAGAGCTGAATGACGCTGTTCGAAAAAATCTCCTTGCTGATCCGCTCGAATTTGAACGACTTGATGGATAAGACGGAAGAGCCTGAAAGGCTGGTCAAGCAGGTGATCCTGGACATGGAAAAGCAGCTGCGCGAACTCAAATGCCAGGTGGCCGTATCGACAACCGACCAGCACATGCTGGAACAAAGGCTCATGGAATACCAGGACAAGATGGCCGAGTGGATGCACAAAGCAGAACTTTCCCTTGACAGGAACGAGGAGATGCCCGCGCGCGGTGCTCTGGAGCGCTACGTGAGCTTCGAGCAACTCGCCGGGAAAGTCGAAGAACTGGTGCTCGAACAAAAGGACGGAGTCGAAGGCCTCAAATCTCTGCTCGCCCGGCTGGAACAGAAGCTTGAGGAAGCGAGATCGAAGGGGGAGATATTGGCCGTCCGGGGCAGGCGGGCGCGCTCGCTCGATAAGGCCATGGAGGCGGAGGCTGACGCCGAGAGCCGGCTGCAGAGTTCAGCCATCGATCAACTCGGGCAAAAAATAGAATTTGCCGCCATGGTAAGCCGCGCCAGGGTTCAAATCTCCGAAGAGGATCTGGAAAAGAAGCTGAAAAAGATGGAAAAAGACCTGCAGGTGGATTCTCTTCTAGCCGATCTTAAACGCAGGCGAGGCCTGGCGAGCTGACCACATCAAACCACAAAGTAATTCACCTTGTTAACTCTTCTTTCACTAATTTTCCGGTAATACCCCGGATGCATTTGCAGACACCATGCGCCAGGGAGTTGCACCAGAAACTCCGATCCGGACAAGACTTTTCGCGCCGGATTAAAAACAGGATCGAACAGTGTGGAACAGAAGGGGAAGGTGCAAATCCGGGACGGGGAAAGTACGGCCTGAAGAGGGGGAGCGAGGTGTAAAGCTGGAGCGGGCAAGTCTACGGCAACACAGCGACGTCCATCCAGTATTTTGCAAACGCTTTGGCCCTGTCAACCAGTTTTCCGAACTCACCACACTTTGTCATGAAAGTATTGGCGCCAAGTCGGTAGCATTGGCGGACGTCCTCTTTTGCACTGCTGGTGGTATATATCACAACCGGGATAGCGCGGAACTCCGAGTGAGACTTGATCCATTCCAGGGCCTGTTTACCATCCACTCGGGGCATGTTGAGGTCCAGCAATATGATGCTGGGACATGGATGCGCCCCACTGGCGCATGTTTCAAGATACTGGATCAGCTCCAGTCCATCGGAAGTGAACCGAATATCGGCCTTGATGCAGGCCTCGGTGAATGCGCCCTCGATGAGAAATTGATCTTCATGGTCATCGTCACAGACAAGGATTACCGGCGTGCTGGGCATGGATTGACTTTCTTGCATGAACCTTTCAGTAAACTAATCATTATAAATCGAAAGTTGCGATATTTATCACTCTTTACTATCGGAGGTCAATTCCTTATCAGGACTGTGTGCCAAGGGTTTAACATTCCATGCAAAAATGTGAAAGGACAACATGATCCTGGTGTCAGGAGGGTGTCCCCACAGGGCACCGCGCGCGCGTGTGTTGGCTCATCCCATGGGGACCCGGCTCGTGCACACTGAAAGTAAACCTTAACATCGGCTTTGCCCTTCCCTTTGCCGGTGACTTGCTTCACTCTGACTGAAGAATGGCTCTGGGGCTTGGTTAATCCAGGTTCTCAGGAATGTCGGCAGAAAGACAATGTGGGGTGTTGAAACAAACACAGCGAGCTTTCTGGTCCCTCAAGCTGCCTTTAAAATTGGAAGAATGGCTGAGCGGGCTGGGCCTTTAGAGCGGTGAAGAGGGTTCCCTATCGAGAGGCTGAGAGAGGCCGGCGAACCTTGTTCCCATGCCTCATCGGTGAGCGAATACGTTGCTGTGGCTGCAGCATGGGCTCGAAATTGTCAGTTTTCGCCGGCTCCTGCTCCCCTTGCCGATGCGGCTCGAAAGGGCAGGTCGCTAAGGTCTTCATGATCCCGGGAGAGGCTTGGGGAAATTGCCGTGTCGAAACAAAAATCACTTTACCGCTTACCCTCCGATTGCCTATATCTGTCGCGCCTCCCTTGGACGGCGTTGGAACCCCTCATTTTTCCCTTTACCCGTCTATGGGTTCACAGTTTATACCCTGCTTCATCATGGCCGTGATAAATAACGAAACCCGATGTTAAAAAGGAGCCGGACGATGCAGGATCATGTAACAGTTGACCAATGGGTAAATATGTTTGAGCAGATTGGGCTCGATGATGCGGCAATGAGCAGGTGGCATCGCAATTTTGAATCACTTTATCCCGGAGCGCATCAAAGTTTCCTGGAGTGGCTCGGTCTTCCTCCCGAGGAGGTCGAAAAGATTCGCAAAAAGAGCAGATAAAAAGGAGGGGGCAGTGGTTGGCCGCCACTGCCCTTTTAAAAAACTTTGAGATTCTACTCAATATCAAAAATCGCCCGGCTATTCGGTCTTTCGCGGAGCACGCTTCTCTACTACGATCGCGTCGGTCTCCTCTCGCCTTCCTGCCGGACACCCGCCGGGTACCGCATGTACACGAATGAGGATGTGAAGCGCCTTGAGCGAATATGCCTTTTCCGGCAGACGAGTCTTTCGATCGGAGACATCGGGATCATCCTCCACTCGGAAGATAAACCCTGTGCAGAAATCCTTGAGAAGCGAT
This sequence comes from uncultured delta proteobacterium, assembly GCA_963826655.1. Lineage (GTDB taxonomy): Bacteria > Desulfobacterota > Syntrophobacteria > Syntrophobacterales > Syntrophobacteraceae > SbD1. The sequence continues at coordinate 8,006 of CAWGZP010000235.1, forward strand.
TGCGGGAGGTCGGACAGGAGATCCTCGACCTTAAAGCCAAACAGGGACTACTTTCTACTTTGTTAAAGGGCGTGGCAGTGGAGGATCAGCCGGAGGTCGATAAGGAGACCTGGATAGAAATGCTCCGAGCGGCAGGAATGGACGATCAGGCCATGGAGCGGTGGCATTCCGAGTTTGAGCACCGGGCGCCTGAAGCTCATCATAAATTTTTACTATCGCTGAGAATATCGGAAAACGAAGCACAAAGGATTCGCCAGTGGTCAAGAAAGATGAAGCCAGTTGGGGGATAGCGCCTGCGTAACAGGAAGTTCTGTACTCCAGGCATCCCTAAATGTGGGAATGCCCACTCATCGACCGTAGGTTTGGATTTCCCCTGTTTCACAGTGCCGCGCTGCTTTTTCTCTTCCAACCGTCGTTTCGCCCCCTTGCTCACCCGCCAACCGATTGAACATCAAGCAGGTATGCCGGCATTTAATCCCGGCATATATCTTTTCACTGGATTATCTTATACTTGAATGGTCTGTTGCGAAAAGTCTCAAGCGAGGTGCAAAATCCCCCCGGCCCCCCTTTGCAAAAGGGGGGTGATCGCCACGTCTTTTCATGGTTTCAGTGTGTCCAGGGGGGGACATGAGATACTGTCTCGAAAAGATTCAAGCGAGGTGCGAAATCCCCCCCTGCCCCCCTTTACAAAAGGGGGGTGATTGCCATGTCTTTTCATGGTTTCAGGGTGTCCCGAAGGGACATGAGATACTGCTACGAAAAGATTTGATGGGTTGCGCTCCGCTCCACCCATCCTACAGATCTGCGCTCCGCAATGAAGACCCGCTTTTGTGGCGCCAGAAACGCCGCCGTGGAAGACGGCGCTACCATTTAGCCCACCGTACGGTTCTTTTCATGCTTTCAGGGTGTCCCGAAGGGACGTGAGTTACTGTCTAGTATTGAGACAATTTTTGATGTGCTCTTTCAACTCCCGA
>CAWGZP010000236.1:0-5144 GCA_963826655.1 uncultured delta proteobacterium
CTCGGCGTCATGCAGCGCCGAGATGAGGCCGTCCAGCGCGGCCTTGTCGACATCGCATGCCACGGGCTGGGTAATTTGCCAATTCTGTCCCTTTACGAGGTGAATTGCATCAGCCTCCCCGGACCGTATCTCGATTTCTTTGACGTCCCGGGAGTCAAAAACCAAAACACGTTTAGACTCCTTGTCCACCGACTCGGCCTGCTTTTGTTTCGTGTCGATCACAAAATAGACGGCGCCTGCCAGTAGCAGCACCAGCAGGTATACGACCGTAGAGCGCCATTTCATCTTTGTGACCTCCTGACCCTGTAGACCACTACACCGGCAAACAGGACAGTAAAGGGCATTAGTACGAGAACGATCCAGAAGATCGTATTGGCCTGATCCCGGGTCAGAAGAAGTGGTTTGCCCATTTCGGGCCTCCCGACAGATATCAAACCTGAGTTGTCGGCAAGGAAGCTGATCGTATTGAGGAAAAAGTCCCCGTTCCCATACTGACTGAAGTAAGAATTGGAGGCGAACATGGAGTTGCCTGCGACAACGAGTACGCCATTTTTCTCTTCTTTTGGCCCGGCGTCCTTTTCCCCGGGATCAGGTCCGTTCTGTCCCTTTATGGTTGCAAGCACCACCAGGGGAACGGGTCCCTGGAGGTCCTTATCCTTGTCGAATTCGATCTTGCCCTGCTTGAGCATTTCAAGGTTTCGCTCCGCCCAGGAATTCGGAGATGTCGATGCAAGCACCTGCACATCTATTCCCGGTGGCGGCGTCTCCAGCGGGACCACGGATCTGGCGTCGGGGTAGAACGTTGGCTGGCTGAAATTCTCGGTGATCTTGTGCGCTCCGTAGTCCATTACGACAGGGACGCGCTCGCTTGCGCCGAACAAACGGCTGAGCCGGTCGACAACAACGTCATCGGTGATTTCAATCCCGTAGCCTTTCAGGAAATCCTTCATCCCCGAATCTACGAGAGGATCTATCATCAGCATGACCCTACCGCCCCTGGCAAGATAGTTCTTCAGTACCTGCTGTTCCCTCGGGGGAATTTGTTTTTCGGGACCGGCGATTATCACCAGGGAGGCGTCAGAGGGAATATCTTCCTGCTGGAGCAGATTGAACTCCCCCGTTGTGTAAGAACTTTTTTCGAGTGCCGTTTTGGCGTTTGAAAAGCTGTCCCTGGCGTCGGCTGAAAGAGAGCGCTCACCATGGCCCGTGAGAAAATATATCTTTTTTTGTTCCGTGCTGGTCAGTTTCACCAACGCATTCGTTACGTCGCCCTCATCGGCGCCCTGGACCGTCTCTTTTTTGCCGTATCCCTCCAGGATCATGGTTCCGTAAGTTTTTACGTCGTAGCTGCGGGTGATTTCGGGCTGCGCATCGGGGTCAACGAACTCGTATTTGATGTTCTTGTTCAAATACCGGTAAGTGTCCAGAAGGTCCTTTGCCTTGTCCTTGTCTTGAGCACCGGGCCCACTGCCGGCATAGAAAAGTTTGACATCCACCGGCTTGTCAATTTGCTTCAATATGTTCCGGGTCTGCGCGGACAGGCTGAAGGACCCGGTTTGAGTTACGTCCAGCCTTAGTATCTTATGTTCGGCGATAAGAACGATCAGTATCAGTATGGCCAGAAAAACGACTGTCGACACTATGGAATTTGCACCGTAAGCCCATCTGGGGCTTTGCTTGCTTTTTGACGGCATTCTCATGCCTCCGACCTCGGTAATTGGTTAGTAGAACAGTTTTTAGTTGTTGGTTTCCAGTTTTCAGGAACTAAAAACAAAAAGCTTACGCCGCTTGCTCCCTCGCTCAATCAGCCCCTCCACCGAAAAGAACCCATCCGCCTCAGGGTCAGAAATAGAAAGAAGGCTGAAAAAACCAGATAGAAGACGACGTCCCTGGAATCGATGAGTCCTTTGGAGAGGCCCTCGAAGTGTTTGGAGACCGACAGATATTCGAAGGCGCTTCCGAGGACCGGTCCCGCCGATGTCTTCATCTCACCGATGAACCAGAGCACCAGCAGCACGCCGAACGTCAGCACAGCCGAAACGATCTGGTTGCGCGAGAGCGTGGAGGCGAAGATGCCCAGCGAGAAAAAGGCGCATCCAAGCAGAAACACTCCTGCATACCCGGTCGCTATGAGCTTCCAGGCAGGCGTTGCGACCAACGCCACCGAGATGACGCCCGGAATGGTGCCGGCGAGCAAAATGACGAACGCGGTCAGGCAAGCGCCATATTTACCGGCGAGGACCGCGGCATCGGTCACGGGATAGGTGAAGAGCAATTCAATGGTGCCGCTTTTGCGTTCTTCCGCGTACAGCCGCATCGTGAAAAGCGGAGCTATAAAAAGGATGACAATGCTGATATTCCACATGAAGGAGCGGAAGAACAAGTCCATCATGCTCACCCCTCGCGCCATTTCGGGGTGCTGCGCAACCTGGAAGCTTATAAGAACGATCTGGCCCAGGATATAGTTCAGGAAAACTCCGGCAACCAGAAGAAAAATGAAGCCCACCGCGTAAAATATGGGCGACATGAACATTGCATATAGCTCTTTTCTATAAACGGGCCAAAAACCCTTCATGACTCCACTCCCTTCCCGGCAGCCGCTTGAGTCGCAGCTCCGGCAGGTTTTTTATTTAACCCAGCCTCTTCGGTTACCATAGGCGCTTCCGTCTCTTCGGTTACAAGCTGCACGAATATGTCCTCGAGACTGAGCTGTACCGGCCTCAACTCAAGCAGGCCGCAACCCTTCTCCACCGCCATGGCCGCGATCTGCGGGCGCATGTCTTTGGACGGGTCGGTCTCTATGATGAATTTGCTGGTCCCGTTTCTTACTACGGAAACTTTCTCCACGCCTGCCGTACCCTCGATTGCTCCCGCGAGCGCCTCGCTGGGTCCGCTCACCTCCAACACGATCTTTGCCGTTTTCTGAAGCTGGCTGGTCAGGTTGGCCGGAGTATCGGTGGCTACGATTTCACCCTTGTTGATTATGATTACCCGATGACAGAGTTGGGCTACCTCGGGCAGAATGTGACTGCTCAGAAGAATCGTGCGGTTTTCTCCCAGTTCCTTTATGAGCCGCCTCATTTCGATTATCTGTGTTGGATCGACACCGATCGTAGGCTCGTCGAGAATCAGCACGTCCGGATCGTTCAGGAGCGCCTGGGCCAGTCCTACCCGTTGCCGATAGCCCTTTGAGAGATTCCCGATGATTCTGCCGGCATTTTTTTCGAGTCCACACGCCGAGATCACACGGTTTGTCTCCGCGCTCATTCTTTTAGCCTCAACCCCCTTGGAGCCGGCCGCAAACCGTAGAAACCGGCTCACGGTGAGGTCGTTGTACAGCGGAACGTTCTCGGGCAGATAGCCGATTTTTTGCCTGATACGGAGGGAATCCTCCATGATGTCAAGACCGTCTATCCTCGCGCTCCCCAGGGAAGGCGGCATATAACATGTAAGAATTCGAATCGCAGTCGATTTCCCGGCGCCATTGGGGCCAAGGAAGCCTACTATTTCACCCTTCTCGATCTCGAACGAAACATTCCGTATGGCCCCGATGGGACCGTAAAACTTCGTGAGTCCTTCGGCTTCGATCATATGCTGTTCGTTGTCCTTTCTGCACGTATCTAAAAAAATCGAGGAATTCTAAATTCAGGAATCCAGGAATTAAATCCCTAAATTCCTCAAATTTTACTAAATTCCTAAATCTTCTCCATCTGGATTTGTCACGGGATTGCAATGAAGTTACGGAACGACGATCCGATGCTCGTCTATTTGGCGCACTGTCCTGGTTCCAAGCGAGGTCGCGCATGCCTGGCATAGATACTCGTGTAACTCACCGTCCGGCAGGACCAGCAAAAGCCTGCTCCTGACGGGCATGGCATTTTTACACCTCGGGCAATAAAGGGCAGACGCCCTGAATTCTCCAAACTGTCCTGCCGCGGAATTCATATCCGATCTCCCGAATCCCCCTATGATCCAACCTCAGAAGACCCAACCTTGGAGGAGCCTGCCCCAGAAGACCCTATCTCGGAGGATCCAATCTCGGAACGCGCGTCCGTGCCCGTTTCTTTTTCGGAGTGCTGTTTACGACGACCCCAGGGCCACTTCTTGCCCTTGTTATTGTCGCCCTTTTCCTTATCCATCTCCATGAACTCACGCAAAAGTTCTTCCTGGCGCGGCGTAATGTCCCTGGGTATCCTCACCTCCACTTCGACGAACAGGTCGCCTCGACCGTATCCCCTCAATTTCGGCACCCCTTCGCCCGGAAAACGCACTACCGACCCCGGCTGGGTCCCCGGCTTTACCTCCATCGACTTGGCGCCGTCCAGCGTGGGCAACTCGACCGTGGCGCCGACAATGGCCTGCACAAAGGAGATCGAAATCTTGGAGTAGAGGTTGTCGCCGTCGCGCTCCATACTTGGATGCGCAGCGACTTCGATCCTCACATAAAGATCGCCCGCCGGACCACCCCGGTAGCCGCCTTCACCTTCTCCTCTCAGCCTGAGGCGTGTCCCTGAATCGACCCCGGCCGGGACTTTTACCAGGACATCCTTCTTGTGCCTTGTTCTACCCTGGCCCCGGCATTCCCTGCACGGGGAAAGCAACACCCTTCCGGTGCCCTGGCACCGCGCACAGGACGTGCTGATCCGGAAGAACCCCTGCGACTGGATCACCTGGCCCGCCCCGCGGCAAGCCGGGCAAACCGCGTCGCCCGACCCGGGTTCAGCCCCGGAACCGCTGCAACGCGAGCACATCACGAAGGTATCTATTTCGACGTTTTTTTCGGTCCCGAAAATAGCCTCTTCGAAGCCCAATTCCAGGGTGTAAAGTAGATCGTCACCGGGCCTGGCCGATGTGCGCTGGCGTGTCTGGCCGCTAAAGCCTCCGCCAAATGAGAAGAAATCCTGGAAAATGTCTCCAAACGAGCTGAATATGTCCTCAAAACCGTGAAACCCGCTAAAGCCCGTCCTCTGCAAGCCTTCATGGCCGTATGTGTCGTAGAGCCGCTTCTTTTGCTGGTCGTGTAAGACCTCGTAAGCCTCGGCAGCTTCCTTGAATTTCTCCTCGGCTTCCTTGTCTCCGGGATTGCGGTCAGGATGGAATTTGAGCGCAAGCTGCCGGTAAGATTTCTTGATCAGCAATCCGTC
>CAWGZP010000237.1:0-5776 GCA_963826655.1 uncultured delta proteobacterium
AGAGGCCGTTTTTGCCCCTGAAGTCAGGTATTCCGCTTTCCACCGATATGCCGGCCCCGGTCAGAGCTACCGCATATCGGCTCTCAAGCAGCAATGCGGAGAATTGCCGGTATATTTCCATATTTCCCCAGAATAATTCAAAAATTCACCCCAAACGGCCTGTTATCGTAGTTCTCCTGGCAATGCTTGTCAAGAGTTTAAGGAGACCCCCAACAGCGCTCAAAACGAGACAGTGAGCAGTGAGCAACGCTGAACAGTGAGCAGTGAACAGTGAGTGGTGAATAGTGACTTGTGATTGGTGAATAGCCGGAAAAATCCAAGGCCACGAATTCGCGCTTCTTCCCTCCCCGCGCTACCTGTAAATTTTGAGTGCCTGCCCGACCTCTATTTTGTCCTTTGCAATGTTATTCCAGGCGCAAATCTGGCGTTCCGTCGCATTGTACTTGACTGCGATCTCACTGAGCGTCTCACCCCGCGACACTTTGTGTATCAAAACGACGGGCTTGCAGGTAGCATTTCCAAAGCTCGACCTCTTTTTCGAATTGCTTCGCCCTGCCCTCGGGGACACGAAGTGCCTGGTCCCCCTGGGGAATCACGTCGGAAACAAGGAAGGGATTAAGAGTTTTGAATTCTCTATAGGTAATGCCCGCGCATTTGGCCGCGGCAACGATCGGCATCTGGCCGGGGAGGTTTATGTTTACCCTCTCGAAGATGATCGGCTGATAGCCCGCCCCCCCCGGGAGGTGATAACCGTACTTCCCCGGGTCCACCAAAACTTCCTTTATGGCAAGGATCCTGAAAACATAGCGCTCGGTCTCCTGGGGCAGCTTCAGGGAATAATAGAGGTTTTCGTCCTGTTTTTCGATTTCTTCGCGGATGCGCCGCTCCCCGCAATTATAGGCGGCAACCGCAAGGGTCCAATTCTGAAATGAATCATGCAGGTCCTTCAAATATTTGAAGGCGGCGGAGGCGGCTTTCTCGAAATCATAGCGCTCATCTACGGCCGTCGACTCGCTTATCCCGTAGGTCGCCGCGGTGTTAGCCATAAACTGCCACGGCCCGGCGGCCCCGGCATGCGAAACGGCCGAACCCATGAGATCGCTTTCCGCAACAGCCAGATATTTCAAATCGTCCGGAAGTCCTCGGGATGCCAGCTCTTTTTCGATCCAGGGGAAATAGCGCTCCGTTCTTTTGAGCCACAGGTAAACCTGCGCATGGCTCTGGGTTACTATTGTAAACTCCCGGTCGAACCTTTCGCGAACGTCGGCGGACTGGAGTGGCGCCGGCTCTCCACACAGCTCGGCTTTCTCCGGGAGATCGAAGTACGGCACACTCCAGGCCACATTGGGCGGCCCGGGACCGACTCCCCCCTGGCTGCCGGCCCCGTAGGAACCCAGGATCAGGAAAAAAACCAGGACCAGAACTCCGAGCCTGCATTTTCGTTCAAGTGGCATCGTTAGACTCCTGCCCGATTATCACCAAAATGTCGATATACAGTAAAATAGCGGAAAACAGTTTTCACCACAGAGACACAGAGAACACGGAGAAGCCCCCCGGGAAAAATGAAGAGCTAAAATCATTTCACGCAGAGACGCAGAGGCGAGAGAGCAATGGCTTAACCTCCCGGGCCTGCCAAACTTTCGGCGCCTTAAAACAGTTCACCACAGAGGCACAGAGAACACGGAGAAGCCCTGACAAAACTGAAGAGCGAAAATCATTTCACGCAGAGGCGCAGAGAGAACAACTGTCCTTAAAATCAAGGGACTGAGGAATCGGAATCCCCAAATTCTCTGCTGCGACCTGTCCATGTCCCGGCCACTACCGCTCTCTGCAGTGGACGGTTTCGAATCTTTCAGTTCGTTCATCCTCTTGAGGAATTGATCGGGCGGCAGGATTTGCATCACCCGCAAATCGGTCCTTTCATCCCCCCCGGGCTTCAGGAAAACAATAGTGGGCACCCCCTGAATATTGTAGCGGTGCAGAATCTCCGCCTTTTCAGAATCAGTCCGGGTCAGATCCACCCTGAGCGCGATAAAATCTTTCGCGGCAGCATCGATAACCGAGTGGTCGTGAAAGGTCAACTTGTCCAAATGCCGACAGGGCGAGCACCAGTCGGCATAAAAATCAATTATGACGGGCCTGCCCGATTCCTTGGCCTCAGCCAGTGCTTTATCTGAAAAAGGCGTCCATTTCAAGGCCTCGCCCGGCATGGCGTACCAAATAAGCGCGCAACAAATGCCGATACCGGCAACCCCCGCGCCTTTTTTTATCCACCGGAAAGCGGCGGATCGAGCCCCGGACGATTCGATCCAGCCCAGGTGGATTCCGGCCGCCAGGGCAACCGCCGCGAGCAGCCCGTTCCCGAGCGCATCCGGCATTATGGGAGAGACGAAATAAGCGGCTGCTCCGATCATCACCCACCCCATGACCTTTCGGACCCAGAGCATCCATTCTCCGGACCTGGGGAGCCTCGTCAACTGGCCCGAAAGGAGCGCCAACACAAAAAGCGGAAGCCCCATTCCCATGCTGAGGCTGAAAAAGACCCAAAAGCCGAAAACCGGGTCCCTCGAATTTGCGACCATAACCAGGATCCCGGCGACGAAAGGTCCGATACAGGGGGCCGCGACCACTCCCAGGGTCAGTCCCATGAGGATGCTCCCGAGGTAGCCGGCGTAACTTTTAGCCGCCGCGGCTGTTATAAACGTGGGCAGCCGGAACTCCCAGAAGCCGAACATACTGAGAGCGAACGTGATCATGACAAAAGCAACCAGGACAAGAGTCAACGGGTTTTCGAGCACAGTGCCCAACAGCCGTCCCGAAAGCGCGGCAAAGACCCCGAGCATGGAGTTCATGAGCGCAATTCCGAGAACGTAGAGTAGAGCAGTCGCCACAATTCGGCCGCGCCCTGCCCTGCCGTCAATCGACCTTGCGCTGAAGTAGGATATCGTAACGGGAATAAGGGGATAGACACACGGAGTGAGATTCAGGGCCATGCCTCCCAGGAAGACCCAGAAAACCGGCCAGAGGATGCTAAAGCCGGGATCGGACCCGGCGGCCGGCGCAACCCCGGCAAAAAGGGCGAATGAAGAGCAGACAAGAAAACAAACCAGTGCCGCGACTCGATATTTCATAGGTTCTCCCATCCTTCGTCAGCAGGCGCCCCACCATAAGTTACGTATTCTATAACCCGTTTGAGAGCACTTAAAGATTAAAAAGTGGTGTCGCAAAAAAAAACAGTCACCGCGGAGATGCAGAGGACGCTGAGAAAAGCGTTTACGAAGAAGAACACGGCGAAAAACAAAAACGAAAGACTATCCGCAGATGGCGCAGATTGGCGCAGATGAAGACATGAGTTACAAATCGCCATTTTGGGAGCCGCCGCCCTGCAAATACAGGCTGGATTCAGGTGACGTGGATTTAAATTTGGGTAAGCCTTCACCACAGAGACTGGAACGTAGCATACTGCAATCCGAACCTTCTCATTCTTCGTGCATTCTTCGTGTTCTTCATGATTATGGCGTGTCTTGTCAACACGAAGAGCACGAAGGAGTCACGAAGAGCCCGAAGCAAGGGACCGAAAAGAACAGCAGCAGGAAGGGAGAAAGCCTCAATTGCCGGGGCACGAACGGAACCGGTTCAGGAATAAGAAGAGCACGAAGAAAACCACCTCAACCCTTCAATCCCCCAATTGTTTGATACACTAATGCATTTGAGTCTGCCAAACGGCAATAGAAGCGGCAATAGAAACGGCATCCGGAAGCGGCAATAGAAGCGGCAAAATGCAGGGGGGGAAATTCGAGCAGCATTCACCACGAAGGGCGCGCGAAGAAAAACCAGGATAAAACAAGAGACCGCCATCACATATTGAACGCTAATTTCGAACGATAGGTGGATGCCTGCAAATTCCATTGCATATTCAATCGTATCTGCTATCGTTTCAACTAAAATATACCCTTTAAAAATCCGGTTTTTAAGCGACGGGAACTTGTCACATAAATGTCATGATAAGTTTAATAAATTTGCTGAAGCCGATTCCGTGAGAACACCATGGTTCCCATAAGGCATGATAGGATGCATTTAAGAGCTAAATAAAAACACCCGGGGGCAAAATATGCCGACAGCATGCCGCCTTGAAGAGACAAAACGCATCAGCCGAGTCATCGAAATTGTGCAGATGATCGCGGTGAGTCCGGGCAGATATTTGCGCCGTGATCTTGCCGGCCATTTCGAGATCAGTGAACGAATGATTCAAAAAGACCTGGACCTCATTCGAAACGGCTTGAAGTTCGAATTGGTACACTCCGCCGCAGGCTATACCTTCGAGAGTGTCCCGCGCCTGCCGGCACTGCCTTTCACCCTGAGCGAGGCGCTGTCGTTGCTGCTTGCAGTACAGGCGGCATGGCAGGCGCCGGGTATCGGGTCAATCGAGCTGGCGGCCTCCATTGCCCGGCTCAAGGCGCTTTTCCCTCCCGAATTCATCCCACTTTTAAATAAAGTCACGGGGCAGCCTTCCATAAGTGCACGCGGAGAGCACCGGCAGGAGATGCTCTCTTTGCTCAACCACGCCCTGGCGCAACGCTACAAGGTCAGGATCACCTATGAGACCAGGTCGAGAGGTGGAGAGGTGAGCGAGCGAACCATAAGCCCTTATCACATAAAGCTCCATGTGCGAAGCTGGCATGTGATCGCGTATTGCGAAAACCGCCAATCGGTCAGGACGTTCAAGATCGACCGCATCCGGGAGGCATCGCTCCCGGGGACGCGCTATACGATCCCCAACGATTTCAACCTGAACGATTACCTGGGCGACACGTGGGGCATCATGAGCGGCGACGGACAAGCGCCCATCGATGTGGTTCTCCTTTTCGAACCGGAAGCCGGACACTGGGTCATCGAGGAGCACTGGCATCCGAGCCAAAGCTCGGAGGAACAGCCCGACGGGAGCATTCTGTTTCGGTTAAAGCTTGCGCCAACGCCTGAATTCGTCAATTGGCTGCTCTACTACGGCAGCCGGGTGAAGGTAGTGGAGCCGGAGTTTCTGAGGGAGAAAGTTCGGGGAGAGCATTTGAAGGCGGCGAGGGGGGATGGGAGGAGTGAGTTTGGGGAGTGCGACTCTAAGCGCACCGGGGGTATCAGGTAACTTTCCTGCTTCCAAGATGAAACGATCATGTTTTGAACGAGAAAACTGTTTCAGAGAGGAGAGCCCAAGCCCGGTTCAAGAGCACCTATATTCGCAGATAATTCAAGCTGCAGAACGCTACGTTTCAAAGCAGAGCCGTTTACGTTTGCAAGCTGCTGCCGTTAGCGAGGAGTAAAGCCTCATATAATTTCCAGTCCATGCATTGCACAAACTTTTTTTGAGGAGAAAGTGGGGGGGGTGTGAATAACGGGTATCTGGCGCACAGCGCAAACAAGGGTCAAAGTGCCCACCAGTTGCTGGAGCATGTTGTTTCGGTTAGCAAAAGTGCAAAAGATTTTGCTTCAAAAGCAAAGTGGGCGGATGAAGCCTTTTTGGCCGGTCTGCTCCACGACCTTGGCAAGTATGCCGATTTATTCCAAGCACGCTTGCGCGGAGAGGTTAAGGGGCTTGACCACTGGTCGGCGGGGGCCTGGGTATCGCTTAAAGAGTTTCAAACCGTCGCTGCCGCATTGGTTATCCAAGGGCATCACATTGGATTGCAACAAGGGACCATGGGCGCACTTCGCGCCATGGACCTTGAGTTTCTTGCCCAGCACCACCCCTTAAACCTTAAACTCAGCAATCCTGATATCCGTA
>CAWGZP010000238.1:0-14145 GCA_963826655.1 uncultured delta proteobacterium
GAAGCTTATTCGTACAGTTCAGGCCGAATTTTATTCCATACTTCTGAAGTCCGTATAGATAGTCAAGAGACTCCTTATAGTTGGACACCATCCCCCCGGTTTCCATTCAAAACCTTTCCCCCCTGAAGGGACCACAGCCTGACTAAAAAAGAAATAACTCCAAGTGCGCCCCTTAATAGCATACTTCACGAAGAGAAAAAACGATTGATTATGGTAGCCCCGCCTCCCACGGCGGCGCCGGATCATAGCCGCCTTTCCCGGCGGCGTAAAAAGGTCATCGGTTGGAAAGAGCGGTTTATAGACCATGGGGAGATGTTTACGTTTCAATGTTAAGTCGAGACAGTATCTCATGTCCCTTCGGGACACCCTGAAACCATGAAAAGACGTGGCAATCACCTTTCCTGACAAGGATTCCGGCCTCCACGTCAAGAAGTTCCTGTGCAATGATCGTGGTCCTGTTTCCGGTTCCTTTGGGTTTGCCCTTCGGGTTTGCCCTTCGGGTTTGCCCTTCGGGTTGCCCGATTGTCCTTTTTGGAACCGGCGCGGACCTGCAAATTCAGGCTGGATTCAGGTGATTCAGGTGATATGGTTGAAAATTCCCTTAGGTTTGGAAGCGGGAAGAAAGTCCCTAAACTCCGTAGCGGGAAGGAAATAAATAAAAAAAAAAAAAAAAAAAAAATAAAAAAATCCCTAAATTCCTCAATCATTCAATTCATACACGAATGGAATTAGCGCTGCCAAACGGCAATAGAAGCGGCAACCAGGAGCGGCGATAGAAACGGCAATAAAAGTGGCAAAAAACAGAAAGACAGCACCTCATGTCCCTTCGGGACTCCCTGAAACCACGAAAAGATCCCTACGGTGGGCTAAATGGTAGCGCCGTCTCCCATGGCGGCGCTACCGGCGCCACGAAAGCGGGTCTTCATTGCGGAGCGCGGCCGCCGCGTCTTTTCGCAGCAGATTCACCAGATGCAACATGCCCAGGGTAAATTTGTTCTACCGCAGAGGCGCAGAGGACGCTGAGAAAAGAATATCGACTGTTTTCTCTGCGCTCTCAGCCTTCTCTGCGGCAAATGTTGTGAATTTTTAAGCAGAATTCGAGGCACGTTTCTGTTTCTTCGCTTCTTTCTTTTCACCCCTATCGCCCTTCTCCGCGATCTCTGCGCCTCTGCGGAGGACGGGGGTACGCAGAGGATGCTGAGGCCGCAGAGATGATCACCATCGAATGTTTGATCGGAACCAATCCTAACCGGACGATCTTACGGTAGGATCACGTCGGAACAGAATGCCCCTGGCAACATGCCTCTGGAGCTTGACTTTACCCGGTAACCCCAGTAGGCTTCGAAAGCCTGTATTAAGGCTGGGGGGAAACGACCGTTGATTATCGGTGAAAAAAGAACATGCGCCCTTTGGTTCTTGTTTTAAGAATCGCTCTTGGACTGATCTTTGGTTTCCTGCTTTCACGGGTTTTTTTTCCGGCTTCGGGCGTTTGGCTGGCCTTGTTTATTGCAGGCATTTTGGTTATCTTTGCCTACATTTTCGAAGTCTTACACAAAAGAGACCAATAGCTGAATTTGGCGCAGGCCTTTGGCTTTCGCCGGGAGAGATATAATGCCTTGGGAAAATCCGCCCGGAAGACGGGCGCCCGAAAAAGGAGGTCCGCCCCAGGACCTCGAAGAGATTATTCGGTGGTTGACGCAACGTTTGAGGTCTGCTCCCTCGTCTTCCTTCCGCCTGATTGCCGGGATAATCGCATTGGCCGTTCTGATCGCCATCGGACTTAACTCCTATTATACGGTCGACCCTCAGGAGACGGCGGTTGTTCAAAGATTTGGCCAATATGTAGGCACGGCCGATGCCGGCCTTCATTTCAAAATTCCTTTCGGCATCGATTCGGTCAACATAGTGGTGACGGGGCGAGTGCTCCAGCGCGAATACGGCTACCGTACAACGAAACCGGACGTGCGCTCCCAGTTTGTGGAAAAGGGGTACGAGGATGAGTCCCTCATGCTCAGCGGTGACCTCAATGTTATCAACCTCCAATGGACGGTTCAATACAAGGTGAAAGACCCGGTCGAATACCTTTTTAAGGTAAACGGAGTGGAGTCTACCCTGGATGATATCTCTGAATCCGTAATGCGCCGGATCGTCGGAAACAGGTATTCGGACGAGGTGCTGACGGTCGGACGGGCTTCGATAGCCGATCAGTCCCGGGGCGAAATCCAGGAAATTATGGACCTCTACAAGACGGGCCTCCAGATCGTGGCGGTAAAGCTCCAGAATGCGAATCCTCCGGACCCTGTAAAGCCCGCATTCAATGAAGTAAATGAAGCCCGGCAGGAGAAGGAACGGATGATAAACGATGCGCAGCAGGCCTATAACCAGAAAATTCCAAGGGCCTCCGGCGAGGCTCGGCAAACGGTGACGCAGGCCGAAGGCTACGCCCTCGAGCGCGTCAACCGGAGTGAAGGCGAAGCCAAGCGTTTTACCGACATCCTTGCCGAGTATGAGAAATCTCCGGATATAACCCGGCGCAGAATGTATCTCGACTCATTCGAAGCCCTGATGGGGCGAATCGACCATCTCTACGTAGTTGACGAGACGCAGAAAAATATCCTGCCGCTCTTGGATTTGAATAAACTCAATTTGCAAGGCGAAAAAGCTCCTTCCGCTCAGGGTCAACCTAAAGGGCAGTGAGCGCTCAGTGACTGATGAGAAAGGAAATAACATGGTTCCACGCGGGGCCAAGATAGCTTTGGCGGTCATAGTCGTTTTAGTGATATTGGCGGGAGCTTCCTGTTTCGTGGTGAGCGAGACCGAGCAGGTGGTGATCACGCAGTTCGGCCGGCCGGTCGGGCAGCCGATCACCGAGGCGGGACTCCATTTTAAGCTCCCGTTCATCCAGACGGCGAACTTTTTCGAAAGACGCATAATGAAATGGGATGGAAGCCCCAACCAGATCCCGACCAAGGACAAAAAATATCTCTGGGTGGATACCACGGCGCGCTGGCGAATAAAGGACCCGCTGCTTTTCCTCAAACGGGTCGGATCGATAACCACGGCACAAAGCCGGCTTGACGGAATAATAGATTCGGTGGTCCGCGATCATGTTTCCAACAACGATCTCGTGGAACTGGTCCGAAGCGAAGGATGGGCGGAGGCAAAGCAGAAGCTGAGCGAAGCGGGCCTTCCGGTTCCGGACTTGCAATTGTTCGAGTCCGGGTTTGAGGCTCCGGAGCAGACCGACCACCTCCAGAAGGGCCGTGAAAAAATCACACGGGAGATGGTGGCCGACGCATCGCAACTTATTCCCGAGTTCGGGATGGAACTGCTCGACATTCGCATAAAACGCATCAACTACGTCGAGTCCGTCCAGCAGAAAGTATTCGACCGGATGATCTCCGAGCGCAAGCGCATTGCCGCCCAGTACCGGTCCGAGGGCGAAGGTGAGCGGGCTGCGGTCCTGGGCCAGATGGACCGGGAATTGGCGAAACTGACCTCTGAGGCCTACAAGAAATCACAGGAAATACGAGGTAAAGCTGACGCTGAGGCAACGAGGATATATGCGGAGTCTTTCAGTAAGAACCCTGAATTTTTCTCTTTGTACAAGACCTTGGAATTGTACCGAAATTTCAACGGCAACAGTTCCATCCTGCTGAGCACGGATGCTGATGTTTTCAAATACCTGAAAGGCAGCGGAGCGTCCCCACGGAAGTAAGGGGCCCGGAGAGTAGCGATGGCGTTTTACGAGGAGAATCCAGCGGGTATAACAACGGCGGACGTCGTTGTAGGTATCCCATCGGCCAATGAAGTGGAAAGTATTGCCAGGACCACGGAACAAGTGGATAGAGGCCTGAGCGAGTACTTCCCCGGCATGCGGTGCGCCATTATCAACTGTGACAACCACTCGACCGACGGCACAAGGGAAGCTTTTTTCTCCGCGCCGGGAAAGACGCCGAGGCTATACATTTCTACGCAACCGGGCGTGGGTGGTAAGGGTAAGAATGTCCACAATTTTTTGGAAAAAGCCAGGCAACTCCAACCTAAAGCCCTGGTAATCATAGAAGCCGACATAAAGAACATATCTCCGGTATGGATTCGTACCCTTGGGACCCCGGTACTCAATGGGGCCGGGTTCGTCTGCCCGATTTACGTTCGTCATAAATATGAAGCGACCCTTACAAGTTCGACAATTTACCCACTGCTGCGCTGTCTCTACGGCCGGCGAGTGCGGCCGCCAAATGTGGGGGATTACGGCTTCAGCCCAAAATTGCTCGACATCTTTCTCAATTCGCCTTTCTGGAACGAAACGGTTGAGAATTTCGGGGTGGACATATGGATGACCAACATAGCGCTGGCGTCCAGGCTCCCGATAGTTCAGGCGTTTATGGGAGCGCCCAAGGTGCATCGGCTCAAGGACCGTTACGCGCACCTGGGAGCGCTTTTCCAAACAGCGCTCAGCACAATCTTCGACTTGATGCAGGTCTATCAGGATTTTTGGGAGCAGGTAAAATGGAGCAAACCGACTGCTCTGTTCGGGACCGACCTTCAGGAAGTTGAAACTCCGCTACCGGTGGACATCGATACGACGCGTCTGCACGCAATGTTCGTGGAAGGTTTTGACAAATACTATGGGCTATGGGAGCAGGTCTACGGGCCGGTGGTGGCCCCCAAGCTCCAGGAGATAAGGTCGCTTGGCCTTCAGCATTTTTCGTTTCCAACCCAGACATGGCTGACCATTCTTTTCGATTCGGCGGCTGCCTACCGGGGAATGCCACCCGAGGAAAGAAAGAACCTGCTGGATGCATTGCTCCCGCTCTACCTCGGCAAAGTCCTCTCGTATGTGAGGAAAACCGAGAGGATGTCAATTCAGCAGGCCGAAGACTATATTGAAAACGAGTGCATGATATTCGAGGAAAACAAACCCTATATTATTAAGGTGTGGACTAGAGGGGAAGGGGGCTGAGTTATGCCTAAGATCCTTGTTGTCGATGATGAGGAACATATCAGGCTGCTGTATTCGGAGGAACTCAAGGAGGCCGGCTACGAGGTCATCACGGCGGAGAACGGCTACAAGCTCCTTGAAAAAATTGGAGAGGAAAAACCGGATCTGGTCATTTTGGACATAAAGATGGTCGACTACAACGGTCTGGACATCCTCCAGGACATCCGGAACAGTTACTACGACTTGCCGGTAATTCTCTCGACTGCATACGATACTTTCAAGGAAGATATGAAATCGATTGCGGCTGACTTTTATGTCGTTAAGAGTTTCGATTTGACCGAATTGAAGAAAAAAATCGCCATGGCCCTTGAAACCAGGCTTCCCGGTTGACGGTTCCGCCTCGCATCGCGTTTGCCTGGTTCCAGGGTTCTGCCGGGTACATCCTTTTCGGCAATGCCTTCGGCCCGGGCTCGACGTTTTGTTGCAAACCTGACTTCTAAATACCGCTACCGCCGCAGTGACTGTGGATGACCCTTTTGCGTTACGTCAAGGGTCTGTCCGGCTGTAACTTGCGGCCCCCGGGTTATCAAATTTTTCAGCGCCAAAGATAGTCTTGAAACACCTGCGGGGGGTGTTATATATGGCTGGTCTAAATCCAGTCCGGGAAGGATCGCAAGCATCATGGGGATTGTTCGTAACAGCCTCAGGTCAATAATCTCCGAGGCGGTGCACTCTGTCACAGGGGACCATGACAAGACTGCCGAAGCAAGTATAGTACTTGACATGCCCAAGACCCCGGACCACGGGGATTATGCCACGAATATCGCTCTTGGGCTAAGCAGGCGCCTCAAGCGCAATCCCAGAGAGATTGCCTCTGAAATCGTTGCGAATTTGAATGATTACGACCACATACTTGAAAAAGTCGATATAGCGGGGCCGGGCTTCATCAACTTCTTCATCAGACCTGCTGCGTTCTACGGGATCGTTCGCGATATTTTGGATAATCCCCATGAATATGGAAAGATTGAAGCCGGGGGGGCTCCCCTGGTCCAGGTGGAATTCGTGAGTGCCAATCCTACCGGTCCGCTTCACATCGGGCACGGCCGAGGGGCCGCAATAGGCGATGTGCTGGCAAATATTCTCCATGCTCGGGGTTGCGAGGTGCAGAGGGAGTATTATATAAACGATGCCGGAAACCAGATGAATACCCTGGGCCGCAGCCTTTATTTCCGCTACCGCCAGGAACTGGGCGACAATGTCGAGTTCCCGGACAATCACTACCGTGGGGAATACATGCGGGAGCTTGCGCGGGACTTCATCAAGGAATACGGAGACCGTTTCCTCGACACGTCCGCTGATGAGGTGCCCCAAGTTTTTGCCGATTACGCGGGCGAGCGTATCCTCGACGGAATAAGGGAGGACCTGGATGTTTTCGGGGTCCATTTTGACAATTGGTTTGGTGAAAGCGAGCTTCACAAACGAGATTCCATTAAAAAGACCATCGAATACTTCAGGGAGCGCGGTTTCATCTATGAGGGTGAAGGCGCCGTCTGGTTCCGGAGCACCGTGTTTGGCGACGAGAAGGACCGGGTGGTGGTCAGGGCAAACGGGGCTAGTACCTATTTTGCCGCCGATCTGGCATACCATCTGGACAAATTCGAACGCGGTTTTAAAACGGTAATAGATATATGGGGTGCGGACCACCACGGATATGTCGATCGGATGCAGGCCGGGGTACAGGCGATGGGGCGGTCGAAGGACGAGCTTCGGATCGTTCTGGTACAGCTTGTAAACCTGCTGCGCGCCGGCGCACCCGTGGCAATGAGCACTCGCGGAGGTGAGTTCGTTACGTTGCGGGAAGTTGTCGACGAAGTCGGAAAAGATGCAACCCGCTTTATTTTTCTCACCCGCCGCACGGATAGTCCGTTGGATTTCGACCTCGAAGTTGCGAAGGCGCAAAGCAACGACAACCCCGTCTACTACGTGCAGTATGCTCACGCGCGCCTTTGCAGCGTGTTTGAAGTCGCACGGGACCGCGGGATTGGGTTCGAACCCGGTAAGGTTTCGGATAAAACGCTCAATCTGTTGCAGGTCCCGCAGGAATTTGAAATAATCAAGATGCTCGGGGAATATCCGGAGGTTCTTTGCGAATGCGCGAGGTCCCTTGAGCCTCACTACATTCCATATTACCTTAACCAACTGGTGTCCCTGTTTCACAGTTATTACCACGACAACCGCATCCTGAGCGATGACGTCGAATTGACCAATGCCAGGCTTTGCCTGGCTTTCGCGGTAAAAGAAGTGATCGGAAACGCCCTTGGACTTCTCGGCGTAAGCGCGCCTCAAAAAATGTAGCGCCTGGCGTCTGGCCGGCTGTCCATGTTTTACCAGGGGGAAGAAAAATGACTCGCCCGAAGCTGGTCGTCATCAATACCGATATGGACGAACAGCCCCGTTCATGGCGAGATGGTAAAAGATACCATATCGACCTGGGCATCGGTAAACTGGTTTTCTATACCGCAAGCTTTGTGCTGACCCTTTGTTTTATGTTCGCCCTGGGGGTTCTCGTGGGCAGAGGGGTGTCCATGGCCGGGTCCGATGAGGCTTCCATTAACGGTCGGTTATTGCGATTCCTGGGGCTTGGAAAACAGGCCGTCCAGCCTTCAGCCGGGGCCGCCCAAACCTGGGAAGACCCCATGAAAATGCTCGAATCGCTTAGCTATTACGAAGACTTGACCCATAAGGGCGGTATGCCCATAACAGCCGTTCCGAAACCAATCGAACATGCCCCCGAGGCCCCGGCAGTTGAACCGGCAAAAGAGCCGGTGAAGGAACCCGCAAAGCACGGCGCCGCTCCCCCTGTCCGGCAGCAGGCCGAAAAACTCCCTGCCGTCCAGCCGGATAAGTCGCAGAAAGCCGAACTTGCCGGCGGGCAGTACACATTACTTGTGGGTTCGCTGAAAGAGAGCGATGCGCAGGCGCTGATCGACAAGCTGAAGGCCAGAGGATATTCGCCTCGCGTCGAAGCGCTCGACCTTGGGACCGTCAAGTGGGACCGCGTTCTTCTTGGCTCGTTTGCTTCGCGCGAATCCGCCATAAAATTCGCAGACGAGTTCAACAGCAAAGAAAACCTGGAAGCATTGGTCACGAGCAACCCAAACTAGCGTGACTATCGTTTATTCATTTTGATTCATTTTTAAAATCTCAGGCAACTACGACCTTAGGACGCCAAGGGTTCTAATCCAACTCCCGTCGATATGGTCAGGAGCAAGGTGCTCGACTCCGGGAAGCGTATTCCTTGCCCATGACTTCTCTGCAAAAAAAGGTGGGTGTTTCTGTATATGACTGCCCCTTTCGTCGCCAAGCGAACATGAGCGATGAAAATTTTTGGACGAAGGTTTTCATAGCTAGATAGGGGCTCAGAGAGCTTGTTGAAAACCGTCGGGAGTGGCTTCTTTATTAACTGCATAGCTTCCCGTCTTGGTACGGGGCAATTCCCCAGCCATCCGGATTTCCGACTCTATCAAGGAATTCCTTTCCAAGTGGCATCATCTGCCGGATAGACCTCCCGTTCTACCTGCGAGAGAGTCTTGGTTTGTGACAAAAAAAGGCGCCCCGCTCCCATCAAGAGCATACTTTTTCGTGAGTTTTGCCATTCTGCGGGATTGATGATATTCAGGGCATTGGCATATTGGAAGAGATCTTTCAATATTTCGAGGGGAAGCCGTCTGGTCCTGTCCTTTGGAGACATCGCGAGGAAGCCAGTATTAAGAAGGTTCATATTACTGAGCCCTGTGATAGTATGGGTTCCCGACCTTAAGATATAACATGGAAATTGCGATGCTGAAAGAAATGACCCTTGAAATAATTCAAGTTGAGTATGGCGGATGAAAAAATCCCAGCTGTCATTTTCAGACATGGTTCCACTTAAGATTGATTCCTCTTTAAATGAAACCCTGCCGAACCGGATCGTACAGAGCGTCAATCCAGATTTGGAATGCGATTTTCCGAGCATTTCTGAGTTGCAGGATGCGATTCATGCACAGCTTCGAAATCTTGGATTTGTTAAGAATGGCAATGGCTATGTTATTGAAGGCCAACTTACCAAACAGAGAATACGGGATTTCCATTCAAAAAAACGGATCGAGTTGCTACTCCAGAATAGGGATTTCATAGAGCGGCATGGTCCTAATTTGCTCATGAATTTTGCGAATGGAGATGAAATCGATCCAGAACTAATCAACCCCGAACTTATCGAGGTTAAGTCCGAATCAAAAGACTCTATGCTCTTCAGGTTTGCCTGCCTCCTGTGGTCAGTTCCAGTATCCCGAGGCTTTGGCCGCAGACTACGATTTCTGGTTAGAGATCGTCAGAATGGGCATCTGATTGGCCTTTTTGCCCTCGGAGATCCAGTTTTCAACCTTTCCGCACGGGACAAGTGGATTGGGTGGACGTTTGAAGATCGCAAATATCGCCTGGTTCACGTAATGGATGCTTACGTCGTTGGTGCAGTACCCCCTTACTCACAACTCATAGGCGGCAAGCTAATTGCCGCACTAATGGGAAGCAAAGAAGTTAAAGCGGTGTATGAACGTAAGTATCGTGGGAGGCAAGCCATTATCAGTAAGAGAGAACATAAGGCCAAGCTTGCCCTCATTACCACCACCTCGGCCATGGGACGTTCTTCGCTCTATAACCGTCTCATTATTCCCGATGGACCGCGGTTCATAAGAATTGGAGAGACAAGAGGATTTGGCCACTTTCATCTCTCGGGAGAAATATTCGAGCAGATGCGAAATTACCTGGAGGCGATTGGGCATCCCTACGCTACGGGGAATCGGTTTGGGATGGGTCCAAACTGGAAAATACGTGTTGCGCGTACGGCTTTAGATGAAATAGGTCTGGATTCGGATGATATTCTAAATCATGGGATAGCTCGCGAGGTATACGCTGTCCCTTTAGCCCGGAACTGGCAAGAAATTCTGCTTGGAAAGCAGAGGGTTTTTCATTCCTGTGTTCCTTCAGCTTCTCAGATCGTGCAATACTGCTTAAAGAGGTGGATTTTGCCAAGAGCCTGTCGCGATGAACGGTATAAAACGTTTGATCGATTCAGCCTGATTAGTCATTTACTGAATGGTGGTTTTGGTTCGACCTGGTAATCCTTAGGTGTCATGATCGGACGAGGGTAGAATAGCAATCGAGGTCCTTATGGAACTACGCGATTGGCAAGCCCACCTCGAAAAGCATTTTAGAGAATTGCGAGAAGACCGTTCGACAATTGCATTCGATCAGCCGATTTTCGGTCTCGAACATGGCCTAGACTACAATGAGCTTGAAGACCTGTTCAGTGCCGTTCGGAGGCATATTATGCGTGATACCCCATCAAGGGAACATCGGCTTGCATGGATTGTATATGCTACAGAGATCGGATATCTCTACGCAGGAGATGAATACTGGCTGACATTCGAAAAAGGTACCCCTGGCTGGGTCCCCAACCGTGACCGCGCATGGCTGCGGAGGTGCTTTCTTTGGTTCCATGAGCAGTTCGGAGGAGCCAAGCCATCTGGTCGTTGGGCTGAGCATTTCTCTATCATTTGTTGGCCAATTACGCATGCTGTCCTTCCCCAAGATCTTCAGAGGCAACTCGCACGCATTCTCTTCGACCTCCGCCACTCCTTTTCAGCCGATCTCTTTGAATCACCTTCTTCACTCGGAAGGTTTATCGCTGCACAAAGTTGGAACACCACCACGCGGTTCCAAAACCTAGCCGGGGAAACTGAACTGATAGGCCAAATCGCCACGGCGTTGTTACTCCAAGGAGAATTTGGCACTGCGAAGTTACTCTATCCAGCCACTTTGCTGAGGATCGGGAAAGACTTAGATAGAGAGCGCGGGGCACGCGAATGGCTACGTTCTGCGCGACGTATTGCAAACGAACGTGCGCAAATCCGAGGTCTTATATTCGGACGTCGTCAACCGGCTCCTACTCAAATTAGTCCAGAAAATGCGCGGGCAGAGGTGGTGGCGCTTGGCATTGAGCCCCAACTCATCCTGAGGCCAAAGGATGCGTTGGGGACTTCTTGGACCGTTTGGCTTAAGATACCAGATCTTTCTCATCTGCTCGTCAGATTCCCCAATTTGCGCGATATTCTAACCGGAGCACGCTCTGTTGTTGCAGGTTCATCGGGGCGTCCCATTGCGAGAGGAGGCTTCCTTCACGGCGTTCAGCAGAAAGAACTGATCCGGTGGCCCCGCTCAGACGAGGTCCTACTGCAGTTCGAGCGGACGGACTCTCAATTGGAATATTTACTGCGAACAGAGTGCATGTTGCGACCGGGTCCAATGTGGCTTTTCAGGATTGCATCTGACGGTCTTGCTTACGAATCTCGAAGCCTGCGAGTTCGACCTGATGAGCACTACATAATCACGAACACCGCCGATCCTATCGAGTCAACTTTTGCTCAACTGATCGATATAAATTGTGAAGGTGTGCACGCTGCCCGAATTGAATTGCCCGTGGGCCTCACAGGGGAATGGGAAGAGGCACTCAGAGGACTTGGGCTTAGTCAATCAAAAAAAATTGAAGTATGGCCTGCTGGGTTGGCCGCAGTCGTATGGGATGGGGAAGGACATGGGGAGTGGCTTGCATCCGAGCAACCGTGCTTGGCTATTCGCTCTGACCATCACATAGACACATTAATTGTGTCTATTGATGAAAGCTCTTTCCCACCACTCGAGTTGACACCGGTTCCCCCAGGTGAAGTCATTTTCGTGGAACTTCCTTCCCTTCCCGTTGGGCTTCATGTCGTGCGTGTCTTCACACGTAGACTGACTTTGGGAGAGGTGGAACGACTGGGTGACCTTGATGTAATAATGCGTATTAGAGGAGCACGACCCTGGTCTCCTGGCGTAAGCCCGCATGGACCATTAATCGTGAATATGGACCCACCCTCACCTACTCTTGAACAACTATGGGAAGGGCAGGTTGAGTTTTCATTGCAAGGCCCCAGCGGGCGGCAAGTCAGGTGTTCAGCCAGCTTATTCGAGACCAATAATGAAAACCCATCGATAACTCGGCAGCTTCCTCCAGTCCTTCTACCAGTCAAGCCCCCAGCATGGCGTCAGCACTTTAGTAAACATTTCAGAGAATCGCAGGAAATACAAAATGCTTACGATACTGCCCGTGTCTGCAAACTCGAATTCAAAGCCGACGACCTTGGAGCGTTCAGAGTCCAATGTGAACGGGAATTCAAACCTGTCCGCTGGGTAATTCGACGTGATAAGGCAAGATATACCGTTCGATTGCTTGATGACAGTGGAGATCCTGCCCCGCCAAGTGTCTACCACTACACGTTTGATACCCCATCTGTTGAGGAGCAACTTGGCCATGCTTCAGTTTGCCAGGTACCAACTCGTGGTGGGCTCTATGTTGCTATTAGGGATGGTTCCGCTGCATCTGTCATAATGCCTCCAGAAGGCCGGGTCCATGGCCTAGCCGGTCTAAGATTCGAACCGTTGATTAATGAAGTCGATCACTCACCTGAGGCAGTTATCCAACTGATTCGAATTGCCGAACTCTGGGGACACGCTCGCGTTTCCGGAAATCTGCTCTCGTCTTTGCGACAGCGTGCAATACTGCTGGCGCTGACACGACAAGTTTTTTCCGTTTTGGGTGGAAAGGAGTGGCAAAGGGCCGAACTCTCGTTTGTTGATAGTGAGGAGGGCCTATCGAAGTTAAAGCGTGCAGTATCAACGAGGCGAGAAGAGGCAGGTCTTGCTGCAGCGCTCGCACTCGATCATGCATCGCTAGCAACCACCACATGCGGAGAGCGAGTTCAACGTTTGTCCTCGCTCTCGAAGTTGTTTCTATCACTCCCGTCATTTAGGTCGACGAAGATCGTGTTTACAGGTTCGAGTTTTATTCGCAGACGACCTGAACACTCGGCAGATAGCCTAAACTGGCTTTGCGAGTTGGGGTTGCGACTTGCGAGTGATCTGGCAAATGTCGGCTCATGGGCAGGAGATGGTTTCCAGGCTGGTATTGAGAGACTTCTTCAACAGACGACATTAGCAAGAGCAGCTAGGTTTCTTGTGCTTTCAATAGACCACCACCTTTACTCGAATACTGCACCCGGACAACTCTACTCGGGCTGGGAGTGGGCATGAAGCGGCTCACAGCAATGGAAATCCATGCGCGGAAGGTTGCAGAATTGGGACTTGACCCAAATTCCGTTGATCTCACATCCACCGAGGCCATAGCTTGCGCTCTTCGCCGGCTTGCCGGTTTCATTTGCCCAAGTGTACTGCTCCAAGTCTTGTGCCGGAGTAATACGGCCCCTTCATGGCTTGGTAGATGATTTAGACGCAATCAAGGAGAAGGTTGAGACAACGCTCGAAGCAGCCATCGCCTACGGCGACCTGTTAGAGGAGTATGAATTTGGGGAGGGCCATGAATCTGGATCAGCAACGCTGTTATACGCTGCGCCTCCAAGCTTTGTTTTGCGGGAAAGTGGCATGGCCATCTTACTCGGAGTCGCGTCAGATCACTATCTGCGCTTCCCGAATGATTTGGAGGTGCGGATTCGTGTATGTCAATCATGTTCGGCGGCTGATCTCGAACAGGGCGAGGACTTGCGCCTTGAGCTTGTTCAACTAGGGCTAATTGAACTCCTTCTAATGAGAGATGGCTCAAGTCACCTTTAAGGGAGACGCCGATACAACACATCGCAAAAATCGATGCATCACTAAATCAGCATCTTTCTCGGCGATATTCCAGGGCTTTTGGTACTCAGTCCCGAAAGACCAGTCCGCTTCTACCCTGGTCGTGTGGTCGAGCCGACTACTCTTACAGGTACATTTGTAGGCCGTCGTCCACAGGCTTATGGGGCTCATATTTGGTGCTATGTCGAGGTGAGTAATGGGAACCCACTCAGATTTGTGGATTTTCCACTGAAAGATAGCAAATGGCGTGGATGCGATGAAGCGTGGAGGCTCCAAGAAGCCATCGACCATGTGCGTGGAACGCACAATCGTTTAGGAGTTCGAACCGGTCCGAGTGACTACGAGTAATCGACTTTTTCTCGCCGATCCCGATGTGGGCAAGAAGGAGATGGGACGCTCTAGGAGAGCCCGTGGAATCATCGAAATGCCTGTTTTCTTATAAATTCGGAGAAAACGAGGTCGAAGAAGACAGACGTTTT
>CAWGZP010000239.1:0-30153 GCA_963826655.1 uncultured delta proteobacterium
GCATCCACACTGACCAGCAGGAAAAGCTCCAGGGACTTATTCTGCAAATCCGAGAAGAGGCGGGTCTCCGCCAATCCGACCTCGCCCGGCTCATCGGCAAACCACAACCTTTCGTCAGCAAGTACGAAAGAGGGGAGCGCCGCCTGGATATACTGGAACTTCGTGAAGTCTGCAAGGCTCTGGGCATCACACTGGAAACCTTCGTCCGGCGGCTTGAGGAGTCACTTGAGTGAAGCCAGACCTGCGTTTCCAGAAACAGCCGAAATATTTTTGGGCCAATGTCCGGACCATCAGCCAGGAGATAGGCTATACAGTACGAGGGAAAAAAATCATCAGAGTCCCTACTCCGGTTGAAATCCAGGGCGCCTTTAAAAGGATCGGCCTTTCAAGTGATCATATCACAACGAGCGGTCAGTTGACCGATTTCGGCAAAAATCTTCTCGACTATTTTTCTCACCGTGCCAATGTCCTTAATACCTTTGTCGAACCAAGACTCATGGACGCCAGGCAGGCGAAACAACTCTTCGATAAACTCCACAAAAAGCTCCATCCCAAGTGCCCTATTCCCATAAACAAGCAAAAAGGGGAGAAAAAATTTCCTGCTTATCTTACGGGCATTATCAACATGATTATAGAAGCCTTCGCCCCAGGCCACCCATGCGACTTTGACCCTAGGACGCTAACCACGGTGACCAAAAACGGATATCCGCTTCGCACTTTAGCCAGAAGGATAGACGGTGCGTTTCCGTCCAGCGTCAACCCTATTGCGGTATGGGAAATCAAAGAATACTATTACACAACCACCTTCGGGAGCAGGGTTGCCGATGGAGTTTACGAGACCCTTTTGGACGGAATGGAGCTTGAGGAATTATCTGAGCACGAGGGCGTAGACGTCGAACACCTCCTGATGGTGGACGCTCATTACACTTGGTGGGATTGTGGGCGCTCGTATCTGTGCCGAATCATTGACATGCTCCATATGGGGTATGTCGATGAGGTACTATTTGGCCGCGAAGTGGTGGACAGGCTCCCTGCAATCATAGCAGGATGGATTGAGAAGTTGGCGGAACGTAACAGTTAGAAATCTTCGGAAAGCAGGGACTCTGAGACACTCGGCCCCCATTGGGGCTCCGGTCCAAAGCCCTGCTCCGGAAACTGCCGCGTAAATAAACGCAAGACCGCCCATCGGCATTCCGATGGGCGGTCTTGAATCTCAAATATCGCAAGCAGCCGGTTTTAGCAAACGGCTACTCTATCGGCTCGTTTTCCACGAGATCCCAGACGCCGCAGGGGCAGGCGCCCGCGCAGAAGCCGCATCCGATACACTTTTCGGGATCTGAAACCATTTCATACTCTGTCCCGTCTCCGCGGCTTTGCCGGGAAATGGCCGACTCCGGGCAGATCGTGACGCATATTCCACAGTCGCGGCAGGTACCGCACGATGAGCACTGGGAGGCGCACGACGAGACCCCGTCAAAGCTTGTAACACGGGGGTCGAAGTACTTGAGCTTGACTCGGGTGTAGTCGATCTTCGGGCGCGGGGGCAAACCTGCAGGCCTTTGCCGGAAAGCAGATCGGCTATTTTTCCCGCAGCCTTTCTTCCCGCCCCGATCGAGTCCGTAAGAAGCCCGAGCTTTACAGTATCGCCGACCGCGAAGATTCTTGGGTCGCTCGTCTGATAATGCTCGTTTACCTTTATAAATCCACGTTCCGTCTCGATGTTATCCGGAAGGAAATCGAGTTCCGGCATGTCGCCCACAGAGATAATGATGGTATCGGCGGGAATGACTTCACCCGTGGTGAGTTCAAGCCCCTCGTCCGTGGCCGCCTTGCTGAAACAGGGCCACCTGAACTTCGCGCCGGCCGCTTCGGCTTCCTTGCGTTCTTTTCCGAACGAGAGCGGTTCCTGGATATCTATCAGCGTGATTTCTTCGGCCCCAAGCCTGTGGGCCTCTGTCGCCGCGTCACAGCCGACGTTTCCGGCGCCGATAATCAGAACGCGCTTTCCCACCTCGATCTGGCCCGCCTTGGTCATACGCAGGAACTCCAGGGCCGGGATCAGCTTCTCCTTCCCGGGGATGGGTATGACTCTGGGCTTCTGCGCGCCGGAAGCTATCACTACGAAATCGAAGTCTTCCCTGAGCTGCTCTATATCGGATCTTTCGAGCCGCTGGTGCAGGTTCACGTAAGGAAGCGCTTCTCTTACGCGGACGAGTTCGGCTTCCAGGATCTCATCGGGGATGCGGGACTTCGGGATCATTCCGGAAATTTTCCCGCCAAGTTTCGCCCTCATATCGTAGACAATCGCTTCATGTCCCTGGCGGCGCAGTTGCCAGGCGATGGATATGCCCGCCGGACCCCCGCCGATTACAGCGACTCTTTTCCCGGTCAGGGGCGGTAGCTCTGGAAGTTTAGCCTTGAGGCTCGCCTTTCCCAACTGGGTGACGTCCACCGGGGCCATACGCTCCGTCTGCCTCGTACAACCCGTCATGCACAGATTCGGGCACAGATAGCCGCAGACCGACGCCGGAAACGGCGTGTAGGCCAGCGCCAGGTCAATGGCCTCGTCCGCACGTCCTTCGCGGATGAGCCGCCACCGCTCATGTACCGGTATTCCCGTAGGGCAGCTCATTTCGCATGGCGCGGCAAACTTCTTGTTTTCCCAGACAGGTACATGGCGCCGGAGAAGGCCTGTGGTAATAATCGGAATCTGGCTTCTTTCAAAATCTACGAGATCTCCGATAAGGCCGCCGCGGCCAAGTTCCGGGTCCCAAACATCCTGGTGAAAAGCCTGGATCGAGCGCCTGGATTTAGCGATTTTGTCTTGGGGACCTCGGGCCTCCAAAAGCTGCCAGTCGTCCCGTTTGCTAAGTTGGCTGTAGACATCGATTTTTCCGGTCGCCGAGAGAAACTCCTTGAGGTTCTCGCTGAGCCATTGCCAGTCTTTGTCCGTGATGGGGATCAACTTGGCGTCCGGTTGGCTGTACCCTTTATGGGGTCCGCGAAAATAGATCCTACCCCCGACCATTCCGATGCACGGACGGTAGCCCAGCACGTTTGCCGGGTCTTGAGGTCCATACCCGCAGATTACCGCTATGCCGCCCGCCATGAATTCGGCGAAGTAGTCGCCCGCCGAACCGAGCACCCACACCTCGGGGGGTGCAAAGCGGGGGTTGCGCTTGGTCATCGTCATGCCGCGGGCGCCGATGTTTCCGGCCACATATACCTTGCCCTGGGCCATTCCATTTGCGACGCCGTTTGTGGCATTTCCATGGATGATGATCTGCGCGCCGGCGTTTAGCCAGCCCACATCGTCTGAAGACGGGCCAAAGACCTCGACCAGCGTATTGGGAAAGCCCATGGAGCCCACACGCTGGCCCGTGGCCCCAAATATTTTGATATGAAGACTGTCGCCGCCGGCCTTCCAGAGCCTGCCACCGATACCATGCTGGCCGAAAGCTTCGATCTCCACGGTGCGGCAGCCGTTCTCCACGGCCTGCTGGATTCTTTCCTCGAGAATGCGCGATTCAATGCGGTGGCCATCTTCGAATCCGGAGAGGCGAATTACCTGCTGTTCTTCCATGCTCAAACTCCATAAGATACATCGGCCTCTGGCAGCCGAGTCCGATCCCATACTGCTTGCACTAAACGACGTATTTTATCTGAAGGCGCTCGGCGGCATTTCGATCATCTATGGCCAGAGCGTCCGACATGCCTATCGGAAGTGAAGTCGAGCGACCGAGAGGAGCGACGATTTTCTTGAGTTCAGTATTGAATGAGAGGAATATGTCAACGACCCGCTCTGCCACCTTCTCGGGATCGAGCCGCCTGTAGAGGCGCGGATCCTGGGACGTGATCCCTTTCGGACACAACCCGATGTTGCAGATATTGCACCGGTCCGACTCGGAGCCTACACACCCGGCGGCGGCCTGCATCATGTACTTGCCGACCTGGACTCCGCTTGCGCCAAGCATTATGAGTGCTGCGGCGTTTGCCGCGAGATTTCCGTTCTTGCCCACCCCGCCTCCCGCAATGAGCGGAACTTCGTTCTGCCTGCCGAGCTTGGCCAGGTTAAGGTAGCAGTCCCGGATATTGCTGGCGATCGGATGCCCCATGTGGTTCATGGATACTGCATAGGCCGCGCCTGTGCCGCCGTCCTCGCCGTCAATGGCAAGCCCGCCGGCGTAAGCGTTTCGGGTAAGGTTATTGAGAACGGACAAGGCCGTGGAAGTTCCCGAAATCTTGGGATAGACCGGGACCCTGAATCCCCAGGCCATATACATGGACTGGATCATCTTGGCCACGGATTCCTCGATTGAATATTGGGTCTGATGAGTCGGCGGGCTGAGCAGGCTCACCCCGGTCGGCACCCCGCGAATGGCTGCGATCAGCTTGTTTACCTTGTACCACATGAGCAAACCGCCGTCGCCCGGCTTGGCCCCCTGCCCATACTTGATCTCGATCGCGCAGGGGTCTTCCTTCATCTCCGGCAGGGCATGGATTATTTGATCCCATCCGAAGTAGCCGCTTGCAATCTGCAAGATCGTGTATTTGAGAAACCGGGACCGCAAAAGCCTTGGCGGGCAGCCGCCCTCGCCTGTACACATCCGTACAGGCATTCCGAGTTCTTCATTCAGGTATGCCACCCCCATCTGGAGCCCTTCCCACATGTTCGGAGAAAGCGCGCCAAATGACATACTGCCGATCATAAGAGGATAAATTTCCCGCACCGGCGGAATCCAGCCCTGTTCCCTGTAAAGCCGGAGGTTTTCCTCCGGGGGCAATACACGGCCGAGGAGGGTCCGCAGCTCGAATTCATGGCGATTAGCATCGAGCGCCGGGTCGGTCAGCATGGAAATTCGGGTGAACTTTATCCGGTCAAGGGTCCCCAGGTTGTGAGAATCCGGCACATTTCTCCTGCCGCCGCGGCTTCTTGCCTGTCCACCCCGATTGATGTGGAAACGCAGCTTGTCCATTTCATCCGACCTGAGCGGAATTATGGCGTCGTTTGGACACACCATGCTGCACGTGGCACACCCGTTACAGGCAAAGGCGGGATCCGTTCTCTGCCGTATCCCGTGATAGACCTTGTAGACATTGGATGAAACCGTGGACGGACTGATTTCGGCAAGTGAAGGAATCTCAATCGTCCTCTTTCTGTGCACCCCGAGTTCGATTGCCTGAACAGGGCAAACGGCTGCGCATCGGCCACACAGAGTGCATTTTTCTTTATCCCATTGAACCTGCCAGAGCAGGTCCTTCACGCTTAGTGAAGAAGGGCTAAGGGTTCCATTTGAGAGCATACCCTAACCTCCGAGCGGTCTGAAGGAACTACGACCGTATCAAGATGCATCGGCTGAAAATCTTTGCTTTTATCCCGGTCGGGAATGGCTGCGTCGAGGCCGCACATTTCCGATGAGAATGCGTACATACCCTTCCTGCCCCCTGCGACGGCGGGCCGGAGTTTCTTTCTGTCCTGGACGAGGAAAAGCGTATTATCGGGAAGGCGTCCCATCACGCAATTGGGACCGTCGATAATGAGCCTCCGGCATGAGCGCTTCAACTGCAAGAGGAATTCCGCGTCCGGATGATCCTTCAGATCGGCTGACTGAAGAGGCGTGATTATATGCTTGTAAGCCTCGATCCCGAGCCCCAGGCTGTTAACCATATAATGGGCGATATGAGTGAAAACCTCGGAATCGGACTGGTACCCTACATAACCGGGGTAGCCGCGAGACGTCAGGAATTCACGGATCGGGACGAACGCGGTGTTTTCACCGTTGGTCATCGAAGCTATGCCCTGGATAAAAAACGGGTGGCAGGCATAGAGGTTTATCGCATAGTTGGTGTTCTGCCTGCCCTGGGCCATAATGACCCTGGCTTTGAGTTCGTCTCGGTCCAGTTGAAGGAACTCGGCTACCTTTAGCGGATCGCCGATTTCTTTTAACATGATTACGTCCGGCCAGAAGCTATAGACGATCATGTCCTCATGGTCCTCGCCCATCTGCCTGAGCTGGAGGCGCGTAAGAAGAAGCCGCTGCTGAACTTCTGCCTCGTCGAGGTCCCCCCAGGATTGCGGATATTCGTAGGCGCAGATCACATAAGTATCGCGTCTGGGAGTGCCTGCAGGCGGTAATTTGGAGTTCCGAATGGAAATATTCAGCTTCGGCATGAACCCCAGGTTTGTCATGTACTGATCGAGGCGTTTTACGCCATCAGCGGCAAAAATACCCGATAGGATCGGCAAGCCTTTCAGCTCTTCGAACGGCCCGCTAAGATCACTTAGAAAAAGGCCGACCCCAGAGCCGTCATGACCTTCCCGCATCACATCCAGGGCATTGATGGCCAGGATGGGAGATTGCGGCTCGTCACTCGTTAACGCGATCAAACGGCACATTACGCTTTTTCTCCTTAAAGAAAATTATGCTCGTCCGTTCGAAGCGAGCACAGCCGCTCGCTTCGGTCAAGAATGCAATCCCCCATTATGTAAGTCCTGGAGGATCACAGCATTCAGCAGGTTTTACGGGGTTTTCCAGAATACTTATAAGGAACGGAAGTAGTCCCACTCTAAAGTTTCACATCCGCGTCTGAGTCGTACCAGGTTGTCCGAGTCTGCGAGATTACTAAGGCAATCCGCCTCTTAGCAAGTAAATTCCATCATTTTTAAACCGGTGCCTGTGGCTTGGTAAGAATAGATAACAATATTGGCGGCAAAAGCATAGAGTGAGTTTTATAATCGGGAGACAAAAACGTCGGTTTTTATTTTTGCAAGTCGAAGATAAGAGGCGAGCGCAAAACCTCCCACACTCCTTTGCCCTGGATGACCCCCCGCGAGAAGGCCAGGTAGCTATACCTGCCGTAATGGGTGACCTTGCGGGCAGTCGTTAGGACCGTATCACCGGGTGTCCCCGATACGGGCAGGAAAAGGGCCGTGATCCTGCCTCCCCGATTCCGATCGGCGAAAACCAGGAAAAGAGAGTCCGCCCCCGAAAAGCCTTTGACCGAAAATTCGTCAGGAGAAAGCGTGACCCCTTCCGGAGCCGATTTGAAAAAAGACCTTAACTTTTCAGACCGGGGGATGCCAAAAAAGAGCAAGTCTTTGTCTCCACTTATTTTTATCTCGGCTTCTTTTTCCGTATATATCGGGACCTCTGTCTGGTCCAGTCCAGAAAGCAGGAGTTTAAACGCGTTCGTCTCCGAAGGGCTGCCGTCGCTCAAGATAGCGGCCAGGCTCCGCGACCCCTTGACGCTGTTTACAGTGGCTGGAATTTCCTCGGGGTAAAGAAGGCGGAAGGTGTTTACGTCCGGGTCCACGATCAGCTTTTTCGGCGCGGCGCTCGACTGAATCGAAAAAGGCGCCGAGCCGTCTTTTATCCCGATTTTCGTATCCAGCCTCTCAGTGGGGGAAATTTCGAGGCCCGCCGTTATATCCAGAGCGTACCAGGGAGGCTCCTGGAGAACGAAACCCGTTACGTGCCGGCCGGAAGCATCCGGTTTGATTCGCACGTCCCCGAGTTTCAAAACGGGGGCGCCGCTTCTTGCCACCCACTGCTCGAAAAATACGTTGGCTTCCTGGAGGTCCCAACCTCCGGTTGAAACAAAAACATTGCGGAAATCATCCCACGAGGTTTTGACAAAGAGCCGCTCTTTGTATATCCGGCGCAAGCATTTCCAGAAGGTTTCATCGCCCAGCTTTTGCCGGACCATGTGGAAAACGAAAGCGGCTTTCCCATAACCCACGGCCCTCGTCGCGGGGCTTACGCGGCCCTCGAAAAGTCTGAGCGGTAAATCGGTTGCGGGCGTGACAAGCGTCGCATAGTCCTGCAGAATTTGCTGCCTGTAGAGCCTGGCGTCTGCCGCGGAGGCGATCTCCTGAGAGAGGTAATCGGCTACATAGGTTGTCAGGCCCTCGCACCAGTTTCCGGAGGCATAATCCACCAGCACGCCGTTGCCCCACCATGAGTGGGCTATCTCGTGCCTGAGGCTCGTCGCCGGAATAAACGGAAGCTTGAGGACAGAGGCGCCCAGAAGCGTATAAGAAGGAAAACCGTATCCGGTCGGGAAGAAGTTTTCGACGACCGCGAACTTGGGGAAAGGATAGGCTCCGAGCAGATGTTCATAAAATTCGATGTGGGAAGCCGCCGCATCGAGATAGATTTGCGAAAGCGAATCGGTTTCCGAAGTAAAGTACGTATATATAGGGACCCGGCCATCCTTTTTCGACCGAATGATGTACCTGCCCGCCGAGAGCGAGAGGCCCTGTCCGATGGCGCCCGTCTTCCAGGTCGATATGCTGGAGTCGTCCCTGTCCTCATGCCCGATGGGTTCACCGGCTGTGACCGCGTAGATGCCTCGCGGCGCGGTAACCCTGAGCTTGAAATCCTGGCCGTATTCCTTCATGTTTGGATCCCGGCCCGGCATGTGTGGAGCCCGGCTCAAAAAGCTCGGATACCAGCCCGAATCGGCAAGCAGAAAAGTCCCATTCTCGCTTATGGACCCGACCACTCCGAACCCCGGATTGTCGAATTCGGCTGGTTCCCGTGCCACGGGGTCGTCAAATACGCAGTCAAATGAAATCGAAACGCAAAGAGGCCTGTCCCCGGCAGGCGGCGCGGGCAGGGTCAACTTGCCCGAGCGCCACGAGTACTCCGAGGGTTTTCCGTTGACGGTAACGGCTTTGATGTTGGCTTTCCCGGAGAGAGAAAAGTCGAGTTTTCCGCCCTTCCACCCTTCGATGCATATATCGTCGGCAGCGAGCAGCCTGTGCGCCTGAGGTTGCAGTTCGACCTTCAGATCGTGATGGCAGATCCCGGCGCCCGACGCCGCGCACAAGCCGGGCGCGCAGCAAATCAGGACCGCCGCCGCCAGGCATATAATCCTGCCCCTCGTGCCAACCGGCGGAAGCAAAAAGATAGTGAAGTATTTCAGGAATGAAAGAAGCATCCGGGCGCCATTGTTCGTCTGTTGGTTTCAATTCGACAAATGAACTTATAATCGCCTCACTTGTCTCTCCAGTTCAGTTCGGGTACGGAGAGAACTCTCTTCCGCTCCGGCTACGCCCGTCTCCACGGCCCACGGGGTTGCAGAGGTGTGCGTTTTTCATAATTCTTTTTATCAGGCTAAACTAAGGATTGTCACTTGCCATGCCCACTTCTCCCGATGCTTTTATGATAAGCAAATCATATTTTGCAACATTCGCAAACCAACCTGTTGGCAAGTTCGAGTGAACTGATGGGAGGCTGAGTTCAGTCCTTGCAGACATTGAGGTTGATGCATTATTTAGATCAGAGTAATTTAAAGGATTCTTCATGCGTTCCGTGGTACTTGCGAAGTGGGGAAACGGGGCATTTTCCAGCATAATATATCCTGTTTGGAGACGACTCGACCTATGAGCACACTTTTCTCTTCGTTTAAACTGAGAAGCATTGAGTTCAGGAACCGAATTTTTGTTTCGCCGATGTGTCAGTATTCGAGTGAAAACGGAATGCCCACCGAGTGGCACATGGTGCATCTTGGGAGCAGAGCGGTTGGCGGGGCTGGGCTCGTGGTTGTCGAAGCAACAGCCGTTTCGCCTGAGGGACGTATCTCGCCCACCGATTCGGGTATGTGGAGCGCGGCTCATTCCGAGGCGTTCCGGCCGATTTGCGCCTTCATCAAAAGTCAGGGCGCAGTGCCCGGCATCCAGTTGGCCCATGCAGGCCGCAAGGCGTCCACGAGCGCTCCCTGGGATGGCGACCGTCCACTGTTGCAAAAAGAGGGTGGATGGCAACCAGTTGCGCCAAGCCCCTTGGTCTTCGGCGACGGCTATCCCGTGCCGCGAGCGTTGAGCGCAGGTGACCTGGACGTGGTTTTCGAGCAATTCAGGAACGCGGCGAAGCTCAGCGTCGAAACTGGCTTCGAAGTGCTGGAAATCCACATGGCGCACGGGTATCTCCTGCATGAATTTCTGTCGCCTCTATCCAACCAAAGAGACGATGAATTCGGCGGAAGCTTCGTGAACCGTATAAGGTTCCCTTTGAAAGTGGCTGCGGCATTGCGGGAAATCTGGCCCGACAAACTTCCACTCTTTGTTCGGATATCCTGCACCGACTGGGTCGCGGAAGGCTGGGATCTTGAACAGTCGGTGGAATTTTGCCGAAAACTCAAAGAAATCGGTGTCGATCTGATCGACTGCTCCAGCGGAGCCCTGGTCCCTTACGCTAAGATTCCCGCAGGTCCGGGATTCCAGCTTCCTTTTGCTGCTGAGATAAAAAAATCAGTGGGAATCGCCACGGGAGCCGTCGGATTCATTACGGACCCGGCTCAGGCGGAACAGATCGTTGCCACCGGACAGGCCGATGCGGTGCTGATGGCACGCGAACTGCTGCGCGAACCTTACTGGCCGCTTAAAGCCGCGAAGGCCCTTCATGCGAATTTTGCCTGGCCAAAGCAGTACGAGCGAGCGAGGCCTCAATAGCGCCGGTTTACGTTCACGTTGGATGTGATGGGCTCCGCATCACGGCTGATGGGACCAATGCGGAACCCTGCCGATGCGGTGCCAAGAGTTCGTGGGGTATCATTCGACTTAATAGCTGCCGCACTTCGAAAATTGTCTTCGAAGTCAAAACGGCCTTCGGAATTCAAATTCATAAAACCGGGGATGGTAATCAGGCGGGATATTCAAAAGTTCCTTGATCATTTCGAGCCTGCCCTTTGCGTGTTTTTCATCCTCTCGGAAGTGCAATGCCCTTAGAATCCGTCCGATCCCGGCAGTCTTTGCAACCTTTCGGTGGTTTCCACCATCGAGTAACCCTAGGGCAAGTGAAACAGTCTACGTACCTCTCCTCCGAATTAAGAAAGGCGGCATCGAAATCCTTTCCATTCTCGAATCATTTGTTTCACTAAACGACACCGAGTTCGATGTTTCGAGGTTGGCAAGGAGGGTTGAATTTATGTAGTTGAATTTGTTGAATTCAGCCCGGCATGGATGTAACATCGGGTAGGTCCGGATGCATGGCTCCGGACCTACCCGACCTTGAGTCCTGATGCACGGAATTTGGCTCAGGTACTCAATATACTTCAGGGCAATCCGAGTGCATTCGCCAAATACAACAAATTCGTGAGTATCGTCTTTCCCCAGATTAAGCAGGTAACTGTAGAAACTGCAAGTAACAATCTCGCGCGTATTTTGGTCTGGAGTGTTGATCCGCAATCGGAACGAAAAGATCTTGCGATTCCCCTATCGGAGAGCGGCACAGGGGTCAGCCAGGTTCTCGCTATTCTTTATGTTGTATTCACTGCAAATTTTCCCAACGTTATTATCATAGATGAACCACAAAGCTTTATCCACCCAGGAGCGGTGCGAAAGCTGATAGATGTATTGAAGCAGTTCCCCGAGCACCAGTACATTATTGCTACGCATTCACCAATGGTCATCTCGTCTAGTGAGCCTCAGGCCATTTTATTGGTTCGTAAGGAGAATTCCGAGAGCACAGTTGAGGCCATTGATGTGAATGAGCGACAGGAGTTGGAGCTAACTTTTTCGGAAGTTGGAACAAGACTGTCGGATGTTTTTGGTGCAGACTATATCCTGTGGGTTGAAGGGCGAACCGAAGAGGAATGTTTTCCTCTGATACTATCATCTCAGCCTGGGACGCCACGCATTTTGGGTGTCAAGATCCTTGGAGTAGTTTCAACTGGGGATTTCGAAGGGAAGCACTCCAGGACTATCCTCGATATTT
Organism: uncultured delta proteobacterium; assembly: GCA_963826655.1. Taxonomy (GTDB): domain Bacteria; phylum Desulfobacterota; class Syntrophobacteria; order Syntrophobacterales; family Syntrophobacteraceae; genus SbD1. Next base: position 11,721 of record CAWGZP010000239.1, read on the forward strand.
ACAGACGCTTGAGTCGCGGCAAGGGAATAATTCCTCCTGCGCTCGGCTTTATCTTTGACCGGGAAGGTCGAAGCGAACAAGATATCCGTGATATTGAGCGAGAAAGCAGGGGAGAGGTACACTTCCTCCCAAGGAAAATGTACGAGAACTACCTCCTAGATCCCCTAGCGATTAGTGAGGTTATGTCGGATATCCTGCATTTCCGCGACATTCCAATCACTCAGGAAGAGGTGAGTGACTGGATGAGTAAATACCGCTCGAATGATGAAAACGTGGAAGCAAACGTCAATGGGGCAAAAATATTGTCTGACCTTTTCAACGACTTCTCTGAGACTAGATTTGTGTACAACAAAATTGTTCACGGGATTGCGTTGACAAAATGGATCATTTCGAACAAACCTCAAGCATTCAAAGAGATATTGGATTTACTTCATAATGTCCTGCAGGCTGACTTTGGCCCGAAGCCACCTGATATAGACAGCCTATGAAGGGTGGGTGGATAAGCGTTATAAGCGTTCAAAAGTTCCACACAACTCTCCTCATGCTTGAAAAATTCCGCAGCCTAATAGCGTAAGATGTCCTGATCATATCTGGGCCTGGGTAAACATTCTCTTCCGGGTAGGCCCCTGATCGCGGCTAGCCTTTTCAAATGTTCCCGGGCAGCCGAACCGGGATATTCGAGTGTTTAAAATCCGCAGTTTTGCGCGTGACAATCACGTCGGCATTGGCAAGGCGAGCGGATTCATGCAGGACGGCGTCTTCGAAGTCTTTAAACGGCAGCTCCAAGGCGCGTTCCAGAGTGGTTTTGTTCACCGGGGCGATTTCGAAAAGAGAAAGCAGAAGCGAGATTCCCTCGCGTGCCTTCGCGACTCCAATGGATTTTCTGATGAGATAATGGAGCGTCGTAACAGTTGTCCCACACAGCAAACCCTCAATTTCACCTGCCTCAACCCTTGAGAAGCATTTGGCCGCATCCAGTGAAAATGGTTCGCGATCAAGCAGGAAATCCAGGACAATATTCGTGTCGAATAGTACTCTCAAAGATGCTTCTCCTCGAGATGCCGGTAGTATTCTTCTTCCTCAGCGCCGGTCCTCTTGAGAATACCCCTGAGAGTTGCCACCTTCGGGGTGATGCCTTCGATTTCTTCCGGTGAAGAAACATCGAGTTTCTCGAAGTAATCCGCCACGATCATAGAGACCGATTTACCGGTTTTTTTTGAATACTTCTTCGCCTTCCGAATAAGCTCATCCTCCAGACGCAAAGTAAGTTTGGTTTGCATCGTCAACCTCCATTTGCTGTGACGTATAGTTAATATAAATTATACGTCTTCGCCTGACGGGTGTCAAACTCCGGAAAATTTCGGATTTTGGCATGAACGGTGGGCGGCCCGCATTTTTTCCACCCATGGGGTGCACCGGCAGGAGAGTGTGCTTAAAGTTCGTAAATGTAACAGAGGAAGCCAAAGGCTTCCCGAAATCGCTCACTCACTTCAAACGCCTCAATGGCAACTGAGTATGGTTCGAAGTCGCATCTGATCCCGATTCGCAGTTGTCATTTGAATCACGAACAAACCAAAACAGCCGGCCGGCACGACGCACAATTTTAGGTGCGGGTTTGTAGACTTTTGGTCAAAGGGCAAGAAGCAGCATAACGACAAACCGGGAATCACGATGCAACTGTCCCCCACTTATCGCAAGCTCGCCACCGGCCTGACCGCCGTTTTTTTCTGGCTGTGGCCCGTTCAAAGCGGGGTGTCGGACCAGAAAACGGTCGAGCCGCAGAAGAGTGTTTCGGCGCAACCTTCGGGAGCGTTCCCGCTTGGGGAAGTGCCGATGCATGTTACTGAAGCATTGGATTTCCTCCACTCCCTAAAAAATTACGAACTTCCCGACCCCCGAATCGAAGCGATCGAGAAAGCTCTTACTGAAGCAGTTGTGCAAATCGACCGGGAACTCGAGGGGACGAAGACGATACTTCAGGACCAGCCTACGCTTTTTACGCTGCAGGCCAGGCACGAACACTGGCGACAATTTCAGATGAAGATGACCGGTTGGCTGGAAGTGACTACGGCACGGGCAGCGCAGCTTGGCGGTGCGCTCCAGCGCGTCGAGGACCTCCAGAAGATGTGGACTCAGACTCTGGCCGCCGCCCGGGCCGCGAATGCCCCCGGGCCGGTTTTCCAGCAGATTGAGTTCACCCTTTCTGCCATAGAGGCCGCTCAGCATGTCTTGCAGCCGCAACACGAAGCAATTTTCGACCTTGAGAGCCGCATTGCCGCGCAGAAGGTCCGCTGTGACAGTACAATTGCGGAGATCGCCGAAGCCCAACGCAGGACGGTGGGCGGGATTATGACCAGGGGCCCGCCGATCTGGAGCCCCGATGTATGGGCGCCCACCCGCACGCTGCTTGCCCGCATTCGTGAAATCGCCCATGACCGTTGGGCCGATATATCACAGTATGTCCGCGACCCCACAAAAGGGATGCCGTTCCACGTCGGCCTGTTCGTAGTATTGGCCGCGGTGTTCAATGCCGCCAGGCGCCAGGTCCATCGTTGGGGAATGGAGGGCAGGGTCTTGCCGCCTGCAGTCAACGTGTTTGACAGGCCCTATGCATCAGCGCTGCTTCTCCCCATGGCGATCGGCGCCTCAGTAGTTTTTTCACGGGCGCCTCCAACTGTCCGGGCGCTGCTTCCGGTCCTGGGGGTCGTGCCCGTGCTCCGGCTCGTGCAGCCGGTGGTAGATTCGAGGGTGTTGCGTTGTTTTTGGGCGCTGGGGGGCCTTTTTGCTCTCGATGCCACCTTACAGCTTTTCGGTGTCTCGAAATCGCTCAACCATGTAATCCTTTTGCTGGAGATTCTTGGTGGATCGATTGTGCTCTGGAAGCTGGATGTTGTGTGGGGTCAGCTCCACCCTCGTTCGAAGGGGACCGGTGATACCCGCTTCCGCGCGCTTCACGTGATTCTCACGATTTACCGGGTTGGCCTTGCAATCGGATTGCTGGCTGGCCTCACTGGCTATCTCCTCCTGGCGTGGCTCTTGACTTCAGGCATTCTCGGGGTGTGCGTTTTTGCCATCGTACTCTATGCAATTGTCCGGGTGGTCGATGGGGTTGTAGTGCTGGCCCTTAGCAGTTGGCCTCTTGGATCGCTCCAAATCGTCGGCCGTTTCCATGAGACCTTCGAACGCCGTATACATGGCGTGTTGGTGTGGTTGGCTATCGCCGGATGGGTTATTCGTTCGCTGGACTTCATCGGCCTTCTTCAACCTGCGCTCGACTTTGGAAGGGCCATATTTGGGGCAAAACTCCGGGCCGGGTCGATCAGCATCTCAGTCGAAAACGTCATCGCCTTCATCCTTACGGTGCTTGCGGCCTACCTGTTGTCCGCCTTCATTCGCTTCGTGCTCAAGGAAGACCTTTACCCGCGGATGGGGGTCGAGCGCGGCTTGTCCTACGCCATCTCGATTCTGCTACACTACTCGATCTTGGGCCTGGGGTTTGTTTTTGGCGTGGCGGCGCTTGGGGTAAACCTCACCCAGGTGAGCATTTTGGCAGGAGCGTTCAGTGTTGGTATCGGGTTCGGGCTCCAGAGCATTGTGAATAATTTCGTCTCCGGCCTGATCCTGCTTTTCGAGCGTCCTATCCATGTTGGCGACACCATACAGATAGGCGACCTTTTGGCCGAGGTCCGCCGGATCGGTATCCGCGCCAGCACCGTGCGTACCAAACAAGGGGCCGATATCATCGTCCCCAACGCGCAACTGATTACGGAAAGGGTAACAAATTGGACCCTCAGCGATCAGATGAGGCGTATCGATTTGCCCGTAGGCCTGAACTATGGCGTCGATCCCCGGAAAGCGATCCAGCTGCTCGAGGACGTGGCGCGCCGGCAGCCGAAGGTATTGAAGCATCCGGCCCCTCGATGCCTCCTCATTGGATACGGCGATAGCTCGATGAATTTCCAACTGCGGGCCTGGACCGATCAGTTCGATGACTGGCAGCTCATCAGCAGTGACCTGGCCACCGCCGTCTACGAGGCGGTGATCGAGGCAGGTCTTCAGTTCCCCTTTCCTCAGCGCGAAGTCCGCCTGCTTCGCGACGCCGACGCAGGAGCCACTCCGGAAAGAAAACCAGATGCTCCCGAGAAAACTGTTTAGCGTCGAGAGACGCGTAGTGTTGCCAACGATGAACACGGATCGAAATGAAAGGAGAGTTTATGGGTCTGAAAAGATGTCTGGTGGTGATGTTTTTGCTCTGTTTTGTCCTGGTTTCTCCGTGCCTGGCTAAAGGGGGGGGGCCAAGGTAACGGGTGAGGTCAAGGCGGTGGTGGAGCAGCACAACAAAGCCTTCAACGCGCAAGACCTCAAGGGAGTGATGACCTTCTATGCAGCGGATCCGAACACCGTTCTCATGGGTACGGGTCCCGGCGAGGCGTATGTGGGAGATGAAGCCATCGGGGGGGCCTACAATCAGCTCTTTACAAGGTTCGAGGCCAATACTCTGGATTTCAAGTACGATTGGATTTGTACCGGAGCAATGGGCAATGCCGCCTGGTTCGCCGTGACAACCACAATCGAGGGCACGGTCAATAATGAGAAAAAGGAACGGGCATTCAATATGTCGGGCACACTCCGGAAGGAGAAGGGCAAATGGCGGCTTGTCAGCATGCACTTCTCCAGGCTCGGTGCGGAGCAGCAACCGGCTACCGATTCGCCGATGTGAGATGGAGTGATTCAGGCTCGACAAAATCAAAGAACCTGTTCTCGTGGAGCAGGTGGCACGGTGTCGCAGACGGATTCATTGGCGCGGGAAATGGAGGTTAAGGATGGATAAGGACCTTAAAGATCACCCGGGTAGTGGGGATTGCAACAACGGGCAAGAGACGATGGACCGGAGAGGTTTTCTCCTCGGTTTGAAAAAGTGGTCAAAAATCGTGATTGGCGGCGCGCTTCTGGGCAGCGCCCTTTTGAATGCCGGCACGGAAAAGGAAGCGGAGGCAGCCGGATGGATCAACCACCGCGGCGGTGGCGGCGGCCACGCCTGGGCGAACCGGGCCGGAGGCGGCGGGGCAGCGGTTGGCCACGGAGGCGCCTGGGCAAATCGCTCCGGCGGTGGAGGCGCCTGGGCCAATCGCGCGGCTGCCTGGGCCAATCGCGGCGGCTCATGGATCAATCGATTTTAAGTTCGAGACAAGGATTGATGGCGCATACGGCATCTGGAGGTCATATCTCTTTTTGCCGGATGCGCGCCAAACGAAGGGTGGCGGAGTTTTGAGGGATTCCATCGTCTACAACATACCGGTCACGATGATCGAGGCCTACCGTGGGCAAAACCTGGTCGTGCGTTGCCACGATCCATCTGTGATCGTTCAGAGGCTTGCCACGCTCGATCTTGAAAAAGTCAAGTACCTGCAGGTTCCGGTCACCGGCGGTGACATCGACAGCCTGGTACATTGGGAGTGCGCAGTCCCGGTGGACCTGGTGGTTCGAAATCCCGAGGCGGACCTGCCCCTGCTCTACCGGTACTCGACCTTGCCGCACGAGCGTCCTGTCCGGGTATCCGTACCTGTCGCGCCTGGTTTCAGCAAGGTGGTCAGGCTTGCCCTGTCACTGGATTTTGCTGTCAAACTGGGACCGTCCCAGCCTTCCCCGGCATTGATGGAAGAGTTGTTCCTTGTGGCGTCTCTTTACCTGCATCAGTCGACGGTTTCCCAGCCGGTCGAATATATCCACAGCATGTTCCTGGCTTTCTATCACGGAGATCCCGTGGCGCTCTGGACCTTGCAGGAAGAAGACCCCTCCCGTATGCGCTACATCACCGACCAAGGTGAGGAAACCATCTCCAGCCGGTTTGCCGGGGTGGAGCCGAACCGGGACCTCCCTTCTTTTATCGAGAGATTTACTGAAGGGCTCCTGAATGAGGGGAGCGAATGCAGTGATTGTGAATTCTTCCCGGGTTGCCTCGGGTATTTCAAATGGCCTTGGAAAGAGTATCGGTGTGACGGTGTGAAGGCGTTGTTCCAAAGTCTCAAGGAGGCCGCCTGCGAACTGAAAAAGGATCTCTCGTCGTTTCCTTCTCCCAACGGGGAGGATCGCTCATGAAGGGGGCGCCTTTCTCTCTCATCTTACTGCCCACTCTCAGGTGCGATGCCGATTGCGACTACTGCTTCGAGAAGAAAACCGGGCATCACCTCACCCTGGCTCAGCTCTCGGTGGTGATCCAAAAAGTCATGGACCACATGGAGTTCGTTCGTATCGAAACTCTGTCCATTTACTGGCAGGGGGGCGAAGTGATGACGCTGCCGCCTGAGTGGCTTGAAGAAGCCAATGGTATCATCCGGGAAATAGCAAACCGGAGGAAACGTAAGGTCGCCCACTATCTCCAGTCCAACATGATCGCCTACACCAGCAAGTGGAACCGGGTGCTTGCCGGGATGTTCGGCAACAGCGTTGGGACATCCATGGATTTCCCAAACCTTTACCGGAAGCTCAAAAACGGAGGCCCGGAAGAGTACGAACGAATATGGGCTCGCAATGTTCGGGAAGCCACCGAGGCGGGCATTGAAATCGGGGTCATCGCGATCCCCGGTGAACGGACGCTGGAGATGGGAGCCGAGCGGTTCTACTCCCATTTTGTGGATGACCTGGGAATCAAGGATTTTCAGATCAACACCCCCTTTCCGGGGGGATCCGCGAACGACGTAAAATTGGGCTATCCGCTGGATACCGGGAGGCTGAGCGGATTTCTTGCCGATCTTGCCGCGGTCTGGATGGACCGGGGTTTCCAATGTGGAGTGCGGGTCGGCCCTTTTAGCAAGCTGATGGATTATTTCGTCCATGGCGGCAAGGACCTTCTGTGCATCTGGCGGGACAACTGCGTAAACGATTTCATTTGCATCGGTCCCCTGGGCCAGGTGGCCCAATGTGACTGCTGGTTGAGCAGCTACCCCGAATTCCGGTTCGGCAACATTCTCGCTGAAGGCAGTCTCTCAGACCTGCTGCGGAACAGCGAAGCCCGCCAGCGACTTCAGGCCAGGCCCGGTGTGCTGATCCGGAAAGAAGATTGCCTGGACTGTGCATACCTGGCCCTGTGCCATGGAGGGTGCCCGGTGCGCGCTTACACCGTCTACGGCGACGTTTTCAGGAAAGACCCTTATTGTGATCTCTACAGGAGACTCTTCCGGAATATGGAGGCGATGGCGGCCCAACCTCGCCATGTCCCGTCGGGACATCCCGAACCCTGAAAGGTCATGATGGGTGGTTGCCATATCAATGTGTCTTAAACTGAATAAAGATTATCTCTCCTCTGAGTGCAGGGCCGGCATCATAAATTTATTGATGAGCGGAGATTGAGTTCCCGATCTATATGCATACCTTATTAGAGCCCGTGGCGACCCGACTGATTTAGTGGCCGCCAGGGACCGTCCGTCCGAGTCTGCCATCCTGACAGGCGATACTCAACGGCGCCTGCAAGGTTCCCCTGTTAGAAGGGGCGCAATAGGTCCTGACGTTCATGATCGATCTGTCGAGGCTGACGCTCGTAAAGAAGAACGTCTAATGAAAGAGAGTCAGCGGAGCAGGGAACCCCTAGACAAAACACTAATTCAAGAAGGAGAAAGCCATGATAAGACGCAGTTGCATAGTTGTACTTCTAGTGGTGTCCGTATTGCTTTTCATTGGTGTCGCCGGCGCGCAGGAAGGGCGGTACCCGATCGTGGATAAGATCGCCCAGAAGGTAATTGAGAAATACGAGACCTCATCCTGCCAGGAACTGGCAATGAAGAAAGCCCACCCGCCGTCAGGAAAAAAGGCGGCGATAGAGGCGCGAGCGATAGAGGTGCTGCGTGCCGATCCCCAGATGCGAGAAGAGTTCATCAACCGGGTTGCTCCCCCAATAGCTAACAAGTTGTTCGAGTGCGGCATGATCCCGTGAACCTCGCTTGTCAATGACCGTGGTTCGGCAGCCAGTCGCCGTGAGATGAGACAAACATGAAAGAAGGAAAAAATCATGCTCAAAGCTAAACCTTTTGGGATCAAGGCAAAACCGCTTGGGTGCACACTATTGCTTGTGCTTGCATTGGTTGCGTTCTTCGCGGTGAGCGGGAACGCGGGCGAGACAAAGCAGGGGCCTAAGGCTTCCAAGACCACCAAATCAACGAGCAAGGAAGCCCCACCCGCGGTTCGGTTGGGCCTCGAGCCGAAGGCCATCGAGATTCTGAAGGCCGCATCCAGCCGCCTGGCCGCCGCCGGCGCCATGAGCTTCACGGCGGTGGTGACCTACGAAAGCCCAAGCCGGCTCGGTACTCCCCTCGCCTACACGACCAAATCCGAGGTCACCTTGAAGCGGCCCGACAAGCTCCGGGTGCTCACGGTTGCGGACGGTCCGGCCTCGGAGTTCTATTATGACGGCAAAACGATGATCGCTTTTTCCCCGGCCGAGGACCTGATCGCGGTTGCCGAGGCTCCCCCCACCATCGACGCCGCGTTGAAGACAGCCTATGATTCTGCTGCAATCTATTTTCCATTCACAGATTTGATCGTGGCCGATCCCTACAAGGACATTGCCGATGGACTGGTCCTCGCCTTCTACATCGGCCAATCCAAAGTGGTCGGCGGAACGACGACCGACATGGTTGCCTATGCAAATAACGATGTCTTCGTGCAGGCCTGGATCGGCGCAGAAGACAAACTGCCCCGGATGGTCCGGGCGGTCTACCGTGATGACTCGGCGCATCTGCGCCACCAACTGGAGCTCTCGAACTGGCAGCTTGAGCCCGCCGTGGCAGACGATGCCTTCGCTCCAAAGAACGCGGGCAGCGCGAAGCCCATCGCCTTCCGCCATCCAAATGCGAAACCCGCAAAGGTCGAAAACGCCCCGGCCAAAGGCAAGTCATCCAAAGGTAATTGAGGAGGTAAACATATCATGAAAAAGATCTTCGTTGTCTTTTTGAGTCTTTCGATTGTGGCGCTCTTTTCCGTGGTGGTCTGGGCCTGGGGGCACGCTGGCGGTGGGGGAGGCCACAGCTGGGGTGGCGGCGGGTCTTTCGGCCACTCAAACGCCTTCGGCGGTAGCACGTCGCACTCCTGGGGCGGAGGTACGACGCACACCAACGCGTATGGCGGCAGTACTTCACATGCCTATGGTGAGGGCACTTCGCACACCAACATGTACGGGGGCAGCGCAACGCACTATGAAGGAGGAGGCTGGTCCAAGACCGGTGCTTATGGCGGCACGGCATATGGTGACGCCCACTATGGCGGCGCATACTACCATGGTGGAGGTTATCCGGGATACCACCCGCCTGCCACGGTTAATTATTACGGGTCCGGGTGTTACAATTGCGGGGGCTGGGCAACCGCGGGCGCCGCGGCGGCGGGTGCTTCGCTCGGGTTGCTCGCCGGCGCGGCGGCTTCTTCCGACGCCTACTCTGCCGGCGTCGCGGCAGGCAGCGCCGCAGTCCCAGCGTACGTGATGGGTGCGATCTATGGTACACTGCCTGACGGCTGCGTGGCGTCGCCCGGGATCGGCACTACCTACTACATGTGCGGCAATACCTGGTTCCAGCCTTCGTATGGTGCAAATGGCGTTTATTACACTGTTGTGCCTGCTCCCTGACAAAAACGGGAACAGCAGCCTTGATAATGCGGAGACACGCATTGTGATCGGGTGTGTTTTCGCCAACGAATACAAGGGCGGCTCGTGCCCGACGAGCCGCCCTTGTATCATGACGGCCGTTAGACCCATTCTTGGGACACCTGCGCGCGAAAAGTTCAGGATGGGCAGAGCGGAGCGTAACCCATCGTCCTTGCAGTAGTTTGGCCCCTTGTGGGCGGTCTTTTGGAGTCAGCAGTACTTCGTGTCCCGCGCTTTCGGGTTGATGAACTGAAAACTCAAAACCCGTCAATCCGGCTCACCGCTATCCCTTCCGCAAAATCCTACAATTCAAGGCAGATCACCCTGCGTTGCAGCCGGCACACGTGTGCAGAGTCAGGCGGAAAACCTTATAGTTTATTAAGAACCTTATAACTCTGCACTGGGAGGTATTCTAATGCGAACGAACAAAATCTTTAGGGTTGCCGTCCTTGGCCTTTTCGTGGTGAGCTGTACGGCAGCGGCCTCCATGGCTCAACAGGCGGCCCCGGCGAAGGAGCCGGACCCGTTAGTTGTTCTGCGGCAGATGTGTGATTACCTGAAATCACTCCAACAGTTTTCTTATCATGCCGAGGTCGCCGATGACCAGGTCTACCTGGGCGGGAAAAAACTCCAGTACGGTATCGATATGGACACGTATGTGAAACGGCCCGACACGGTTCGTGTCAACGCCGTTGGAGATCTCGTGAACAAGGAGTTTTTTCTAAACGGTGCGACTCTCACCCTGTATGACAAGGATAAAAATGTCTTCGCCACAATGGAAGTTCCTGCGAACATCGAAGGCGCGCTGGAAAAAGCCAACAAGGACTTCGGTGTGAGGGTGGCTTTGACCGATCTGGCCAGCCCCCAGCTTTGGGACCATGTATCCAGCAAAATTGAGCACTCGCTTTATGTGGGTCTGAGCAATGTGCGCGGAATTCCCTGCCATCATCTGGCTTTCGATGGGAAGGATGTCCAAATCCAGGTTTGGGTGGACGCCGGGAAGGAGCCATTGCCTCGTAAAGCCGTTTTCACCCACAAGAACCAGGAAGGCTCTCCCCAATGGACAGCGTATCTGAATGAGTGGAAAACCGATCCACATCTGCAGGATGCTCTGTTCACGTTTACTCCGCCTGAGGGGGTCCAGAAGATAAAGTTCGCTCAGGCGAAGCAACCGCCTGCTCCAGCGGAAGGGAAAGGAGGCAAGTCATGAACCTGTTAAATTTCAAGTTCATTACGGCGGTCGTTTTGGCCGCAGCTTTGGCGTGGTCCCCATTCCTTCTCGACCGGGCTGATGCCAGGGGGTTTGGCGGCGGCGGCTTCCATGGCGGCGGAGGTTTTGGGGGCTTCCACGGCGGTGGAGGGTTTAGCGGCGGCAGTTTCCGTGGCGGAGGTGACGCTTTTCATGGGGGTGGGTTCAGTAGCGGCAGCTTTAGTCATGGTGGTGGATATGCCGAAGGTCCACACGGAGGGGGGGTGGCGGAAGGCCCCCGTGGAGGTATGTACGCCGAAGGACCGCACGGAGGTGAGGCTGCTGAAGGCCCGCGTGGGTACGGAGCCGCTGAAGGTCCGGCGGGAGGTGAAGCTGCCAGGACTCCCAGCGGAACTTATGGTGAAGGGGCGTATGGTGGCAGCTATTATCACGGAGACGCCGAAGTTGGAGACGCCAACATTAATGTGAATCAGGGTTGGGGCGCTTATACGGGAGCCGGTTGGGGTGCGGCCGCCGCCGGTGCAGCGGTCGGGGCTGTTGCAGGCGCGAGCAGTGCCGGCTATCAACCTTGCTTTCAGGGGACTGACGTTAACTATTGCGCGCCAGACGGTCTAAATTATTAGCGCGGCCGCCAGCCTCAAAGTGTCAGCGTTAGCGAAGGAAATCACGTGATGAGCCAGAGCCATTTTACACTCAGCTTTCCCTTGAAGTCGCTCGCGGACGCAAAGGTGCTGGCGGAGCAGCTTTCACCAATGATGCCGGGGTTGTTCCAGGCGGCGGATACCATCGGCCGGGTCCACTACTCGCGCTTCACGATTCTCGACGAGAAGACTCTGCTGTTTCTTGGCGACTTCGACGGCGAATTCGGTCAGCTCATGGCCGATCTGGGCAGCCGGGGGGGGGCCGGTGTTCGATGCCATCATCCAGCATGTGGAGAATCCGCCGCCCACTCCGGTGGCCAATTACGTAGACGCTTTCGTCGAATGGACCGCGGAGCATCTTCTCCATAAATCACGCCTTGCCTACGGCCGCCGATCGATAATTTGTGAAGCGCACTGGGTTTTGCATGATTACTTTGGGCTTGCCTGAAGGGGCCTTCCCTTTTGAAGGCCATGAAAGAGGAGAGATATGCAGAAGGGTTAGAGAGGGTCGCCTTTTCACCTCAACAGATGATCCACAGGGACTGAGTTGAGTATCACAAATACCAAGCTATGAAAAATATCGACATCAAGAGCCAGACGGAATTGGTTCGGTGTGGTGCGAAACCGCATTGTAACATCCTGATTGCTCACTCTCCTGGGAAGAATGGTTTGTAAAACCAGGATCATTCCTGGTTGCATTAATGTCCGCACTCCGCTATAGGAAAAAAATGATCTCTCAATCGAGTAATCTGATCCGGAAGCGGTTGCGCATCGTTTATCCTCGGGCAATATCCATTCCGGATCGGCCTCCTGATAATAGGCGTGCCGGGGTCGCTCCATGGGATTCCGGCATGCAGTTACGATATGTCACCGGTCCTGTCCGGCGCCGGCAAGTCAGCGCACAAATCTTGGTTTACCTTTAACGAGAACGAGCTGTCGCCCAAGGCAATTTCGCTGTCACAACTACAAGTTAGTGTTCAACCTGCGGGGAGACACGGTACTGCTACTGTCATCTCTCGGTGGGCGCCAATCCGGGCTGGAAGGGCACGGAAAGAGTATGTCGCGACGGCGCCCCGGATTTTTGACCTTTGGCAGGACCCGGAGGAGCGTTACGCGGAACAGGCAACGGAACATTTTGCGAAGGAGGAGGTCAAGATGAGGGTACTTGAAGTCACGGCGATCACAGCACTGCTTTGCATTGGCCTGTTAGCGGCCACTGTGTTCCCGGTTGTTGCCCAGGAGGCCCCTGTGCCCGGCAAGCCGGGAGAGACTGCATCCCCAGTTGCGGCTCAGGAAGCTCCCGGGCCGGACCAGCCTGGAGACCACGTCAAGGGATATTGCGATTGGCGTTTCTCCTTCGGTCTGGGTGAATGGATCCCTGCGTTCCAAGGGAACGTTACTGCCAAAGGTAGGACTTCCGACGTGAAGGTTACACTTATAGATGACCTGCAAAGTCTTGGTGATCTCAATTCCGCAATCGCTTGGCGCTTAGGGGTGAATAAGGGACCATGGGGACTTTTATTTGATGGGTTCTATGTGAGAGCGAGTCAGAGTGTATCGCCTTCAAAAAGCATAAAGATTCCCATTCTTGATCCACCTGAATTCACGATCCAGGGCAATGGCAACGTTACGGGGGCATATGCCGTGGGCGAAGCGGCACTATCCTATGACGTCTATGCCTCTCCCTGCCTTGTTGCGAACATGCCTGAACTGACCGTTGCGGTGCTTGGCGGCGCCCGCGACACCTATTTACGGACAATAGTGGGTCTTGCGGCGACCGGGCCGCTGGGGGTGACCAGAACCTTCTCGTCCGACAAGTCCCTGGACTGGGTTGACCCCTTTGTTGGTTGGCGCGTCTCGTGGAGACCCTGCGAAAAGTGGCTCACGTCCATTACAACCGAATATGGGGGCTTTACCGTCGCTTCGGATTTCCTGTTCAACATCAGCTTGGAAGCAACCTACAAGATCAATAAATGTCTCTTCGTAAATTTGGGCCTCAGCGCTCTTTACGACGACTACGAAACAGGAAGCGGCAATGACAAGTTCGAATACAATGTGTGGAGTTACGGACCATTTGTTGGAGTGGGGCTTGAATTCTAGATGAAGAGCGGGCAGACCTTTCGTTTAACAAGGTCTGCCCGTCGAAGTGGCTACGAGTTGGAATGTCTACAAGACCATCTATATCAGAGAAGCAAATACGAAGTTCCTTCTTAGCTACCTGCAAGCTTTTCTCGGACCCGCTCTTCCACTTTCCACCCCTTGGCTTCCAATGCTTTTCGGGCAAGAGGGTGCACTTTGCCCGTGATCCATAATTCTTTGCCCGAAATTCCGGGCATCTGCTTAATGGCCGCGGAAACCGCAATCGCCTTTCTTCCAAAATCCGGAGTCCATGCTATGTAATCGAAAGGGAATATCGCGATAATTTTCCCATTGTTCATGAGGAGCACAGGGATCCCGTCTGCGTCCACAAAACTCTTCACAGACAGAGTCTTGTCGCTGTAAAGTCTTATGAGTTGAGCGCGTGCGCGCAGAAACACAGCCAGGGGTTCCGTAAATGCCGTAGCCGCTTTATCGATGTAAATTCCGCGATCCCTCACGTTCGTCATGCCCGCCAGTGCACTTACCAGAAGTGTCTGTTCGTAAGGATCGAAAGAGGTGTTTTGCATAAAAGCCGCGATTGAATCGTCCGAAACCCCCATGCCGGCCAGACTACTCTGGTTTATGCTTGCAAGTTCTGCTGGGGTCTTGTCACGCAGGAGGCCTTTCAGGGTGTCGGCACTTCCGGTTACACCGAGGGTGAGTCCTGCTCCACCGGGGATTGCCATAAAAGCGGCCTTCACCGTCAACCCTCCGGCTGCCGCTGTCCAGGCGAGGTCAGTCAATGCTTTCTGCAGGGGCTCATAGCTCGTGTAAGGATCGACCCCGAACTCGGCGGCATATTGCCGTTTGTACGATGCCTGTCCGAGGGCGGAGTTCACAAGATTGCCCTTGTGGGCGCTGTCGGAAGTGACTGCACTGCCGACATTGCTGAAGAATTGCCCGATTCCGCTGGCTACGTTCGTAACCGTCCCGGACGGATCCTGTACCAACCCTTCCGCTGTTTTGAGGGGGCCTGCCGCCACGCTCCGAAAAGCATTCATGTAGACGTCCGTCTTTTTTAACTGCTCTATCCGATCGAGTGCCTTGAGTTCGGCAATCCGTTTCAACAGCAATGCCGTGCTTTCCACACTCAGCGGCCCGTAATTGGTATCGAGATCGTAAGTGTTGATGAAACCATCGCTGATGACAGTTGCTCTTACGGCATAATTTGAGCCCTGAATCAATTGCCCCGGGAGAACATCGGAAGCCTGCAGGACCAGCGGCGTTTTTTGAAATTCCTCCGAAAGTGCGGTAGATGCAAAAACACTCCCACAAAGCGCTGGAGCTATGATCATGCATAAAACAACGCCTCGCAAATTTTGAAACATGATTGTTCTCCCTCTCTTGGAGACTGAAAATCGGTCACCTGAAGTTCCCTGGCCAGCCGTGACGGTGCGGCAATCATTCTCTTAAGTATTTCTGCCAGGAGGTAATCCCAAAGTCTGAATGCAAGCTGACAGCATAGGCCAGAAGAGGCGCCAGGCAGATGAACAGCAAAATGGCTGCAATCCATGAGCAAATTGTTTTTAGCATGTGCATTCTCCTCTGCATCGGCGAAGAATTATTTCGGAATAGGCGAGTAGCCTTTCCAACGTGCCGCCGGGTTGCCATCCGGCTACTGCCCCTCGTGTTCCTTCATCATCTCCTCGATTCTCTTTTTCACGGCATCGAGATTGAACGTGGCGGGAGGTGGACCAGAGATGGTAGAACTTCTCGCGGCACTTCAGCCAGCTCAAGGAGCCGGCATACCCGGCCGCCTGCGCGACGCTGGTTGGAAACGCCATGCTGAGAGCAAGCACGGCCATGAGGAGATTTCGTGTGCGCGCGGGTTTTATGGGAGAGTCCTTTCCGTGGCTGCTTAGTTTGTCAAACCGAGCAGCGAGGAACGGAGGGAGTTGACCCGGTCTGCTCCTGCTTCCGGCACGGTAGTTCGCGCCAGTCGGCAAACGGGTTGGCTCACCTCACACGCTTCATCGCCTGCGTTGCCAGGCGGCGGTCGAGCGCTTCGGCTTTCGGTGCATGGAAGCGCCTCGTCACGCCGGGGCTTTCTTGCCGGGGGTACAGGTCAAGCGAACCGTCTACGCTGTATTTCCACTCACGGTCGCCTATGGCGTACCCGTTAAGCAAATTTGCAACCTGGAATCCGCCCCTGTCATACATGGTGACGACCTGAAGGCGTAAACGAACGGTAGTTATTTCTTCACGAAGTGCTTCACGAGGTGAATAGGACTCACCCCTTTTTTTGGAGAGATACTTTAACGAAAGATTAATCATGATCGTTTCCAGCCGCAAGGACCGGGAATGGCTCCAGCTGTCCGGTGACACTACGGCGGGAGCATGATATCGTTTTTCGCCGTTTGGAAAAGATTGACTGAAATCATTGAAATTTCCGAATCATATGCTCACAAAATCCCTGTGACGGATGTTTTTGGCCACAGCAAAGAGTTGCTGTGCCATTGAGCATCTCCCGATTGACGACATTTCGACCGGGTCTTATCCTGCTGTCATTACGCCCTCGATACTGCAAATTGACCAGCAATTCCCGAACATAGTCTGTCGAGGTCCGGTTGGACCTTCCTCACCGCGCTCAGAAAAAGACAAAGACGCGGACTAACGCAAGCCGATTTCATTGGAGTGATCCAAAATAGAAAGGAAACACGAGCCATGAAAACAGCAAGCGCAACGGGAACGACAATGAGACGAACAATACTGTCAGCATTGGTGTTGGCTGCGGTACTGGCGCTCACACAAGGGATCGGCGTCGCGCGCGCGGCCTCTGCCGCCGGAATCGATGCCGATGCTGAGGCTGCGCTGATGAGGCTCTACGAGGAGCAACCTGCAGCAAAGACACTTGCGGAAAAGGCCGTTGCTATCCTGATCTTTCCGAATATGGTCAAGGCGGGTTTCGTGGTGGGCGCTCAGTATGGCGAGGGAGTTTTACGAAAGAAGGGCAGGACGGCGGGGTATTATAACTCCGTTGCGGCATCATACGGCCTGCAGGCCGGCGCTCAAACCTTCGGCTATGTACTCTTCCTGATGACGCAGTCCGCGGTCAACTATCTCAATCGGAGCGGCGGCTGGGAGATCGGAGTCGGCCCGAGCATCGTTGTGGTGGACGAAGGCATCGCCCGCACGCTGACGACCACGACGCTCAAGTCCGATGTCTACGCCTTCATCTTCGACCAGAAAGGTCTAATGGCAGGCGTCGGGCTTCAGGGCTCAAAGATTACGAAGATAAAGAAGTGAGCGGCCGGCGATAGTCCACCGGGAAACAGGTCAAGCGCCTTCGACGCTGGACTCGATCTCTGTCCATATCCCGGGCTTGAAAACCGTCACGAGGAGGTTTCGAATGGATTGGACCCCGGCTCAGCCAACGTCTGTGAGTTTTCCACTTTGGGATCGCGTTCGGTTTCTGCCCTGGATATGGACAATAGCCTTGCTCATCGCCGCCTCCGGCTGCGTTCATTATCCCATCAACCAACCCTTGAGGCAATCGGACCCCCAAGGGGGATATCGCGCCAGGAACTTCAGGCATATGGGGGTCGATGACGACTTGTTGGTCATGCTCACCTTCTCCGATCTACGGCGGGGCCGAAGAGGTCGCCCAAAACGTCTTCGGCGTGCTGGCGCGCAAGGCCTGGCAATTTGACCGGGATGACTCCCTGCCCGCCTGGCTGCACCGGACGGCCATGCTCGAGGCGCAGGCCTGGGTGCGGGGAGAAATGCGCCGGCGCCGGCGCGAACAGACGGCGGCAGAATTGGGCACCACCATGAAAACCTCCCCTGAATCAAGTTCCTTCAACGCCTTGGTCCCAATGCTGGATGAGGCGCTGCTTTCGCTCCGGGAAAAGGACCGCACCGTGCTGTTGCTGCGGTTTTATGAGAAACAGTCCCTTAACCAGGTGGGCCAAGCGCTGGGAATCACGGAAGACACGGCACAAAAGCGGGTCGCGAGAGCGTTGGAAAAGCTCTGCCAATTTTTCCAGCGCCGCGGCTATCGCACCGCCACTGTGATGGCGGCCGCGGCCGCGTTGGAACACACTTCGGCCACCGCCTCGGCCGGCACGGCGGCGGTAGTGCTGGCCGCCGCCCTCAAGTCTGCGCCGACGGCGGGCGGACTGAGCGCACTCCTTGCCCGCGTGGCGGCGCTCACGAAGGCGCAAACAGCGGCTATTTGCCTGCTGATTGCGGCCGCTCCAATCGGTTGGCAATGGCATCAAAAACAACAACTGGCTATGGCGGTGGCCGCCCGGCAAACCCAGTTGGCCCATCTTCAAACGGCACAAGCGGCGGCGGCCGGCGAACAGGATTCGTTGCGTGCGCGGTTGGCCCTCCTCGAAGGGCGGGAGGCGGAGCTCGCCCAAACCCGGGCCCGGTTGGCCGGGCCTTTGCGAGAGATCGAAAATATTCGAACGCGCGTCCGGGCTCTGCTGGGAAGGAACGATTATCATTGGCCGGACGACCTGCCATTTGTTCGCGTACCCAAGTGGGCGGTGCCGGCGATCAAGGGCGGACATGGCGAGGAAGGATTGGCATCGTTGACGTCCAAGATCCATGAATACCTTGATTTGAACATGGCGGAGCACGCCGCAGTGGATCAGATTTTTACAAATTATAGCGTCCAGGTCGATCAACTGTTGGCGGCTCGGCTTTATGAGACCAACCGCGCGGCGGGGCTGAAGCTGCCGGAGAATGCCGAGTCCCGAGTCTTTGTCTTGCAACCCACCATGCCCGTCATTCGGGACGCCCTGGCCGGGCTGTGTGCCAATCTGGCCACCGCTCTCGGCGGCGAGCGCTGGTCGATGGTCACTC
>CAWGZP010000240.1:0-3945 GCA_963826655.1 uncultured delta proteobacterium
ACTCTGCGCAAGTTGGAGAAGCGGTAGTAATCTATCCTTATGAGCCAGACTGGATTCAAAATCTTCACTTGACAAAATTACGTTGCCCTTGTAGCCGTCAATCTCAGCGTAAAGTGCATTGAGGTCGCCTCTACTTTGGTTAAAACGACGATCGTTTGCTAATTGCCAGGCGATATTGTGCTGAGCAGGACCAAAGTTCTCGATCGACCCGTTCGAGGAAAAAGAAAACCAGCTTTTCGAAGCTCATCGTCGTGATTGCCGAGGACGATCTGCAATGCAGTAGTGCCTGTCTTGTGAAGACCACAATGGACGTAAATTTTGCCCATCCTGGCCTGTTTTCTAAGACTTTGCCAGAATCTCATGAACATCGTCCCTTTTGCCCTGAACCATTCCAAGCCAGAGACTTGGCAATCTCTCCATGTTGAGCCGTCGGTGAGCCTGCTGCGCACCACGGAACCGACGGTCAGACAAGCGGGAGACCGTAGGCCCCGTGTTCATTAGATCGAACGCACCGCTCAGCCGGCCTTGGATCGGGGTTGAATTATTTGTTTGGCATTTCAAGGACTAGAGGCCTAGTCTGATAATAGTATACCCTGTTTCTTGCCAGCAGCTTTAAGGAAAAGTGATGAGACCCGGGCGACAGTGAGGAGGCGAAAATGTTAAAGGTGAAACCCGCCCTTTCGAAAGCTGGGTTGTTTAATGCGGTTGCCACATCAGGCCTTGGGCATCGAACAGCGGGATAGGTCTTTCCGTCAATGTCTACCCAGATACCTCCTCCCGCGTCTTTAGCCTCATCATCGACAGCCCATCCGGCCACAGTGATTAGACGCTCCTTTTGGCCGATTATGTTAGTCATCGTTGCGGCTCTGTTGTTAACATAATCAAAACTGAACCGAGTCTCTTTCTCCGACTTTGGAATACCTTCCGGGAAGGACGGGTCCTCGAAGGGATGATTACAGATCATCACCCCAGGGATCTTAACGAACTGAACGGAAATTTTATCCCGATACATCTCCAGACCTTCCCCCAAGAGTTCAAAAGAGCAAAATTTCCTGGCGGCCGTACCGTCCAGTAATAGAGCTGTTTCATGCAGGTCTAGCGGGAGATAATTTAGGAATATACCGTTTTTCAACGTATCGGGCATAACCCTGAATACGTACGTGCGTCCCTGATCGTCTGCCAGCGCCATTTCAACCGGCGAAATTTTATAGAACGTCTTTATAGACTTGCCGGCCAGGGAGAGGTCCATTGATATCTTTACCAACAAAGGCTCGGCGCTTTCAGGCAATCGGATACTTTCGGTCTTCCGGTACTCACCTCCTCCGGCAAATTCGAGCCTTTCGAACCGTGGGGCCTGTTTCTTTCTAAGCAGCAACACGGATTCTGAGGAAACGGAAGGCTCGTACCATTTGTAAATCGAAAGCCAGGTAGAGGGTACGTCAATAAGGCAATGTCGGCCATCGATACTTTCGAAACCCATGAGTAGATAAGGTGGAGCTTTCCTGCTGTTAAAAAAATCCGCGTTAAGATTATCCAGGTATGAAGAATATGCGGCAAAGGTTTGAAGAACCGGAAAAGGGGAGTAGTCCAGATTGTTTGCGGCCACATAGCTAATTTCAAAAGGGAAAATTCCTACATTACTGCGGCCGATTTTAGCCAGGATGTCCTCCGGCAATTTATCTTTCTCGAGATTGAAACTCTTTCCCGGAGTCCCCAGGTCAAAAGTCTCCACAATTCCTTTTATGCTTGCAATCGGGCATATACGGTCGAGGAGAAAAGAGTGCTGCCGCTGTTGATAAACGAAAAAACAAATGATGACTAAAATTGGAAAAATATAGTTCATTTCTTTCATTTTGGCTTTTCTCAAGTCGGAAAACAACAGGAGCAGGCCGAGGATAAAGAGAACGGCGACGAAAAAAAAATAAACATGCTCCTTGCCCTGCCTAATAAACCCATGCTTAAAAGCAAGAAAAAGCGGGAGGAGAAACGCGAGGGAAAGCCAAAATGACGGTTGTTTGGATCGATAGAGACGGATGGAAACAAGGAGATATACAGCGATATAAATTAATGCCAGATAGAATCTCATACCAAATTCCAGGGAGGCTCATGGCCACGCTATATTCGGATGATAGTTCGAAAGACCCTCTCAGATAAGCGAGCATGTCAGCGAAGGATGGATTGTACAGTAAGTAAGCGCCGGTAAAAAGCAATGGAATGAGGACCGAGGACAACCCGAGTTGCAGAAGCCCCCTGTTTCTGTCCGTCAAAATCTGGAAAGAAGAGATCGCCAGGATTGCCGGCAGAGCAAATAAAATAGAAGTGAATTTAATAAAAAACAGAGGAGTAGTTAGCAAAATCGCTAGCAAAAAGCTGGGAAGCCAATTCCTCACATATAATGAAAAGCTCAGAAGCAATAAAATGAGGAAACCTATAAAATAGTCAAAGCTGAGTCGACCAAGAGGTATCATAATAATTGCAAACAGGAACAACTGATCCAGGGAAAACAATCGTTTAATGGTGCCGTAAAAGAGCACGGCGGCAAAAAGTAACCATGCACTCAGGTGGCAAATCAATGCGATTGGTGCATTGCTGCCGATTTGCTCCGGGCAATTGAGAAAACCGAGAGGGCCGTAGGTAAAGATTATGTCTTTACCGAAGACTAGGTGAGAGTTTACCAGGTGGTTGAGCGCAAACTCCCAGGAAGGGTCAATTCCGACGTTGAGATAGAAAATATAAAAAGGATAGGCAAGGATGATGATATAAGTAAGCAGGAAGAATCTTAAAGCCAGGCCGGTTTTACGTTTTTCCATATCGCTGAAATACGTCCCGAAGGATATGGAATCCTCTGACGATTCGCCCTGATTAGCAGATTCTCCAGTCGGAGGTCTTTTCCCCTGACGGCGACCTCGGTCCAGGATTTTACTGATTGAAGCATTCAGCGACCGGACAATCACTTAACAACTCCTGGCTTTGGCAGCGGCACGGATTAGTCTTTGAAACGCGTGTCTTTTGCATCTCAGAGATGATCGGTGCGCTCCGCACTGGTCAAATAAAACCTGGGTCTTCCGGCCGGACAATACCCGCTGGAACAATAGACGCCTGCCGCTCTTTCCCAGAGAATGCTTCCCCCCGGAATTTAAGGCGAAGAACAGTTATAAAGGTAAAATGAATTATGTCGGACTTGAGGATGCGCCTTTGGGTTTTGCTGCAGAGAACCAAAACGGGGCATCAACCACTAGCCGTCAGTCTATACCGCTTTAGCGGCCACATAGGCCTCTTCGTCGGGCATGCCGACCTGGAGTTGTGAAAACTGGAGTTCATAAAGGTTGCGGTACTCACCGCCTTTTCTTAAAAGCTCCTCGTGATGACCCTCTTCTACGATTTCTCCGTTGGCCAGTACAAGTATACGGTCCGCCCCCCTGATGGTGGAGAGGCGATGGGCGATAACAAAAGTAGTTCTCCCCGCCATGAGGGTGTCCAGGGCGTTTTGAACCTCGTTTTCCGATTCGCTGTCAAGGGATGACGTAGCTTCGTCGAGGATAAGGATAGGGGCATTCTTCAAGATAACAATACGCAACCGAACCAGTAAGAGGCCAGCAGGCTTAATTGCCAGTTAGCTTTCGCGCCGAACAGCATGCAACTCGCGGCCGCAACCCAGCTTGCCGTGCAGGGCGCATTGCAGAAATGGCTCTCCGGATATGCCACGGTGCAATCGGTGACCGCAACCGCCGAGGAAGCGGTGCTCACCGTAACGGTGACCTACTCCCCGTTGAATACCGATGTGACTCAGGTGCAGACCTTCACTTTCGGGGCGACATCGTGATTTACAACTGCTGCAGCGAAACGCGAAAGGCGGCGATTCTCGGCAATCCGGCGGTGGCGCTGAACGGCATCGATTACCTCGAGGTAGCAATACGCAACTGAACGAGTGGGTGCAGAAAGAAG
>CAWGZP010000241.1:0-44628 GCA_963826655.1 uncultured delta proteobacterium
GGTTGACGATCTCGCTCATTTCTTCCCTCCCTCGGCCATAATGTCCGCTGCCCGGTGAATGGCGCTACGGATACGCTGATAGGTACCGCACCGGCAGATGTTGGCAGACATGGCCTGGTCGATGTCATCATCGGTTGGCGCCGGATTGGCCAAAAGGAGCGCCGCGGCGGACATGATCTGTCCCGACTGGCAATAGCCGCATTGGGGGACATCCTCGGCTATCCATGCCTGCTGGACGGGATGGCTGTTATCGGCGGAGAGTCCTTCGATGGTCAGGATCTCTTTGTCGATGACCGATGACACAGGGGTGACACAGGACCGGACGGCCCTTCCGTTCACGTGCACCGTGCAGGCGCCGCAAAGGGCCATGCCGCAGCCGTATTTGGTCCCGGTCAGCCCAAGATTGTCCCGGAGCACCCATAAAAGTGGCGTGTCGACAGGGGCATCCACCTCATACCTTTTCCCATTTACCTTGAAAGAAATCATGATCACCTCCACGCCATACCAACGATGGCATTCCGGCTCGTTTCCGCGCACAGTGCAGTTCGAAAGAAAAGTCCCGACAGGTCAGGCCCCGGCTGAAATACCGCCGGGCAATGGAGGGCGGTAGCCTGGCGGAGCGCGGAGATTGATAAACGATTCAAATCAAGAAGGGGCGCAGTTACCTGCACCGTTAACATGGCCTGGTTCCGTGTGGCAAATGCATGTGTCTCATAGGGTATTCACGCAATGAGACCAGTCCGGATCGCGCTGCGTAGATTTTAATGTCTTTTACGAAGGGCGCAATATGGAGCACAAGATTTCCCCGGCTTCCGGCGTGGTGGAATTCATCGTGGTCAGGCTCCAACATCCAATCAAAAAGGTAATTTGCGAGCTATAAGGGGAGGACGGAGATTTGAGTTGAAATTTGAGGCCTTGACATGTAGCGAGCTTTATGATGAGCTTATTCCTGATGAGAGCCGGGTTTGATATGCATTATCCGCCTGCCGGTAAACGAAAACAACATGGGGGATATCAACAGTGCAGGACAGCAAGGACAAGACCGTGTTGATTGCCGACGACGATGCTGAAGACTGCATGCTGGCGACCGAGGCTTTCAGGGAAAGTGGTGCGCAGGGCGCTTTTTCCTGTGTTCTGGATGGAGTCGCACTCATGGATTATCTTGCAGACTGTATGGAGGGCCGCGGTCCCCAAAGATTGCCCGATCTCATTTTGCTCGACCTGAACATGCCCAGGAAGGATGGCCGCACAGCCCTTGTCGAAATCAAATCCGAACCCGCTCTTCAGCGCATACCGATCGTGATTTTGACTACATCCGAAGAGCAAAAAGACATCGCCTTCACGATGAAAGCGGGGGCGGAGTCGTTCATCACCAAACCGGCAAGTTTTGATGAATGGGTCGATATAATGAAATCATTGGCCAGGAGTTGGCTCGAAGGGAACTCCGATGGGCCGGAGGAAGTGAACCGTCCTGAATGAGGGACGCTGCCATGGGAGACGGCGCTACCGTGTTACCCTCCCTGTTATTCGTTTTTACCGATGCAGGTTTGCACTCTTGCCAGCAATGTAGGGAAGTCGATCGGTTTTTCCACGTAGTCACTGACGCTCAGTTGCAAGCCGGTGCCGAGTTCGTAGCGGCGGCGGCCGGCATCTTCCCTCACAGATGAGAGTATGATTATGGGGATATTGCTGTACCTTGCCCATCTGGGGTCCAAAAGTTCCTCGCAAACCGCGAACCCGTCCATCTTCGGCATCATCAGATCGAGGATCATCAAGTCCGGCTTTTCCGATCTGAGCTTGGCCAGACCTTCTCTGCCATCACTAGCGGTGATCACTGTGTAGTCATGGCTGGTGAGCACCGCGCTGACCGCTTCGAGGATGTCGGGGTCGTCATCGACGAGCAATATCTTTGTCCTCTGCTCCATCTTGTCTCCCATCTCTCAGATCTCAGGCCTTGGCAAAAGGCCCGCTTTCTCTACGATAACCGGTACGATATCTTCCCACCCCACAGCCATTATATGGATTCCGTGAACTTCGGGTATCTCCATAATCTGCTCTATTGTTTCGAGGCCGATCTTCAAACCTTCTTCTTTAACGTCTTTTGCCTGCTCCAACCTGGTGATCAGCGTATCTGGGACGCTGACTCCCGAGACATAATCTCTCATATAGCGGGCCATGCCTACCGATCTCACAGGTATTATACCGGCCAGGATGTGCGTCTGCTTGTCCAGGCCTTTTTCTTTGACCATTTTCATCCATTTTTCGAATTTTGCAACGTCGAACACGGCCTGGGTTTGGATGAAATCGACACCGGCCTTGATCTTTCTCGCCAACCTGAGAACGCGGTATTCGAAAGGATCGGCGAAAGGGTTTTCGACTGCCCCGATAAAGAGCGGGACCTCTCCGTTGATATCCTCGCCACAGATGAACTTGTGCTCATCGCGCATTCTTTTCATGGTGTTGACAAGCTGGGTCGAATCAAGGTCGTAGACACCCTTGGCGGTAGGATGGTTGCCAAATGACTGGTAATCCCCCGACAGGCAGAGAACGTTGCCTATGCCCATAGCCACCGCGCCCAGGATATCGCTTTGTATCGCTATGCGGTTGCGGTCGCGCACAACCATCTGCATCACGGGGTCGACTCCCACCCGCTTGAGGAGCATACATCCGGCCATGCTGCACATCCTGACTATAGCCGTCTGGTTATCGGTGACGTTTATGGCATCGGTAAAGTTTTTGAGTCTTTCGCCTTTTTTCAACACTCCCGAGGTTCCCGCTCCCTTGGGAGGACCAACTTCGGCAGTAACAGCGAATCTCCTGCTCTCCAGCACTTTCTCCAGGTTAGTTCCCGCTTTCATGGCTGGATATCTCCTCTTTCGCTCCAGGGTCCGGCCTGGATGTCGCCTTGGGCAAGGTAAAAATAATCCTGGCGCCTTTTTCCGATCCGGGGCACGGGCTTTCGGCCCAGATGCGCCCGCCGTGAGCCTCGATAATCCTTCTGGCGTTGGAAAGCCCCAGGCCGGCGCCCTCTATCGGGGCGTCCTTTCCTCGATAAAAGTCATCGAAGATCCTGCTCAACTCCTGCGCATCGATTCCCGGCCCATTATCGATTATCTCGATAAGGGTTTCTCGGCCTTCGTTTTCATCGGCAATTCTGAAGGTAACCCTGCCGCCACTCTGGGTAAACTTGATCGCGTTGCCGAGCAGGTTGTTCGTGGCCAGTTCCAACAGGGCACGGTCTCCAAGGACGGCAGGCATTTCCGTGCCCCAGTCGGCCGCCAGTTCAATCTGCTTCCCGGCGGCCCGGGACCTTGCATTCTCAAGGCAGTTGCGCGCGATTTCCTCCACGGGGATAAATTCTTTTTGCAGCTTGCAGGGCTCGAGGCGGGGCATCTCGGAAATGTCGTCTATCATGGATACCAGCCCCTTGATCCTCTCACCGGCCCTTGTCAGCATGGCTTTTTGTTGCCCTGATATTTCTCCGACATAACCTCCGCTAACCACCTGTTGCAAACTCTGTACAGCAGCCAGGTTGGTCTTCAGGTCGTGGACGGCGGTCGAAAGCATAGTGGCCAGCATCCCGGTAGTGCGAGACAACCTGGAACGCGCCAGGTCGACAAGCTTTCCCATCACCAGGAGCCCCGACGAAGGATTGTCGGCATAGAGAAGCTGGAAGGCCTTTCCATCTATTGCTATGGCCGAAGTTTTCTCCACGGCATATGCCGAAGCCAGATAAGTCTTCGATCCGATCCCCGCCGACCATCCGGCGGAATCGCCGCACCGCACCGCAGCTATCGAAGCGCAACGGCGCCTTTGGCGCCCCAGGAGCCCTACCTCGATTGCCACCGTTCCCTGCAGAACGATATATAATTTCTCAGCCGGGTCACCCTCGCGGAAAAGGAGATCGCCGGCCTCAAAAATCATCTCCCGGCAGAATCGGGCAATCCTGACTCTTTCTTCATCGCCCAGGTCCCCGAGAAGGCTGGATTCGCGAAGCGCTTTTGCGATAGCGGCTGCCGTCAATTCGTCACTCCCTTACCGCGCATTCTTATCGCCGGACCGGGGGACCGCCTGTGAGGCTCACGCCCCAGTCCTTGGGCGGCAAGATGTCTGTAAGCCGATCCAGTCTGCCGATCCTGGTCAACTGGTCTATGATCTGGTGCCAGGCGCAGGGCAAGTCGGACGAGACTTCACACTTCCCATCCACGGACCCCCCGCAGGGACCATGCAGCAACTGTTTGGCACATCTGGCAATGGGGCAGATGCCGCCCGTATATTCCAGCATACACTGCCCGCACTCGAGGCAGCGCTCCCCATCCTTCCATTCGCCATGGCGGCCTCCAAGGGAAACGGTATTGCAGCCGGGGTGGAGCATTTTATCCACTACAGATGCCGCGGCCTGAACACCGATGCCGCAACAGAGCATCAAGAGGGAGTCGGAGTCCACTATTTCGCCCTCATGCGCCTGGAGGGTCATCCGGGTTAGTTGCTCGTTGCAGGCGAAGTCAATGAGGGAGATACCGGTAACAGTCTTGCCGGCCTCTTCCAGCTTTTGCTTCATCTCTGCCGCTTGGAGTTCGCCGCCGGTTCGACACCCTTCCGCACAACCCTTGCAGCCCACAATGAACACCTTCTTTTCGTCTCCGAGGTATGCGAGGATCGCTTCCAGGGGCTTCTGTTCACTGATAAGCATGTCAATCCCTCGTCTCACCGGAGTCCCGGCCAGATATGATCTTTTTCGATACACAGTTCGTTGCCAACCCCCTGCGCGACGACCGTCCTGCCGCCGCAGCTTTTGCTCAAGTCGCTTAGCACACGTGCAACCTGATCGAGTCCCTGCCCTTGAGTGTGATGACATGAACAGCGCATGCGAGACAGGGGTCAAAGGATCTCACAATGCGTACCAACTCGAACGGATTAGCCTCATCCGCGACCCTGGTCCCAAGGAGCGCCTGCTCGAGAGGCCCCGGCTGCCCGCTCTCGTCCTTAGGTGACATATTCCAGGTGCTCGGCACCACGCACTGATAGCGGCTGATCCGTTTGTTCCTGATCTCTATCCAGTGGCCGAGCGCACCCCTGGCGCCGTCGACCAGGCCCATTCCGCTTGATTCTTCGGGGATTTCGTAGGGGACATATACCGGTTCCCCCGGTCTGAGCTGGAGCAGCCAATCTCCCATGGAATCGGCCACCACTTTGGCGTAAAGAGCCCGGGCAAGGTGTCGTCCAAGGACGGAGAACATAGATTCAAGGCCGATGCCGGCTGCCGACAGAGTTGAATCGACGAGGGATTTGACTTCGGGCTGCCCGGAAACATAGCTGGTCAGCACCCTGGCAAGCGGGCCCACCTCGTAAACCTTTCCTTCATACCGCGGCGCTTTAACCCAGGAATAAGCGCCATCCTTATTCTCGTTCGGCCTGGTCTCACCTTTGGCCGGTTGAAGAGGGGCCGGACAATCTTCATACCAGGAGTGAGAGACGCATTCGGCGATCCCGGCCGGATCGACAGGATGCCACCTTAGATCGCTCGACACTGTCCCCTGCTTCATCAGTCGACTTTTCCGGGTAAGACCGGACCCGGCCGTATCGAGATCGATCGTGTCCAGCTCAAAACTGCCGAAAGAGAGAAGGTTGCCACAACCGCGCCCTATTTGGAAGTAGTCACCGTAGGGTCCGGCAAGAGCGATAACATCCGGGAGATAGACATTGTCGATAAAGTCCCTGATTTCGTTTAAACGCCACAGGAACGAAGCTATCTTATCTACGGTGGGCGGTTCGGTGACGCCTCCGGGCACAATCGCCGGATTATGGGGAATTTTACCCCCGAAGACGGCCAGCATCTCCTGGCCCCTGCGCCGGACGGTCAACGCCTGCAGATCGTGGCCGGTCAGTTCCTGGTCCATTTTGGGGGCAAGGCGATAGTCCCCCTCGTAGCGGGGTAAAAACGGTCCAATCTCACCCCGGTCTATGAAAGCCTTAACCGAGTTCAATGCGGGATCTTTGCCGTCGTATGCGGCCATCCTGGTCACATCGACGTAGTCCAGGGCGGCCAGGTGATAGAAGTGCAGGATGTGGTCCGAAAGATGAGCCGCTCCCAGGATCAGGTTGCGCAGAATCCTGCCGTTGTCCGGTATTTTATCCGCGATGCCGAATGCGTCGTCCAGCGTGAGGGCGGCTGCAATGGAGTGGCTTGTGGGGCACACTCCGCAGATGCGTTGCGTTATGTGCTGGGCATCGCGAGGGTCTCTTCCCTGGAGGATAAGTTCGAGGCCCCGGAAAAGAGTGCCTGTGCTGGCAGCCTCTTTTACTATTCCGTCATCCAGGAGGACTTCAACCTTGAGGTGTCCCTCGATGCGGGTAACGGGGTCAATCAGAATGCGTCTCATGGGGTCAATCCTCCTCTATTTGCCGGCGGCGCCTATGTTGGGCAATCTGATATCCGGGGTCTTTTGACATATGGGTGAGACCATATCCGGGAAGCCGGGGCTGGTGCATCCTATACACATCCCTCCGCACCCCACGCACCAGTTGGCGCCGCCGTTCCACAGCCTGATGGGGCAGTCCGCGTGGGTCACGGGCCCCTTGCAGCCCAGCTCGTAGAGGCATCCCTCATCGCCGGGCCTGACGGCGAATTTTTTCTCATCGTAGTACGCGCGGCGCTGACAGTTCTCGTGGACGAGCCTGCCATAGAAAGCCTTCGGGCGTCCGAATTCGTCCAATTGCCCCGGGTTTGGCAAACCCATGAGCAGAACGCCGGTCAGGGTCCCTGTGAGCCAATCGGGATGGGGAGGACAGCCCGGGATATTTATCAGGGGAGTGCCGATGCCGTTCGAACGGAAAAGCTCCGGTACGCTGATCGATCTGGAGGGATTCGGGGCCGCTGCCGCAACACCGCCGTAAGCCGCGCAGGTGCCAAGGGCTATGACTGCCAGGGCGTTACCGCCCAACTCAGCCATCCTTTCGGAGAAGGAAACGGCAAAGCCGCCTCTCTCGCCGAGGCTGGCGTAGCCGGCGCCGCTTCGGGTGGGTATTGCCCCTTCCGCCACCAGTATGTAGCCGCCCTTGTGTTGTTTACAGGCGTTTTCCATGGCGCTTATGACCGGCTCCCCGGCGCCGGCCATTATGGTTGCCTGGAACCTGAGGTTGACATGCTTGCCGGGCAGCACCTGGTCGATGAGCAAATTCTTGATGGTTGGGCTTACAGAGTTTAGGACTGAAACGGCGCACCCGGTGCAGGTTGCCGCCTGGAGCCAAATGACGGGATATTCGTGGGTTTTCGCCATTACCGCTCTCCTTGTCTCGACTTGGGCGGGCAAACAGCCCTGGCCTTCGTCCAGGGCGCCCGCAAATCACAGAACGGCTTACGAAAAGAACAGTAAAGAGGGAAACAAGGTCCTTTCTCTGACTGACTCCTGAGGGTGGAGGGAACTGTTGCAAAACTGTCGTTCAAAAGGGAGCATGGAGGAATGTGTGGGTGCAAGATTGAGATTAAATTACCTACAAGATAAAAATATCAAACTATGTCGCTTCGGTCAATTGGAAACATGTAATGCTCAAAGGAAAATCTAAAAGACGAGCGCCTTACCTGGTCTCGACAATCTCGGATGAAGATGCAATCCTTGACAGGTTTGCCACGAGATGGGAAAAAGAAAAATTACTCCAGGAAATCGCCAAAGGTCAAATGGAAGTGGGTTGCCCTCCGTGCGGGGGCGTGGATCGAAACTAACAAGGCAGGGATTGTAAAGTGGGAGAGCCGGTTCGGTTTGTCGGCGCGGGTCCCGGCGACCCGGAGCTTATCACGGTAAAAGGAATGCGCTGTCTGCAGGAAGCCGATCTTGTGGTGTACGCAGGCTCGCTCGTCCCCAAAACTCTGCTGAATTATTGCAGAAAAGATGTTAAAGCCTATGACAGCGCGTCCTTGACGCTGGCTCAGACGCATGCCCTGCTCAAGGAGGGCTACGAAGCCGGAGAACGCGTAGTTCGGCTTCATACCGGGGACCCGACCATCTTCGGCGCCATCCATGAACAGATGGATCTGCTGGATCGTGACGGCGTCGCCTACGAGGTGGTGCCCGGGGTTTCGGCGGCCTTTGCGGCAGCCGCGGCAATAAACCGGGAACTCACCGTTCCCGAGGTCTCCCAGACTGTGATCCTGACCCGGTTGGCCGGCAGGACCCCTGTGCCGGGAGATGAGAAACTGGCGGCTCTTGCTTCACATCGCGCCACGATGGTAATCTACCTGAGCGTTCAGCGTATCGAAGAAGTGGTCGCGGAACTGGAGGAGCATTATCCCGCTCATACTCCTGCAATAGTGGCTTACAGGGTTGGCTGGCCTGAGCAGAAACTGATCTCCGGGACCCTGGAGAACATTGCAGAGAGGGTGCGGACGGCTGGAATCGAGCGTCAGGCGATCATACTCGTTGGTGAGGCCTTCGGGAAGGAAGGCGGGGGCGAAAAGGTTAAAAGGTCTAAGCTCTATGACGAAGCGTTCGGTCACCAGTTCAGGGATGCCACAAAACCCGGGCAATGAAACGGCGGTCACGAATTTATGGATGCCGCAAAACCCGGCCAATACTAAAACCGCTATTTTCGCTCTTACCAGGAAGGGTGTCGAACTGGCGGCCCGGTTGAGCGCGCAAGTCCCCGGCAGTTCCTGTTTTTGTAACTATCGTTTTGCCTCAGCGGCCATGACTCCTTTTCGGAAATTATCCGATGTTTTCAAGCCGGCCTGGCGCGAATGCGGTTCGATCATTTGCATAATGGGCTGCGGAATAGTGGTTCGAATGGTTTCGTCTTTGCTCAAAGATAAATTCAGGGACCCGGCGGTGGTCGTTGTCGACCAGGATGGCCGTTTTGCAGTGAGCCTCCTTTCGGGCCATATCGGGGGAGCAAACGAACTGGCAAGGGAGGTGGCCGCGATCACCGGCGGCCAGGCCGTCATTACCACGGCTTCCGATCTTCAGGAGAAGCCTGCCATAGACCTGGCCGCCAAGGGCGCCGGGTTGCGGATCGAAAACCGCCGGATGCTTGCAGGAATCGAGGGCGCCCTCCTGGATGAGGAATCCCTCTGGATAATCGATCCCGAAGGACTCTTGTTAAAGCACCTTCCCGTGGGCCACGGTATGCGCGTGGTCGAAGCGGGTGTTGACTTGGGCACTCTTCGAACGGGGCCCGGGATATGGGTTTCGGAAACCCTGCCGCCCCGCGGCCTTAAATGCCTCAAGCTTCGCCCGGAAAACCTCGTGATCGGAATCGGTTGTAACAGGGGTACCTCCTCAGAGGAGATCGTGGGGTTTATCTCCAGGAAGCTTAAGGAAAACAGGCTTGCGCCGCTTTCGATAAGAAATTTCGCAAGCCTGGATATCAAATCCGACGAACGCGGGCTTCTGGAAGCGGCAAAGATATTCGGCAGGCCGATTTATTTTTGCGCCCGCGAGGAGATAGAGGGCATTGCCGTTCCGAATCCGTCTGAAACGGTTGCCCGGCATGTGGGAGCGGAAAGCGTATGCGAAGCGAGCGCCCTTTGGAGTGCAGGGATGCGGGAGTTGCTAGTGCCCAAACTGAAAGCGGGAAATTGCACCCTGGCCATAGCCAGGGTAAGCTTTCCATAGTCAGCCTTGGGCCAGGACAGAGGTCTTTTATGGCCCGGGAAGCGATCGAGGCGTTTCAGTCAGCCGAAATCGCACTGGGATATAAGACTTACCTGGATTTCATCCCGGACCTGCTGCTGGATAAGATCGTCATCGCCAGCGGAATGCGAAAAGAAGTGGAGCGCTGCCAGGCGGCGATAGGGCACGCCTTGAGCGGCCGAAACGTCGTTTTGGTATCGAGCGGCGACGCCGGCATATATGGGATGGCCGGACTGGTCCTGGATATCTGTAAGAATAACCAGCTCAATGTGATGGAGTGGGATGGTGAGGAGAGGGCAGGACCGCCCGGTTTTTTCCTTCGTATAATTCCAGGAATTCCAGCCTTCAATGCGGCCGCGTCCCTCCTGGGCGCCCCCCTCATGCACGATTTCGCGGCGGTAAGCCTGAGCGATCACCTGACGCCCTGGGAGGTCATTGAAAAACGACTTGGGGCTGCCGCCGAAGCCGATTTCGTGCTCGCAATTTACAATCCTCGAAGCATGAGCAGGCCGGACCTCCTTGAAAAAGCCCGGCAGATAATCCTCCACTACCGCCCCACGGATACGCCGGCGGGGATTGTTCGCAGGGCAATGCGCGAAGGGCAGTGGAAATGTCTGACCACTCTCGGAGACCTTCCGGTTAGAGAGGTGGACATGCAGTCGGTGATAATAGTCGGAAACCGGCAGACCTATATATGGAATGGGTGGATGGTTACTCCTAGGGGCTACCTGGACAAGTATTCCATAGCCGGGCCGTCTGCTGAATAAGGGAAGCGGGGAGTGAGAAGCTAGGTTTGATGCGCTTTTTCTGTATGGACATTTCCCACCTTGTTGCGCCGATCTGGCGGGAAGAGCCGGGCAGATTCTGCTGGTCCCTTAGCGCGACTGAGCGTAATTTCCGACTAATGATACTGTACTGGAGTCTATTTTAAGCTACAATGCAACATTATGCGGGAAGAAATGAGCCTCACTCATATTATTACGATACTTCGGCAAGCACTGCCGCTTCTTGCCGAAAAGTACCGGGTCAAGTCGCTTGGCGTATTCGGTTCTTATGTGCGTCACTCGCAACGTGCCGATAGCGATTTGGATATGCTGGTCGCGTTCCTTGAACCCCCCAGTTTACTCAAATTCATCGAACTCGAAAACTACCTTTCTGACTTGGCCGGAGTAAAAGTGGACTTGGTAATGGAGGATGCCCTTAAGCCAAGAATCGGTCGCCAGATTCTAAAAGAGGTTGTGCACCTATGAAGGCGGAGCGTACCTATTTTGACTATCTGGAAGATATTCTCGATGCCATGCAGAAGATCAGAGGCTTCATACAGGGCATGGATTACGAACAATTTTGTCAGGATAGCAAGACAGCTTTCGCAGTCGTCCATGGTCTCAAGATAATTGGTGAGGCTTCAAAGCGAGTGCCCGACTTTGTCAAGGGTGATCATCCCGAGATCCCTTGGCGAACAATGGCTGGGATGCGTGACAAACTCATCCATAACTACTTTGGGACGCATCTGGCGGACCATCTCGGAAGATCTCCCGGCTATAGATCCGCTCATAAGAAGGATCATCGGGGATTCGGAGAGAGTTGGATGAAAACGCTCCAGTGTACAGTGGCTGCGCGCTATCGGGCCTGTTAGTCCCGAGTTCGCTCTTGCGCATGGCCAAAGTTGCGCCCAAAGTGGCAGGACGCGCGAGTTGAGTCCGCTGCCTGGTTTGCCTGATAGAGCCTTCCTGCAATCGGTGACACCTAAATAACAACAGAACAAGCATAGCCGGAATCGAAAACAGTGTGAAAAAAATCGGGGCGAGAGGATTAGAACCTCCGGGTGCTTTTGCAATTCAGAAGGCTATCTGAAGAACCCTGTGCTTTGAGGATTTTATGGACGCGAAACCCCACTTACGCCCTTGCAAAAAGCTGGTCCGCATCTCGAAATCCAAGTCCGCAAAAACATTGCCGGAGCCTTCTTCAAACTCGAATTCTCGTACGTTATCGTTTATTTTTCGCAAGCTTCCTTGCTTCCACGTATCGCTACTCGATCAAATCAATGCCCCGCTGCGACATGTCGGCCACAGCGTTGTTCCAATGTCTATGTGTGCT
This sequence comes from uncultured delta proteobacterium, assembly GCA_963826655.1. Lineage (GTDB taxonomy): Bacteria > Desulfobacterota > Syntrophobacteria > Syntrophobacterales > Syntrophobacteraceae > SbD1. Next base: position 11,724 of record CAWGZP010000241.1, read on the forward strand.
GATTTCTTGATATCTCCAACTATTTCTTGCGGACCCAGTATGAACAGAAGCATCTCCAAATAAAATGGCATTCCCTTGCGCTCCTCATCATTCCAAATTCCGAGCGATAGTTTTTTCAATAGGTTACAGTATTTAAAATAGGCTGTTTTATTATCAAGAAATAAGCCTCCCTTTTCCCCACATTTCAGCCTTATTATTGTCTCCATGTTATATTTTGCAATTTCAGTATTACGGGCGGCGGGGATAGGAAAAAAACTGTCACTGGCATCTGATTTCAGTAGCAAGCAGTTTAAGCTAAATATGGCTCATAGCGTATTCACGTGGATTTAGAAATGACGCAATTTTAGAAAGAGATGATATAACCTCAAATATGTCTCTGGAAAATGAACCTTTTCCCAATTGATCGTATAGCTCCGTAATTTTGTGATCGTTTTTACTGTTCTTTTTGAATCCTTGAATGCCCCCCCACTTCTGAATAATCCAATACTCCATTGAATAGCCGTTGCATCTTAAATGACTTATCAAGCTCTTTTTAAGAGCGATATTGTTCTCGAAGGCGTTACTCCTAGTCAACAAACTCACAACTGCTGGTGGGAGGTCATCACGTGGAAAATTCCAACTGAATTCTTCTTCAAGCGGGTGGGTGTCTGCATATTTTTAAATCGTGGTTTTCAATTTGGTGTGCATCTCAATCCTAGCGAACAATTGAATAAGAACAATGCTTCCTTAACTAGACAAGAAAACTATCTACGTGAAACGATGCTCCCGCTTTCAATGCTAAAATCCGGCCGACTCCTGTGATTGAAGCGTTTCCCTTACCTTGAGAAGGATCGTTTCGAGCGAGGCAGGGCTCAGTCCCAAAGCCTTAATGCTTTGCAGCTCGTTGAGATCCAAATCGGGCTTACGCGTGGGGCCCACTTCCAGTTTATGGCAAATCGAGTTTGCCAGGCTGACGATTTGAGTTAGCTCCGGGGCCGAGACGGCCTGATCGGGCTGGTGATGGTTGGCGATTGCATCTTCGATACTTGGAGCAAAGCGCCATTTGTCGGCGATTATCCGGCCGACATCGACGTGTGTGAAGCCGAGCGTTCGCATTTCGACCTCGTAGAAGTCCCTGCCGTCGTTATAGACTTCCTGCATGATGTCGCGCATTATCGTCGTGGATCGCAGGAAGAGGACTGCTTTCCCGACATCGTGCATGAGTCCGGCGAGGAAAGCCTCTTCTCTGCGCTCAAAGCCGATCTCCTCTCCTATCTTTCGCGCCGCGTAGGCGCACCCGACCGAGTGTTCCCACAGGAGCTTTTCTGAAAGGCTTACATTCGAAAATATGCCCTTGAGGACCGCCGTCATAATTAGAGACCTGATGGCATCGTATCCCATGAACAGAACTGCGTCGCGCAGCGTGGAGATAGATCGGGAGGCCCCGTAGTACGGCGAATTTGCCACTTTGAGAACACGGCCGGCCAGCGCCTGGTCTTTGATAATGATATTGTGAATTTCCCGTGGCGTGGAGTCGGGCTCCGAAAGCTTGTCTATCACCTGGGCGGCAATATGGGGCATCGGGGGCAGGTCTCCGGTAACCTCAACAACTCTGGCAGCCCTGAGAGAAGTCTCCGAGCGCGGTAATTCCGGTTTTTCCCCTTGCGCGGGATCCAATCCTCTCGCTATTTCAGGATTCATCATAACTCCGTATTTCAGTCAGCATTTTCAGCGGGACTCGGGTGTTCGACACTATTAATAATTCGGCATTGGCCGCTATTTAGTTCAATCAAAACGTCGGCAAAATGATTGTTTCACAAAATGAGCCGGTTGCTTTCTGTTCCAAGCGGCCGGCTCTGTTATCTCAAGATGCTGATTATGCATCGATTAACAGCCGATCGGCAAAACGCCTGCGGGCTAATCGACATGAACTGCTTTTGTCACTCCACCGAGTTCGCCGGTTTGATCGACTGGTCATGAGATTCTTCGCCGGCCTGTTTCATCCCGAGTTGTTCTTCCACTTGCCTTTTTTCACTTCGCTCGCGCTTGAGAAGACGGCGAAATTTGAGGTAGGGTTTCATCATGGCGGCCAAGCCGGCGATAAAACCCACGAGCGCCGAAAAAACAATGATCATATACAGCTCGAGGCCAGGCTCCGTACTGATGAAGTAAAGATTTACCTTGAACTGAATAAGTTGTTTCCAGGTCTCGATGTTCTGGTAGATGAAAAGGGCAATCAGGCACAATATGATCAGTGTTACAATCAGCTTAAACACCCTCATCGGCACTCTCCTTCGTGAAGTAGGGTAACAGCTTTGAGTAGGATTGCTTTAAATGCTCCGGAATACTCCGGACATCGGCAAGAACAGCCATGAAATTGGTATCGCCTCGCCATCTTGGGACAATATGAAAGTGCAGGTGCTCCTCGTAGCCGGCCCCCGCCTCCCGGCCGATATTTACGCCGATATTGAACCCATCCGGGCGCATTAACTTCCGCAGCACGCGTGTTGACTTTTTGATCAAATCCATCAGGTCGTGCTCTTCATCGGCGCCAAGGTCGTCAAGATCGGATATGTGGCGCCAGGGAGCGACCAGGAGGTGCCCGTTATTGTAAGGGAACCTGTTCATCATAAGCATCACGCGGTCGCCCCTGTAAAGGATAAGGCGCTCCTCATCGGACATTCCATGGTATTCCGGACAGAAAATGCAGCCCGTCTGTTTTTTGCCGATTATATATTCGATACGCCACGGTGCCCAGAGATTATCCAATCCGACCGCTCCTCGAATCGCAGCCGTTCACTGCCCGGAAGGCGGAAAACGCTGAGATCGTCTTCAACTTAATGTGCGTTTATGCTAAATTCGAATTATTTCAGCATCGATTTTGTCCTGAATTCTCAGGATCCCGATGCTCCTTTGCAAAGCTCCGCGCCCGTGGAAAACCGATCCGGGATTGAACCAGAGACGCCCGTTTTGCTGAAAACTAAGCGCCTCATGCGTATGTCCGAAAAGAACGGCGTCGACACCTGTGAACTCCTGTTCGAGCCTCTGACGGACTCCGCCGGGCGAACCCCACCCATGTGCTATTCCCAACCTGAAGGCGCCGGCCTTGACGATCTTTCGAGCCGGCAGGCGCTGCTGAATCGAATAATCGTCCATATTTCCGGCGACAGCTTCAAGCGGATAGCGCTCCATGTAGTTCAGTATGGCGACTCGGTCCCAATCACCAAGGTGGATCACCATGTCGGCTTCATCGCAGAACCGGGAACACAAGGCCTTGAATTCGTCCGTCATTTCGCGAAGGTGAGTATCGGACATTACGACTATTTGCATCGTGCCTGGGATGGCCTCCCCGAGAAGATCGTGCGGACAAAGCCGCTCCTGTCCCAAACCCTAAAACTTTTACTATAGCAACAGGCCCTGAGAAAACAAGCATTTTCGACCGGGAGAACGGTTGCAACGGGAAGGGCAGGGCGTCTATGTGCCGACGATTTCGATATCGCCCCATACGCCCATCTTGTCTTTAATCAGGATCAGAACGGCCTCGACCGAGGGAATCGCGGGGGCGAACTCAAGGGCTTTGTCGATGTCGGCCCGGGTCTTGACCATGTTGCCGAGCAGGGTTGCTGCGGCGTCCGCAAGAGCGGCGTCGGGCGAAATGACGGTTACTGCGTCGGTCCTGCCGAAGCTAAGGGAGTGGCCTACGGTTGCGGATGAAGTGCAAATTCCGATTGGGAACCGCTCGGCGCCAAGCCTAAGAGCTATCTTGCCGGTGAACGGGGAGTCGGGTCCGGCAAAAATTCCCACCGTAGTCTCCTCACCCAGGTCGAGATAGCAATCACCGCCGTTCTCAACTATTACCGAATCGGAAAATGGTTTAAGGGCAACGCCGACAGCCTGGGCTATAGCACCCGCGACACTTGCCATCGGGCCGACCCCGGCAGCGATTCCCGCCTTGAGCATCCGGCGGACAAGGGGAGGGGCCAGGGAGTCGTCCGGGAGCGGTGCGAGGGCGGGCAGGAAGTCTGCGTGTTTCGCGATATAGTGCTCCAGTTGGAGACGGCAGCTCAGGGCAGCTTGTGTCGCTTCACTTTCGAGGTTTCGCCTGGCCCTGAGCCAGAGATCGGTTTCCCGGTATTTTACCTGGAAGCTTTCCCAGCCCTTTGGAGTCTGATGGCGGTAGCGATAGAAACGGTGGGTCCCGGTATACATTTGAAGCCCATCCATGGGCGTTAACGCAATAGCGCCTCGAACTTATTCCCATTCAATTGTGCTCGGCGGCTTGGACGAAATATCGTAGACAACACGGTTTACGCCTTTTACTTCGTTTATGATACGGTTCGAAATACGTCCGAGCACCTCGTACGGGAGTCTCGCCCAGTCCGCCGTCATGGCGTCCACGCTTTCCACCGCCCGAAGGGCGATAACCTGGTCGTAGGTGCGCTCATCGCCCATGACCCCTACTGTCCTTATCGGAAGCAGCACGGCGAAAGACTGCCAAACATGATCGTACCAGCCTGAGGCTTCGATCTCCTCCTGGATCACCGCGTCCGCCTCACGAACGATTTCGAGTTTGGAGTCGCTCAGTTCCCCGATCACCCGGATTGCCAGTCCCGGACCCGGGAAGGGGTGGCGATTGACTATCCTCTCAGGAAGCGAAAGCTCTCTTCCCACCAGCCTCACTTCATCTTTGAAAAGCTCCCGCAAGGGTTCGATCAGTTCCAGATTCATCCTGTCGGGCAGTCCCCCGACATTGTGGTGAGTCTTTATTGTGGCAGAAGGCCCTTTGAAGGAGACACTTTCGATTACGTCGGGATAAAGTGTGCCCTGCGCGAGATAGCGGGCGTTTTCGATTCGGGCGGCCTCCCGCTCGAAAATCTCAATAAAGAGATTGCCTATTATCTTGCGCTTGCGCTCGGGGTCCGATACCCCCTGCAAGCGGTCAAGGAACTCAATGGATGCGTCGACGTAGATGAGATTAATCTTGAACTGGTCCCGGAATACTCGCTGAACAGTTTCGGCTTCGCCTTTACGCAGAAGCCCATTATTGACAAAGATGCAGTGAAGCCGCTCACCTATTGCCTGGTGAAGCAGGACCGCTACGACCGAGGAGTCCACCCCGCCACTCAAGGCACAGATAACCTGGTCGCGTCCCACTTTCTCTTTGACGGAACTTATGGTCGATTCGACAAAGGATTTCATATTCCAGGACGGGCGGCACCGGCAGACGCGGAAGAGGAAATTCTCCAGGATATCCTTGCCGCGGGGGGTGTGTGCTACTTCCGGATGAAACTGCACCCCATAGAGATGACGCCTCCGGTCACCCATGGCTGCTACAGGAGAATTGTCGCTGTGGGCCATTGTCTCGAAAGAAGGCGGGAGCCCGAGGATATGATCGCCGTGACTCATCCAGACCCGCATCCCCTCCTTTTCGACGTCGAAGAAAATGTCTCCCGGTATATCTATGTCTATCGCGGCAGGGCCGTATTCAGGTCTCTGTGCCCTTTCGACGGTCCCTCCAAGCTGGTGAGCCAGAAGTTGCATGCCATAGCAGATGCCAAGCAGGGGGACCCCGAGCAGGAATATCTCCGGGTCGGCCAAAGGAGCGCCTTCGTCGTGGACGCTCGACGGTCCCCCGGAGAGGATAATTCCCTTCGGCTTGAAGTTCTTGATCGCCTCGAGGCTCATATTAAAAGGATGGATCTCGGAGTAGACGTGGCTCTCCCTTACCCGGCGAGCGATCAACTGGGTTGTCTGGGAGCCGAAATCGAGGATAAGCACCCGATCCTCATGCAAATGGTCGAGCATATTTTTTTCCATTCCCCCGTGGGCTTATTTCAAATCGACCTGGTAGTTTGGCGCCTCTTTGGTGATTATGACGTCATGGACGTGGCTTTCCCTCAATCCGGCGGTCGTTATCCGCACCATTCTCATCTTGGTCCGAAGCTCGTCGAGGTTGGCGCAGCCCAGATAGCCCATACCGGCGCGCAGTCCGCCGACAAGCTGGTGTACGATATCGGAAACCAACCCGCGGTAGGGCACCCTTCCTTCGATCCCTTCGGGTACCAGCTTTTTGGGTTCGAAGACATCTTCCTGAAAATAGCGGTCCCTGCTTCCCTCGCGCATGGCGCCAAGAGATCCCATGCCGCGGTAAACCTTGTAGCTGCGGCCCTGGTAGAGAATGGTTTCACCAGGGCTTTCTTCCGTACCGGCAAACAGGCTGCCGACCATTACGGAGTCGCCTCCGACAGCCAGTGCCTTGACGACGTCGCCGCTGTACTTTATGCCACCATCGGCAATGAGCGGTATGCCCTTGGCGCGGGCCACCCGGGCGCAATCCATTATGGCGCTGACCTGCGGGACTCCGACCCCGGCTACTATTCTCGTCGTGCAGATCGATCCGGGCCCAACGCCTATCTTGACGCCGTCAGCCCCGGCCTGGATGAGAGCCTCAGTCCCTTCCGCGGTCGCCACATTGCCGGCTATCACCTGAAGATCCGGGAACTCCGCCTTGATAGTCTGTACCGCTTTGATAACATTGCGGGAGTGTCCGTGCGCGCTGTCCACTACGACCACGTCGGCGCCGGCGCTTCGCAGGGCTATTGCCCTCGCAAGCATATCGCTGCCGATCCCCAGAGCGGCCCCGACGCGAAGCCTTCCGAGAAGGTCCTTGCTGGCGTTCGGATACTTCTTTATCTTCATTATGTCTTTTATAGTTATAAGACCTTTGAGTCTGCCCGCCTCATCCACCACAAGCAGTTTCTCTATCCGGCTTTTCTGAAGCAGCTTCTTGGAATCTTCGAGTGAAATTCCTATAGGCGCGGTGACAAGGTTATCCTTGGTCATTATATCAGCAACCCTGATCGTTTCGTCGGTTTCGAACCTCAAATCCCTGTTGGTTATGATCCCGACGAGTTGATCTCCTTTTACCACCGGAACACCGGAAATACGATATTTGGACATCAGCTCGAAGACGACGCCTATCTGCTGGTCCGGGTCCACAGTGACCGGATCGACTATCATGCCGCTCTCGGATTTCTTGACTTTGTTTACCTGCTGGGCCTGTGCTTCAATGCTCATGTTCCGGTGAATTATTCCGATGCCGCCTTCGCGGGCTATACTGATCGCCGTATCGGACTCGGTTACCGTGTCCATTGCAGCGCTTACCAGGGGAATTCGCATTTTGATCTCCCTGGTCAGCATGGTCGCAACGTCGGCTTCCACCGGCAGAACTTCCGAATAGTTGGGCAGAAGAGATATATCGTCAAATGTCAGCGCCTGGGGTAGCTCGGAACTTGCCTTGTGTTCCATATGTTTTCTCCGACTCTTAGTTTTCTGGATCGATCAATGTCGTGGCCTTTATCCCTTTTGCAGCCGCCATGTCAAGGCCGTTCTTAATCCGGCTCCCTTGCCGCCGCCCCAAAGGCCCGGTCCCTTCTCTACAAAGTCAAGGACTATACCTTCGAGCAGACCCGCGTCCGTCACCGTAAAGCGGTCCTGGCCAAAACAGGAAAGAATTTCCGATACTATAACGGCTCCGCCAAGGATTATGTCTTCCCTTCCAGGTTCGAGGCCTGCGATAAGCCGCCTTTGAGCAAGCGGCATTTGCGCCATGGATTCTATCGTCCGGGAAAGCCAATCTTTGGTCAGAACCAATCCGTTCACCCGATAGGGCATATACTGTTTCATTTTTTGATGCATTGCCGCCAGGCTGGCGACCGTTCCAGCGGTCCCGGCAAGGCGTGTTTTCCCTGAAAAAGATATTATACCGGAATTATGAAGATTTTCATATATCTGCTCTTTAGCGGAAATGATTTCGTTTCTGGCCGACAGCGTCGCCCGTTCGACAGCTCCGGCGCCCGGCGGGTCTCCTTTCAGGAATGCTTCAGTAAGCGTTGCTGCGCCGACAGGGCGGCTTGCGCTCGAAACAGGGGTGTCCAGTCCTCGGGCCGCAAAGAGGAATTCAGTGCTCCCGCCGCCAATGTCAAATGTGAGCAGTTCGTCACCGGTCTCGGGAAGTACGCTCAAAATGCCCTTTGCCGACAGGAGTGACTCGGCTTCCTCGGAGAGAATTTGGCACTGGATTCCCGTTTCCGCCGTGATTCTTGCCGTGACGACGGAGGAATTTTTCGCGCGCCTGACAACTCCGGTTGCTCCGCAGGCGATCCCGGCACCTCGAAATTCCGCCAAAATCGAAACGTATTCCTTCAGTGCCGCAAGATTTCTCTGCTGTCCCTGCCCGGTGATTTCACCGGACGTGTGAAAATCTTGCGCAAGCCGTGTCACCCTACGTTCGGAGCGAACAGGGACAAGTTCAGTCCCTTCCTTTCGCGCAACCAGCATACGGGTGGTATGAGACCCGATATCTACTCCGGCAAAATAGTCATTGTAAAAGGATTGCCCCAACTCGTTCCTTTCCTACTTGAATTGTCTTCGGCTTGTCGTTATTTTACCTTAGGTTTTCCATTCCTTACCTGCTGTCTGGAATTCCTGGTGACTCTCGCAATCCCACTATCTATTCTTAAATTCTTGAGTGGGGCTAATGAATGTCCACAAACATTTCCGGTTCTTTGAGGAGGCGATAGCAAATGATCCTGGAGATAAATCCCACACATCCGGAACCGCGAAAGATCAAGCAAGTTGTCGATATCCTGTCAAACGGAGGAATAATAACCTACCCCACGGACACATTTTACGGGATTGGCTGTGACCTTTTCAATAAAGCTTCAATAGAAAAAATTTATCTTTTGAAACGCCGTTCTCAGCAACAGCCCTTCAGCTTTATCTGCAGCGACCTGAAAAATATCAGCGAGTACGCACAGGTTACCAACTATGCCTATAAGACAATGAAGCGGCTATTGCCGGGCCCGTACACTTTCGTGCTGGAAGGCTCCCGCCTGGTCCCGCGGATTATGCTGACCAAGAGGCAAACCGTCGGCATCCGGGTGCCCGATCACCCGATCTGCCTGGCTATTGTCGAGGCGCTTGGGCATCCCATAATCAGCACGACCGCCGCGGACCCCGAAACCGGTGAAGTCTTGTCCACTCCACGGGACATCCAGAATAAGATCGGCCACGCACTCGATCTTAGCGTGGACGGGGGAAATGTGCCCGGTGTAGCTTCGAGCGTTATTTCACTCATAGACGATACCCCGGAAATCCTGCGTGAGGGTGCGGGGGATCTCGCCGTTTTCAGAACGCAAAGCACGCGGCTCGCCTGATAACCTATCAGGACCGCGATCGATCAGCCGGCAGATTGATCGCGGCTATGCGTGGGGGTGCTTTGGAGATCATTGGCTCGATCATTCGATCTCATATGAAAGGGGAACTTATAGGAATTAAAGTTATTACATGGGGGTTAGCGGCCCAAATCCGGGAGCTGGTACCTCACGAAGGCCGATGAATCGGGGATCAAGTCGCTCATCTTCTCGCCGATATCGCTTCCGACGACAAGATCCAGGAGAGAGAGCTTTTTCTTCTTCGAGTTGACCACGCTGGGCTCGCCGGTGATCTTGGCGAGTTGGGCCGCCGTGGTTATAGCGTCTTCAAAATTGCCGAGCTGATCCACCAGCTTCAGTTCGAGGGCCTTTTCGCCCATGATTATTCTGCCGTCCGCGATTTTTCGCACATCGTCTTCAGGCAGGTTGCGCCCCTTCGCCACGTCCCGGACGAACTGATGGTAAGTTTCGTCGATTGTCGACTGGAGCAATTCCTGCTCCTCGGGCGTAATTTGGCGGTCAGGGTTCCCGATGTCTTTGAACTTCCCGCTCTTGATGGTAGTCATCTGGTAGCCGATTTTGCCAAAAAGTTCCTGCAGGTTTGGGAAGTGAATTATAACGCCTATGCTTCCGGTGATCGTTCCCGGATTGGCTACGATATGGTTCGCAGCCGACGCGATATAGTAGCCCCCGGAGGCCGCGACGCTTCCCATCGAGGCTACCACGGGTTTTGTCGCAACAGTTCGCCGGATTTCCCTGTATATTTCTTGTGATGGTCCTACGGCTCCTCCCGGTGAGTCTATCCTGATCACGATTGCCTTGATCGTGGAATCTTTTCTCCAATCCTTGAGCTGCGTCACGGTATCTTGAGAGTCGACGATCGCCCCTTTTATCTGGATTACTCCCACTCGGTTGGCTTTGACAAAGAGCTCGGAATCGGAAACCAGCCATGCGATCACTGCGACCAGCACTACCCCTGTCACTACTCCAATTAGACAGCCGCGCATTTTCATGATTGAGATCCGTCCGGCAAGTTAAAAAAACACCCGGCCAGGCGTTCACTACACTGTCCGGGTGTTTTCATATCGTTATCGAGAAAATGAGAAATGAACGCGAGTTAGGCCTTATCACTATTGATAGTGTTATTGGCCGCATTTTGCGCCTTGGCTTCGAGCTCTTCTTTCAGCAGTTCGCCAAGGTTCGATGTGGCCGCCTTGCTGGTGTTCATGTATTCGTCATAATTGGAACGGTCGTCCTGCTCTTCGACCTTTTTGACCGAAAGGCCGATCTTCCTGTCTTTAGCGGAGATATTGATCACCTTGGCGGTGATTTTATCGCCCGGTTTAAACTGCCCCACGGGAGACTTGATCTTTTCCTTGCTGATCTCCGATACATGCACGAGACCTTCGATACCTTCCTCAAGCTCGACAAAGAGGCCGAAATCGGTCACGTTCGTGATGGGACCGCCCACAACGCTGCCTATCGGATAACGCTGAGGAATGCTCTCCCAGGGGTCGGATTCAAGCTGCTTGATACCGAGTGAAAAGCGTTCGTTGTCCTTGTCTATATTGAGCACGATGGCCTGGACTTCCTGGTTTTTCCGGAAAATCTCGGACGGATGTTTGACCCGCTTGGTCCACGAAATGTCCGAAATGTGAACAAGGCCGTCAATGCCCTCATCGATTCCGATGAATACGCCGAAATCGGTTATGTTCTTGATCTTGCCGGCAATGGTGGTTCCCACGGGGTACTTCTGCGCGATGACGTCCCAGGGGTTCGACTCGAGCTGCTTCATCCCGAGCGAGATGCGCTTGCTCTCGGGATTCATGCTGAGCACAACCGCCTCTACCTCGTCGCCCACAGAAAGGACCTTTGAAGGATGCCGTATTTTCTTGGTCCAGGACATCTCGGAAACATGAATCAGTCCCTCGACGCCTTCCTCTATCTCGACAAATGCGCCGTAATCGGTCAGACTCACTACCTTGCCCTGTACCTTGGTTCCGACCGGGTACTTGGCTTCGGCTTGAGTCCACGGGTCATCCACCAGTTGCTTGAGGCCCAGAGACACTCTCTCGTTGTCCCGGTCGAAGCTGAGGACTTTCACCTGTATCTTGTCACCGATCTGGAACATTTCTGAAGGATGCCCAACCCGGCCCCAACTCATGTCGGTGATGTGAAGAAGGCCGTCGATTCCACCCAAGTCCACAAAGACGCCGTAATCGGTGATATTCTTTACTATACCGTCGACCACCTTACTGTCTTCGAGCGTGCCCAGGGTAAGGGATTTCATCTGCTCGCGCTCTTTTTCGAGCAGAGTGCGGCGGGAAAGCACGACATTTCTTCGTTTCTTGTTATATTTTAGAACCTTGAACGGAAAAGTATGGCCAATCAGCGATTCCAAGTTCCTGATCGGTCGCAGATCAACCTGGGAACCGGGCAAAAAGGCCTGTACTCCAATGTCGACAGCCAGCCCTCCCTTGACTTTTGCGACTATCTTTCCCTCGATCGTGCCATCGTCGCTGTAGATTCGGCTTATATCGTCCCAAACCTTGATTTTGGCGGCCTTTTCCTTGGAGAGATGAATGGTGCCGTCATCATCATCGTGGTATTCGAGGAGAACGTCGATCTCATCTCCTACGTCAGCCTGCACTTTGCCCGATTCATCCCTGAATTCATGAATCGAGATTTGACCTTCCGACTTATACCCGATGTCAACCATGACAAAATCATCGCTGACTTGGACGATGTGACCTCGAATTACCTCGCCCTCCTGGATATTTCGGAAGCTCTGCTCATAGAGATCGTGCATGGAGCTCATTTCTTCATCGGAATCGTGCTCATCTGAAGAAGAAGGAACATCCAGTTCAAGGGTTTGTTTGTCTAGTTCATCTTTTCCGGTCATCGATCCTACATTGCCCCCTTACCTTATTTTTGGCTCCTCAGCCGAATGAAACACTAAATTCTAGCAAATAGCCGATCAATTAGCAATCTCAAAGTTCTAAACAAGTTGGAGAACCGGCCCCGATCAGCCTTTTGACCTCGTTGCTCAGACGGTCGATAACCTCCTCGACGCTGAGATGCGACGTATCCAGGTAGACGGCGCCTTCGGCGGACCTCAAAGGTGAGTGATCGCGGTTCGCATCCGCCTCGTCGCGCATTGCGATGCGCTTCTGAATTTCATCCAGGGTCAAATTGATGCCCTTCTCGAGATATTCTTCATACCGCCTTTTAGCACGAGCCTGTAAATCCGCTGTGAGAAACACCTTCAGCTCGGCCTTCGGAAAAACCACCGTAGCCGTGTCACGCCCCTCCGCAACGACGTTATTGAGAGTGGCGAGTTCTCTTTGTCTTGCCACCATGAACTCTCTTACCGCGCTTAACTGGGAAATTCTGGAGGCCGCATCACTGATTTGAGGCCCGCGAAGCTCTTTGGTAAGAGGCCTTTGCGCGTAAGAGATCAGGAGGCTGTTCGCCTCAATGGAAAAATGAAGGGGAAGCCGTTCCAATAGTCCGAAAATTTCACGGCGCTCGGTTTCGCCTTTCCCGTGAAGCTTGCCTTCTAATTCGTGCGAAGCGGATTCCATTGCCCATGCAACCGCCCGGTACATTGCTCCGGTATCCAGGTAGACAAAGCCAAGCCTTTCAGCCAAAAGTTTACAAACAGTGCTCTTCCCGGCGCCGGCCGGCCCGTCCACTGCAATTATCAAAGTTTCAAAGCCTCGCGAGGGCCTGCGCTGGAATTGGTCCGCGACGGGTCCTGCGCGAATTCGGGACCGGCTCCTCTCATTTCAGCCAGCACCTGGCCCAGAGTGCGGATAAAGCGCTCGTTTTCGCCGGCAAGGCCGGCGTTAATCCGAATGAATCGCTGCATGCCGTAGGAAGCCATCGACCTGATGATCACTCCGCGGCGAAGCATGGCTTCGAATAAATCTTTCGACTCGCATGGGACTTCGATCAAAAAGAAATTGGCCTCGGAAGGAACATATCTGAGGCCCATTTTCTCAAGCTCGTTATAAAGATATTGCAACCCGCTCCAGATGGTTTGCTGCGTTCTGTCAAGGAACTCCTGGTCGTCCAGGGCGGCCAGGGCAGCGGCTTGTGCAAGAGAGCCGGTGTTGAAAGGCTGGCGCACGCGGTTCAAATAACTTGCAATATCGGGGTCCATCGCGCCGAAGCCGATTCGCAGGCCAGCCAGCCCGTATGCCTTGGAAAATGTCCTGAGCGCAAGGACGCCTGGCCCCTGCTTGCCGATATAATCAAAGCCGGAGGGAGTATCCGGGTTTCTGTTGAATTCGATGTAGGCTTCATCGAGTACGACTATAAGGTTGGAAGGAAGACTGGAGAGAAAGGCGTCAAAGTCGATCTTGCTTATGACGGTACCCGTGGGATTGTTTGGATTGGTCAGGAAAATTACCTTGGTCCTGGGCGTGATTGTCTCGGCGATCTTTTCCAGGTCGATTCCCAAATTGGCTTTCAGGGGCACGGCGACCGGTTTCCCACCCATCCACTGGACCACCAGCCTGTAGAGAAGAAAAGAAGGAGCGGGCATTATCACTTCGTCACCTGGGGTCATGAAGGCCCGGATCGCCAACTCTATCAGTTCATTCGAACCGTTGCCGAGCATAATGCCGTCGAACGGGATGTTATATTTTTCCGCGAGCTTCCTGCGCAAATAAAAACCGCTTCCGTCCGGATAGCGGTTGAGCTTGGATAAAGCGGCATGAATGGCCTCGATCGCTTTAGGCGATGGTCCAAGTGGGTTCTCGTTGCTTGCAAGCTTTATAGAGCCGCTGATTCCGTACTCGCGTTCCAGTTCTTCGATTGGCTTGCCGGGAGGATATGGGGTGATGCTCGCAATGTGTTTCGGGGCGCAGGGTTTCATATCTGGTTATTAAGCCGACGATCCCTTCTTATTTATTGATAAAGCAAGCTTATACTGGAAGCAGGCGAAAAAATCAAGGACGCCGTGAAAAAATCGTTTTCTTTTCCATCTTGTCTTGGGCATGGGGGCATATTAATATGAGTCAGATGTAGTATGAATTTCCGGGGGCCGCCCTACGCCCCGGAACCACCAGTTGCATATCGGCAATTATCGCATGTCAGCAATGCAAGGGACAACGACCCATGCTCAAAAAAAACAAAATCAAGAAGGTTGCAACCGCTGAGCGGGAAACTTCCGCTGATGTTCCCAAAACCGAAGAGCCTAAGTCGACCAATATTCAGGACAAGCATCAGCCTGTTTCCTTCGATCCGTTCCGGCTCTACCTCGATGAAATCAAGCGCTATCCACTGCTCAGCAGGGAAGATGAAATGGACCTGGCGATCCGATATCGCGAAAAGGGCGATATCCAGGCCGCCTATAAACTCATCACCGCAAACCTGAGACTTGTAGTCAAGATTGCCATGGATTTTCAGCGATATTGGATGCAGAACCTTATGGATCTCATCCAGGAGGGCAACGTAGGCCTGATGCAGGCGGTAAAAAAATTCGATCCTTACAGGGGATACAAATTTTCTTACTATGCATCGTTCTGGATCAAGGCCTACATAATAAAATTCATAATGGACAACTGGAAACTCGTCAAAATCGGAACCACGCAGGCCCAACGCAAACTATTTTTTAACCTGCGCAAGGAAAAAGAAAGACTGGAAGCCCAGGGCATCGAAGCTTCCCCCAAGCTGCTCAGCCACCGGCTCGATGTGAAAGAGTCGGAAATCGTCGAAATGGACCAGAGGCTAAACAGTTGGGAGATCTCGCTCGACAGCCCTCTGAAAGAAGACTCCGAGGATACGCATAAATCTTTTCTGCCTTCCGATGACCTGCCCGTTGACGACCAGCTCGCCGACCAGGAGGCCAAGGCTATCCTGCATGACAAGCTGATGCTTTTCAAAGAGCAGTTGAAAGGCAAAGAAGCCGTGATATTCGGAAAGAGGCTCCTGACCGAAGATCCTATGACACTCCAGGAAATCGGAGACAAGTTCGGAATCAGCCGCGAACGCGTGCGCCAGATCGAAAGTCGCCTCAAAAAGAAGCTAAAGATCTACCTCGAAGAGGAAATAGCGGATATTGACCTGCTCCAGGAGAGCATGGTCGAAATTTAGCCGGTTTATTTTAGTTTCCAAATTTTTGGTTTTTAGTGTGTTGTTTTGCGCGCGTGCGCGGGAGCCCAGTAGTTTTTAGAGGATTTCGATGCACGCGCGCAGGCGCAGGGTTTCTTCCCATCCCGCTCCCCGTATACACCCTTCTTCCCGCTCTACATCCGAAGCCGCCCTCGCTTCGCGCTCAGCGCCTCCTCGTATACCTCGATGTATTTGCGCGCGGGCCTCTCCCAGGAAAAATCCTGAGCCATGCCTCTTTTTTGAATCTCGATCCATTTTTGATCGTCCCTGAATAATTGCAACGACGACACGATCACTTCGAAAAAGGCGTCCGGTTCGTACTTGTAGAACTTGAAACCGGTCCCCGAATCCGGGTACTCGAGGACGTCGATGACCGAATCGTCCAGGCCCCCGGTCGCGTGCACCACCGGGACCGTGCCGTAGCGAAGGCTATACATCTGATTTAGTCCGCAGGGCTCGTACCTGGACGGCATGAGGCAAATATCTGCCCCGGCTTCGATCAGGTGCGCCGTCTCCTCGTCAAACTGACGGGCAAGTCTCAGGCGGCCCTGGTACAAACTTTCCATTTTCAGTATGTTTTCCTCGATAGCGGTATCTCCGGTGCCGAGGATTATCAGGTTCACGGGCAATTCCATCAAATCCGGAAGGATCTCTTCGAGCAGATCGAAGCCTTTCTGGGTGGCGAGCCTGCCGATCATCCCGAGGAGAGCATGGCCGCGGGTCTTTTTAGCAAAGCCTGCCCGGTCGCAGAGAGCCTCTTTGCAGGCCTTTTTTCCGGAAAAATCATTTGCGTTGAAATGTTGCGGAAGACTCCGGTCTGTCTCCGGGTCCCAGGTCTCTACATCGATTCCGTTCAATATTCCCCTGAGGACGTCTTGTCGCTCCTTCAGGACCCCCTCCAGCCCGAAGCTGAAGTCTGAGGTGGTGATTTCAGCGGCATAGCGGGGGCTGACAGTCGTAAGGATATCGCTATAGACAAGCCCCGCCTTGAGAAAATTGCATTGGCCCCAGAATTCGATTCCATGTATCGACCATGCGCTCGGTGGAAGGTTGGTCAGGCCGAAAAAATCAGCCGGAAAGATCCCCTGGTAGGCGATATTGTGAATGGTAGTAACGGTTCCCGTGCGGAAGAATTTCGGATCGAATCGCCAGCTTAGTTGAAAGTAGCCGGCAACCAGGCCTGCCTGCCAGTCATGAAGATGCAAAATCGACGGATACCAGCCAAGCGCAGCGCACAGAGGCCGTACCGCGAGGCTGAAAGTGATGAACCTTTCGGCGTTATCCTCGTAATCACCCCGAAGGGGACCTCCGTAGAGATTGGACCGGTCGTAGAACTCGTCTTTTTCCAGGAAATAAATCGGGATGCCCGATTCGGTGGAACCTTCCCAAAAATGAACGTGGTAGACGTGAATCCCGACTGAAATGGCCACTTGCTGAGCCACAAGTCCGAGGGCAGGCGCCTGCTCGCGCACGGAGCGATACAGAGGCATGAATATCCTCACGTCGCAGCCGAGCTTGCGGAGCGATTCGGGCAAAGATCCGGCTACGTCGGCAAGGCCGCCGGTTTTTGCGAAGGGCGCCACTTCGGAGGCGCAAAATAGAATTTGCATTTAGAAGACTCTTTTTCTATTAGAATCGACCGGCAAAAGAAGGCCGATTTAAAAAAATATCTCATTCTATCCATCGAGCGTCCCGGACCATTGAGCATAGGGAAGCCGAGGCCGCCGCAGCTGTCGCCTTCAGCCTCGGTCTTCCATTTACACCATTTCAGGTTCATATTAAATATTCAACTGGGGCGCCTTCGGGACATGTGGGGGTTGCGCAACGAGAAAGGGCAACCGGCGCTTTCCTCGCAATGGCGCCGGACGCAGCATTCGGGTGATTGGATATTGCTTGCAAGTCAATTAAAATAATTAAGTTTTGAATATGTTGCCGCAACACTAATGACACTTCCCGGCGACGATGAGATATATATATTCTTCACGAAAGCAGGGGTCTTATTTTGGAAATCAAACGCCGCGTAAGCAGACAAATTTTGATCGGCAACGTTCCGGTTGGCGGGGACGCTCCGGTTTCCGTCCAGTCGATGACCAACACGGATACACGTGACTGGCGCTCCACGGTGGGCCAAATAAAGAGGCTTGAAGAGGCCGGATGTGAAATAGCCAGGGTCGCCATCCCGGACGAGCAGGCGGCCGATGCATTGGCGATGATAAAAAAATCCGTTCGAATTCCGATAATTGCCGACATCCATTTCGATTACCGCCTGGCGCTCCACGCAATGCGTTCGGGCGCCGACGCAATTCGCATAAACCCTGGAAATATCGGCGGTCCCGAGAAGCTGAGAAAAGTCATTGAGCTTGCCAGGGAACGTAAGATTCCGGTACGTATAGGCGTAAATAGCGGATCGGTGGAAAAGGACCTGCTCGCCAAATATGGGCACCCCACTGGCGAGGCGATGGTCGAGAGCGCACTGCGGCATATCCGGTTTTTCGAGGAAAACGATTTTGGGCTGATAAAGATATCTCTCAAATCGAGCGACGTCCTCACGACGATCCAGTCATACAGGCTCCTGGCCGGCAAAACCGATTATCCTTTTCACCTTGGGGTGACTGAAGCCGGGACCGTGGTGTGCGGGGCGATAAAGTCGGCCCTCGGGATCGGGCTTTTGCTGCTGGATGGAATCGGCGACACCCTGAGGGTTTCCCTCACCGCGGAGCCGGAAGAGGAAATGTTTGTCGCCTGGTCGATTTTGCGGTCGCTGAAGCTTCGGCAGAGGGGAGTCGAGCTTGTGAGTTGTCCCACCTGCGGGCGCACCGAGATGGACCTTATCGGGTTGGCCGAAAGAGCGCAGGCCCTGCTGAAGCATGTGAAGGCCCCGCTTAAGATAGCTGTCATGGGATGCGTGGTCAACGGTCCCGGCGAGGCCAGAGAGGCGGATGTGGGCATAGCCGGAGGCAGGGGAAACGGTATTTTGTTCAAGAAGGGCGAACCGGTGGAAAAGGTCCCCGAGCCGGAACTGCTGGATCGATTGATATCCGAGATAGAGAAAATGACGGGAGAGAAAATCAGGGGAGTGAAGAGTGAAGAGTGAGCAGTGCACGGCATTGTCCGGATCATCTATCACAACCAAACAGAAAGTGTGCGTGTAACCCGGTCGCAAAGTATGTGGCCGATCTTTTGATGTGCGCGGGGGGGGCACGGGTTGCGTTTCTTTGAATTGTCGGATCTTGTGATGGACTACCTGCCCAGGGCAAATATCATGCTCCTGGAAAAGGCCTATGTCTACGTTTCGAAAGTCTACAGGGGCAAGAGTCCCCTGCCGGGCGTACCTTATCTGGATCACCCCCTCGCGGTTGCGGGGGTACTGGCCAGGATGCGCCTCGATGAAGAGAGTATCGCCGCCGGCCTTCTCCACGATTCCCTGGAAAAAGAATACATTTCCCAGGAAGAGCTTACGAAAATGTTCGGCCTGGACGTGGCCTCTATAATCCAGGGCGTCTCAAAACTGACTCAAATCGCCTACGACAGGGGAAAAGAGCGTCAGGCCGAGTACCTCCGGAAGATGATTCTTGCAATTTCCCGCGACGTTCGGGTCGTCCTTGTCAAGCTCGCCGACCGTCTCGACGTGCTAAGAGGCGGAGTCTGTTTCTCGGATCGCTTCGGCGCCAGTCTCGCCCAGGAAACCCTCGATATCTATGCGCCGCTTGCGGGCAGGTTGGGCATCGAATGGATGAAGCAGGAGCTGGAAAACCTCTCCTTCAAGCGTCTTCACCCCCAAGCCTTCGAAGAAATAGATATAGGGCTTGCCAAGACCGAAGAGGACCGGATTCGGTACATTAGAGAGGTAGAGCAGGTCCTTGAGGCTCGAATGGGCGAATTCGGGCTGAAAGGCCGTATCCGCGGCCGCCCCAAACACATCTACAGCATCTACCAGAAGATGGAGCGTCAGAAGCTTGATTTGACGCGTATCTACGACCTGATCGCGTTCAGGATCATAGTGGACTCGAAAAAGTCCTGCTACGAGACGCTGGCGCTGGTCCACGCACTTTGGGAGCCGGTCGAGGGCAGGTACAAAGACTACATTGGAAGACCTAAATCCAACATGTACGAGTCTCTTCATACGACTGTCATCGGGCCTTACGGTGAACGGATGGAAGTGCAGATTCGCACAGAGGAGATGGATCGGATCGCCAACGAGGGTATTGCGGCTCACTGGATTTACAAGGAAGGAAAACCGGTTGCCGAAATCGACCGGCAGGAGACGCAGCGTTTTTCGTGGTTCCGCCAAGTCATGGAGTTGAGCAAGGGCTGGAGCGATTCCAAATCGGTCATGGAGGCCCTGAAAGTCGACTTTTACCCGGATGAGGTCTACGTTTTTACTCCGAACGGAGATGTCAAAGCTTTTCCGAAGGGGGCCACGCCGGTCGATTTCGCCTACGAGGTGCACACGGAGGTCGGGCACAGGTGCGTTGGTGCAAGGGTCAACGGGAAACTGGTCTCTCTCAGGTATGAACTTCAGAACGGCGACACCGTCGAAGTGCTCACCTCAGCCAACCATAGGCCCAGCAAGGATTGGCTTAAAGAGGTCAAGTCCGCCAAGGCGATCAGCCGGATCAAGCACTGGTTCAAAACCGAGGAAAGGGAAAGCTCGATTTCACAGGGCAGGGATATCTGCGAAAAGGAGTTTAGAAAGAAAGGTCTGAATTTCAACAACTACCTGAATTCTCCGCAACTGGCGGAAGCAGCAAAAGCGTTTTCCCTGAAAAGCGTCAACGATCTCCTGGCGGCGATCGGTTATCACAAGGTTACCGCCAACCAGGTAATCGGCAAACTGACGGTAATTCCTGTTGAAGAGGGGCGCCTCAGGGACGAGATCCTGATCGAGAAAAAGAGATCTGCGCCTTCGAAAGACGGAATCAAGGTAAGAGGGGTCGACGATATTTTGATCCGGATGGCCCATTGCTGCAATCCCGTTCCGGGTGAACCCATAATGGGTTACATAACCAGGGGCCGGGGGATCACAGTGCACAGACTTTCGTGCAAAAACCTCGACAGGGGAGGCGATGAGGGTAGAAAAATAGATGTACAGTGGGATTCGGGCACAGAGCAGCTCTTTCCCGTGGATATCCGCATCATCCATTCGGGGGAGAGGGGTACCCTGGCGGCCCTGAACGGTGTCCTCGGACAAATGGATGTGAACGTAATAAGCCTCAAGGTTGGTGAGCAGGCGGACAGTTCGAGCGTCTGCCGCCTGAAAATAGAGGTAAAGGATTCTAAACATCTTCAGCGTGTGATGTCGGCCTTGAGGAACGAGAGGGGCGTCTATAAAGTTTACCGGTCCTTAGATTAATAGATTTTTATCCATTAATCATTAGATTAGGCAGGACCGTTAATTAAAGATGAGTATACACGGTGCATTTTTCTTTGCCTGTCAGCAGGGGTTCCAGCTCCAGCTGGAGTTTGATCCGTTCGGGGTCCTTTTCCCAGGAGTTCCAGTCCTCCGCGCTGTTCCAGTTGCTGAGGACTACGAATTGGCGTGGGTTGTCCAACGCCCTGAGCGTTTCCCCGGAGATGTAGCCTTTTGTCTTGAGGGCTTTTGTGCGAGCCTGAATCATCAAAAGTTGCAATCTGGCTTCCTGTCCGGGCTTTGCTTCTCGTTCGATAATAACTCGAACGGTCATGACGGCCTCCTGCGAAAAGTGGTTTAATTAGAATTGCCTGGGAAACTTGGATTTGTCTTGTAATAATCCTAATCCGCCCGAAATGCAATTATTGCAAGAAATCGATATCCGCCGGGAATATTTTGCTTGCGCTTTGCATTGTCAGGCCATATTGTTCTCAGGTAAGGGCTGGGGCCATTTTTTGTCGTCTCCGATGTCGGTTTTTGTAGACAGGCGAGTTAAACTGTTTATAAAAGATCGGATCTAGTTAGAATCAGGACAGGAGCGGATTCTTACGACATTTTGACCTGTAACGCGGCCAAGAATGGCTGGCGTTGGAGGTCACGGTTTTGTTATGAGGAGGAGGGGGGGTGGAGCTAGGAGAGTTCTGCGGCTAAAGGAGGAGGCGTTTCCCATTATTCAATCCAATCTAGTCTGAGGAGGAAAGAAAATGACGAAAGCGGAACTGGTAGGAAAGATTGCTGGCGAAGGTGGAATTACTAAAGCACAGGCTGAAAAAGCGGTAGACGGTTTCGTTGCGGCCGTTTCCGATGCCTTGTCGGACGGTGACAAAATAACGCTGGTAGGCTTCGGGACTTTCAGCGTCGGCGAAAGGTCGCAGCGCGAAGGCCGCAATCCGCGGACCGGAGAGAAAATCAAGATCCCCGCCTCAAAGGTTGTTAAGTTCAAAGCAGGTAAGACCCTTAGCGAGAAAGTCAAATAGACGGATTTATCCCCTCATTTTGCACAAGAAGTCTGAAGGGACTGTCCGCTGATCCTATGGCTTGCAGTCCCCTTCATTTTTCTTGCTACGAATAGCGGTCCTCTTACTATTAATTGACAAGACCTGCCTGTAATCTTAAATTTTGAATGTTTTGGAGTACCCTTCGGTAGACTGAGCGTTGTATCTCGCTTTTTTCGGACCCCAGATGGAATCCAGGAGAGGCTATCTCTTGGTTTTCGCTGCACTTTGCTCCACTTCATACCTGCTCGATTTGCATCTGAGCGGGGCCCAATGAGCGCGTAATCAGAAGAAAAACTTTGTGTCAATCAGAACGGGAGAAAAACAAGTGGCGAAGAATTTGACCCAAAAGATTTTGGAAGCTCATCTGGTTGAAGGAGAACTGGTTGCCGGCGCGGAAATCGCCATAAAAATCGACCAGGTCCTTCTTCAGGACGCCACTGGAACCATGGCCATGTTGGGGTTCGAGGCGTTGGGAATAGACGGGATCCGGGCCGATATTGCCGTTCAATATGTAGATCACAACATAATACAGGCGGACAACAAGAATGCCGACGATCATAGCTACCTTCAGAGTGCTTCGGCAAGGTACGGAATTCATTTCAGCCCCGCGGGAAACGGCGTCTCCCACCAGGTTCACATGGAGAGGTTCGGGGTCCCGGGGAGGACTCTGATCGGCTCCGACAGCCATACTCCGGGAGCAGCCGGCGTTTCGGTCCTGGGTATCGGGGCAGGTGGGCTCGACGTTGCCCTGGCCATGGCAGGGCACCCTTATCATCTTCCTTGTCCCATAGTGCTGGGAGTCAAGCTGACGGGGGAACTGCCGGAATGGGTAAGCGCCAAGGACGTGATTCTCGAGATGCTCCGCCGCTATGACGTAAAGGGTTGTATCGGGAAAATTGTCGAATATTACGGTCCCGGGGTCAAAAGCCTCACTGCAACCGACCGTGAGACCATCGGCAATATGGGGACCGAACTCGGGGCCACGACTTCTATTTTTCCATCGGATGAAAACACGCGCATCTACCTGGAGTCCCAGGGGAGAGGTAGCGTTTGGGTTGAATTGAGCGCCGACGAAGGGGCCGAATACGACGAACATGATGAAATCGATCTCTCCAGGGTCGAACCTCTGATCGCCAAGCCCAGTTCACCGGGAAACGTGGTCCCAGTCAGGGAAGTGGCTGGATTGAAAGTGGACCAGACAATAGTTGGAAGCAGCGTGAATTCTTCCTTCAGAGACTTGATGGTGGTCGCGGGGATAGTCGATGGCAGGCATACCGCCCCGTGGACTTCCCTTCATGTGAACCCCGGGAGCAGGCAGGTGATAGAGAACGTCGCAGCCCGGGGCGGGGTCCTTTCTTTGCTGCGGGCAGGGGCGCGAATACACGAACCGGGGTGTCTGGGCTGCATTGGTATGGGACAGGCGCCCGGAACGGGACAGATCAGCCTGCGGACCATGCCCCGCAATTTCCCGGGGCGGTCCGGGACAAAAGATGACCGGGTCTATCTCTGCTCCCCCGAGACGGCCGCAGCCGCGGCGCTCAAGGGGGTCATAGCCGATCCCAGAGACTTGGGGCGGGAGATGCAATATCCGAAGATAAAAGATCCCGAAGAGTACCTTGTCGATGAACTTTCGATCATCAGGCCGACTGAAGAACTCCGAAAGACCGAGGTGGTCCGCGGGCCCAATATAGCTCCGCTGCCCTCGTTCGCTTCACTGCCGGAAACCCTGGAAACCAAGGTGACCTTGGTGGTCGGCGATAACATATCCACCGATACGATAATGCCGGCCGGCAGCGAAATCCTTCCGCTAAGATCGAATATCCCGGCTATAAGCCAGTTTGTGTTCAGGATGCTCGACTCCGAATTCGCACAAAAGTGCAGGGAGGCGGGTGCGGTTACGATCATCGGCGGAGAAAACTACGGGCAGGGGTCCAGCCGCGAGCACGCTGCCCTGGCGCCGCGTTATCTTGGCGTACGGGCTGTGATAGCCAAAAGTTTCGCCAGAATCCATATGGCCAATCTTTGCAACTATGGGATTCTCCCGCTCGTGTTTGTCAATCCTGATGACTATAGTTCTATTAATCCAGGGGCCACTATTATCTACCGGCAGATTCAGCAGCGCCTGACGAGCGGAGCCGTAGAAATTGAGCTGGAAGTCGATTCCGGAAAAATAGAGGTGTCTTTGCACGTCTCGGAAAGAGAGCGGCGCATGCTGCTCGCGGGCGGCGCTTTGAATCTGGTCAAGAAGGGGTCCCTTTGATCTTTAGCATAAACGTTTGGTTCCAATAAAATGTATTCTGGAGGGAGAAATGGCCGTAGAGACAGTTCGTGTGAAAAACATCGGCCTGCGGGGAGTCACAGTCGCCGATACGAAGATCAGTTTTATCGATGGCGAACATGGAGTATTGATATACCGGGGCTATAGGATTGAAGAGTTGGCGGAGAGGTCCACTTTTATGGAAACGGCCTCTTTGCTTCTGAACGCCCACCTGCCCAAGGAGAGCGAAATCGAGCGGTTCGAAAGGCAGTTGGCGCAGTCGCGGGATGTGCCGGGGTTTGTCCTGGAAAGTCTTGAGAAGTTCCCTAAGCAGTCCGATCCGATGGATGTGCTTCAGGCCTGCGTCCCCATGTTGGCTGTCGCCGACCCGGAGTTACATGACGAGTCCAGGGAGGCCAATGTCAGGAAGGCTATGAGGCTCATAGCCCGCCTTCCAGCAGTTGTTGCGGCCTGGCACAGGATCAGGAATGGTGAAAAACTGCTTGCGCCCGACAACGCCCTGTCCCACGCCGCCAATTTCCTTTGGCAGCTCACCGGAAAGAAGCCGCGCAGTGACATTGCCCGCGATTTTGACGTCTGCATGATCCTGCATGCCGACCACACGTTTAACGCATCGACTTTTGCCTGCCGTGAAGTAGTATCGACAAAAGCCCATATTTACGCTGGAGTCGCCGCCGGGGTGGGAGCCCTTTCCGGAAGCCTGCATGGAGGCGCAAACGAGCGGGTTATGAAGATGTTGCTGGAGGTCGAAGCAGAGGTCCAATCCCTGGATGATATCCGCGCTTGGGTCGCGGGGAGAATCGATAGCGGCAAAAAAATATTCGGAATGGGGCATGCGGTTTACAAGACTTTCGACCCACGCGCCAAACTGCTCAAGGAGATGGCGCACAGGCTCGCCAAAGAGACCGGCCATGAAAAATGGTACGACTACCTCACCCGCATCGAGGAAGAAAGTCTCAAGGAGTTTGCGGCCCGCGGCAATACCGGTATCAAAACGAATGTGGATTTCTACAGCGGGGTAGTCTATGCCATGATGGGAATACCGGTAGACATTATGACCCCCGTTTTCGCTATTTCCCGGATCGCCGGGTGGTGTGCTCACATTATCGAGGAAAAGTTTGCCGAGGCGCAGGACAAACCCGCGCTCTACAGACCGGAGGCCGAGTATGTCGGCCACTATTGCGGGGACATCGGCTGTACCTACGAACCGATGGAAGCAAGGGGATGAGATTGGGGCGTTATTTTAGTGAGGGCGTGATAATTCGCAGTGCACACTCTTCACTCTTCACTGGCGCAGAAGGGGAACATTTATGGTTTTTAAGCACGATGTGCTGATAGTGGGTTCCGGACTTGCGGGATTGAGGGCGGCCACAGAGGTCGCCGGAAAAGCCGACGTTGCGCTCCTGAGCAAAGTATATCCCACCAGGTCCCATTCAGGAGCTGCCCAGGGGGGAATAGCCGCCGCGCTCGAAAACGAGGAGCCTGATTTCTGGGAATGGCATATGTACGATACGGTCAAAGGCGGAGACTACCTGACCGACCAGGATGTGGCCCAGATACTGGCCAAGGACGCCATAAGGGCCGTTTACGAACTGGAACACATGGGCGTTCCTTTTAACCGAACGCCGGAGGGCAAAATAGCGCAGCGTTATTTCGGCGGCCATACCAGGAATTTCGGCCAGGCGCCCGTGAAGCGCATATGTTACGCGTCAGACCGGTCCGGGCGGGTCATGATGGATACGCTCTATTTCGATGCGGTAAGAAAGGGCATAAAGATATATCCGGAGTTCCACGTGCTCGACCTGGTCATCGAGGGCGGGCAGGTCGCGGGGTTGACCGCCTACGAGCTTGCAACCGGCGAGGTGCACTTTTTCCAAAGCAGGGCGGTCCTGATTGCAACCGGCGGATACGGAAAGGTTTACAAGGTAACCTCGAATGCCTTTGCGAGCACGGGAGACGGCCTCTCTCTCACCTACAGGCTCGGACTGCCTCTCGAGGATATGGAATTTGTCCAGTTTCATCCGACCGGGATCTGGGGGCTGGGAGTTCTCATAACCGAGGCGGCAAGGGGGGAGGGAGGGGTACTTCGCAACTCGCAGGGCGAGCGGTTTATGGAGAGATATGCTCCAAATATCAAGGACCTGGCCCCGAGAGACATGGTGTCGCGCGCGATCTATACCGAGATCCAGGAGGGCAGGGGCATAAACGGGCAGGACTATGTACACCTGGACCTCACTCACCTCGGCCAACAAAAGCTGGACGAGAGGCTTTCGGACATTTCATCCTTCGTCAAAATCTACCTTGGCCTCAACCCTGCAACCGACCTGATTCCGATTCATCCCACCTGTCATTATATGATGGGGGGAATCGCGGTAAATAATGACGGTAACGTGACCGACGTGGAAAATAACCCGGTCCCGGGGCTTTATGCAGCCGGCGAGTGTTCGTGCCTCTCGCTTCATGGGGCTAACCGGCTCGGCTGTAATTCGCTTCTCGATCTCGTCGTTTTTGGGAGAAGGGCAGGGCAGCACATTATGGAAAATCTTAGCCGGCTCGCCTGGGTGGACCCGCCTCCACGGCCGGAGCGAGACGCGGTCGAAAGGATACGGCGGATCAAGGAAAACAGCACGGGTGAAAAGGCGGCCGGCATCAGGCGCACGCTTCAGGAGGTCATGATGGCCGACTGTTCTGTTTTTAGACAGGAAAAGGGTTTGAAAAATGCCCTTGAAACTATCAAAAGTCTTGAACATAGGGCTGGCGACATCTCGATAGACAACAAGGGGAACCGCTACAACACCGATCTGATAGATGCCCTTGAACTTCAGAACATGCTCCCGCTGGCCGAAGCAATAGTGGCTTCGGCGTTAAACAGGACCGAAAGCCGCGGAGCGCACTGGCGCGAGGATTATCCCCAAAGAGACGATAACCAGTGGCTGAAACATACTCTTGTCCAAAAGACGGACAAGGGGTTCTCGATTGCCTACAAACCGGTTACGGTCACTCTCTTTCCACCCAAAGCCAGGACATACTGATATGGAAATTGGATTCAGGATATTTCGGTTCGATCCGGCGTCCGACAAAGAGCCGTATTACAGTACCTACACGGTAGCGGCCAGGCCGGAGGAGCGTATTCTCGACTGCCTCAACAAAATTAAGTGGGAACAGGATGGAACGTTGGGCTACCGGATGTCTTGCGCCCACGGCGTTTGCGGCTCCGACGGGATGCGGATAAACGGTGTCTGCGCGCTTGCGTGCCAAAAACTGGTTAAAGAATATGCGGACTCCGGGCAAATCACGCTCGATCCGCTTCCTTTTTTCCAGGTGCGCAAGGACCTCATAGTCGACATGGATAATTTCCTGGCTCGGATAGACGCCATGCGCCCTTATGTGATCCGTGACAAAGAGCCCCCCGAGCAGGAATCGCTGCAGAGTCCGCAGGACCATAAGAAGGTCGAGGATGTGATCCGCTGTATCCTTTGTGCCTGCTGCACGGGCGCCTGTCCCGTCATGAGTGAGAACCCGGACTATGTCGGGCCTGCTGCCCTCGTCTGGGCCTACCGGTTCCTCTACGATACGCGCGACGATCAGTTTGCCGGCAGACTCAAGAAACTGAACGAGCCTGACAGCGTTTGGCCATGCCGGAATTATTTCGAGTGCACACGGGTGTGTCCTAAAAATATACCCGTTACGAAATCGATCAATTTCATGAAGCGGGAGATCGAGAAACAGATTCCGGAAAATAAATAACGTTGTTGCGTTAAGACCTTTTTTTACTGTAAACCTTTCCTCCGGCATTTTTATTGATTCCAATATCCTGCGGAGGAAGTTGATGAAGCTCAGATCAATAAATCCCTTTACGGGGAAAGTTACGGCGGAGTTTGATTCGCTGCCGGATGAAGCGTGTGGGGAAGCCGCCCTTAGAGCAAAAGAAGCCTTCGGTAAATGGGCAAAACTGGCTGTTTCAGATCGGGTGAAACCCATTGCGGAACTTGCGTCGATTTTAAGACGGAACAAAAAAGAATACGCCGGGATCATTGCGGTTGAAATGGGCAAGCCTATTCGGGACGGCGTATCCGAAGTCGAGAAATGTGCACGGCTCTGCGACTATTACCACCTGAACGCCGAAGCGTTTCTTAGTGGTGAGGTGGTCGAAACCGAGACGGATAATAACTATATAGTGTTTGATCCGCTTGGCGTGATCCTTGGAATAATGCCATGGAATTTCCCTTTCTGGCAGGTGGTGCGCTGGGCGGTGCCGGCGCTTGCGGCCGGTAATGTCTGCCTGTTAAAACATGCGTCCAATGTTCCTTTGACCGCGCTCAGGCTGGAGAAAATTTTCCGTGAGGCAGGTTTTCCGGAATACGTTTTCCAGACTCTGCTCATTGGTCCGGTGGGCGCCGAGCGCCTGATAGAAAAAGACCTGGTCGACGGGATTTCACTGACCGGGAGTGTGGACGCCGGATCGAAGGTAGGTTCGATTGCCGGGAAACATTTGAAAAAAGTTGTGCTGGAGTTGGGCGGTTCCGATCCATTTATCGTCTTCGAGGACGCGGACCTGGACAAAGCTGCGCGGGCCGCGGTCAGATCGAGAATGGCAAACACCGGTCAAAGTTGTATCGCCGCCAAACGGTTGATAGTGATGGAGTCGGTTGCGGATGCGTTTACAGAAAAATTTATCGATGCGCTGAACGGTCTAAAGATCGGCGACCCGATGGATGAGTCCACGGATTTGGGTCCGGTGGCCAAAAAGGAATCCCTGGAAGAACTGGAAAGGCAGTTGCGCGACGCCGAGAAAAAAGGCGCACGAGTATATCGTGGGCCGAAGCCTCCCGACCAGGGGTTTTTCTTTCGACCCGCGGTGTTAACGGACCTTAGCGAGGATATGGCGGTTTTGAAAGAGGAGGTTTTTGGACCGATGGCCTCCGTGATCAGGGGCAGGAGCGAAGAAGAGATGCTCCGGATTGCCAACGCGACGGAATTCGGCCTTGGCGCTGCTATCTGGACCAAAGATATCGCTAAGGCCAAGAGGCTGGCGAGAGAAATCGCGGCTGGGTTCGTCGCGATTAATCGTGTAGTGAAGTCCGACCAGCGCCTTCCTTTCGGTGGAGTAAAAAAGTCGGGATTTGGAAGGGAGCTTTCGCATTACGGGTTGAAGGAGTTCGTGAATATAAAGACGATTGCAATAAGTTTTTAACGGCATTCGGCCTTATCTCCATGCTCTGCGAGGACTTAAATGGAACTGGGCGCCTTGTCGATTTCGCTCCCTCATCGAATAAAGCTTTTTATGGCATTGTCGCGTACGCCGCACGGGTTGCTAGACATGGCTACCCCGGCGCTTATAGCGCTTCTCTGGCTCGGCGCCGCGCCGTCGATGCACGTGATTGTCATTGGTCTTGTGACGACTTTTGCAGGCTACACAGCTGTTTATGCCCTAAACGATGTGGTTGACTTCAAGACCGATCTGCGCAAATTCCGCGAATGCGGGGTTAAATGCTCGACCGGGGACATCGACGCAATCTATGCGCGCCAACCCATCGCGCAGGGCCTGCTAAGCCTCCGGGACGGGATTGCGTGGACCGTGGCATGGGGCACTGTGGCCCTGCTCGGGGCCTGGTTGTTGAATCCGGCCTGCGCTCTCATATTTATCCTCGGATGCATCGCGGAAGCGATTTACTGCCTGATGTTAAGGCTTAGCTGGATGAGAACGCTCGTAAGCGGCGGGGTCAAGACCGCAGGAGGTCTGGCGGCTATTTACGCCGTGGCGCCGGACTCTTCCGCGTCGTTTCTGATCGGGTTTTTCCTTTGGTTTTTTTTCTGGGAAATCGGAGGACAAAACGTTCCAAACGATTGGAGCGACATGGAGGAAGACAACCGCATGGGTGCTGAGACCATCCCTGTCAGGTTCGGGACAAAGGGATCGGCACAGATCATTTTATGTTCCCTGGTACTCGCCGTCGCGATGAGTATCGTCCTTTTCTGGCTGACGCCCGCCCGTCTTAGCACCATCTATTTTGCCGCCGCTGTACCGGCTGGGATATTTTTTCTGCTCCTGCCCGCCTGGCGCCTCTACACCCGAAGGACCCCCGCCCTCGCCTCCGCCCTGTTCAACAGGTGCAGCTATTATCCCTTAGCGATGTTTATCACCATATTGCTCAGCACCATCGTATGAATGCGGGCTTCGCGATTACCGGCGTTCACTGCGGGCTCTCCTTCAGACTGTCACCACGATCTTACCTTTTTGTTGGTTGGATTCCATGTACCGGTGGGCCTCGACAATGCTTTCCAATGGGAAAGTGCGGTCGATGACGGGTTTCAGCGCACCGGATTCGAGCCCCTTGTAAACGAATTGTTTGCCGCGAGCAAGCCTCTCGGGGTTCTTTGTAATTTCGAACAGGATATAACCTCGCACTGTCAAGCTCTTGGCCAGCGCGAGAAACAAGGGGAAAGTGGTTGGCAACGGCGACAATGCGCCGTATTCGAAGATAATCGCACCGGGAGCGGCAGCGCCGGCAAGTTTTTCCAATAAAGGTCCCGCAACTGGATCAAAGATCATGCTAACGCCTTTCCCCGAAGTAATGGCCATCACGCTTTCGACCAGATCTTCTTCCTCGGTTGCTATGACATGATCCGCCCCGACGCCCATGAGAAAGGATTTTTTTCCTGAGCCGCGAGTGGCGGCAATGGCGAGCGCTCCGACAGACTTTGCGATCTGAATCGCGGCCATCGCCACGCTGCTGCTCCCTGCGGTGATCAGAACGCCGGCATCTTTTTGTAACTTACCGAATTCAATAAGAGCACCGAAGGCCGTAAGATACTGCATCCAGATAGCAGCGCCTTCTATGGACGACAGACTTTCGGGATACTGCGCCACGGCGTAGGCGGGTACGACCGCGCTTTCACCGTAAACCCCATGGGTCCCAACCGAGAAGGATGGTATGGTGCTCACCCGGTCGCCAATTTGAATGCCGCTGACACCAGGCCCCACTGCATCTACGATTCCCGCTGCTTCATAGCCGAGTCGCGATGGCAGCACCGGGTTTTCCAGGTACTGTCCCCGCCGGAACATGACTTCGGCGCGGTTCAGGCCAATGGCTTCGACCGCCAGGCGAACCTGGCCCGCACCGGGCTCCACAAGAGGTAACTCCTCGATCTTTAGTACCTCGGGTTCTCCCGTTTCATAAAAGCGAACAATCTTTGGCATGGTGTTTCTCCCTGTTGTTCAAAAGTCCCATGGCTAAATTACGTGGCGAACGCAACGGATAAGTAAAGTTACACAGACCCTTCGTAAATTTAACTGCTCATCCCGGCGTGCCGCAATACCTTGCGGCGGAAAAATTGGAAGCGCCCCCGCACCCGGATCGGCCAAAGTTGTCGCCAAGTTTGATCCTGAGCAAAAAATTCGTTACGAGCAAATAGCGCCCCTCTGTGCCTCTCCGTTGACAGGACCGGATGATTCCCGGCCTTCGCCGGGGGGGTAACGAAGAAAAAAGACTTGATAAATTTCACCGAACCGGTAGACAATGCCGCCAAATGGTCTGCCCTGGATCACTCCGGCAAACCGGAAATCTCCGGGGTTTATTACTCAATTTTCACACTACGGGAGTGGTTTTTTTCTATGCAATCTCAGCCGCAGAATGATCGTTATCGTCAGGGAGTATGTGTTTGGTTTACCGGGTTGAGCGCGGCCGGAAAGTCCAAGACCGCCGAGGCTCTGGCGCGCGTGGTTGTCGAACAGGGGCGCCGTTTGACGATGCTGGACGGCGATGTGGTTCGCACCCATTTGTGCAAAGGACTCGGGTTCAGCAAGGAGGACCGTGACGAAAACATACGTCGCATTGGTTTCGTGGCCTCGGAAATCGTGCGCCATGGGGGTGCGGTTGTATGCGCGGCAATCAGCCCCTATCGGGCGGTCCGCGATGAGGTGCGCGCCCGGATGGAAGAAGGCCGCTTCATCGAGGTATATGTGGCTACTCCCCTGGAAGTCTGTGAGAAACGGGACCCAAAGGGGCTGTATGCCAAGGCGAGACAAGGGCTTCTTAAAGGTTTTACCGGAATTGACGACCCCTATGAGGCGCCGCTTCAACCGGAGATCGCCCTGGATACGGTCGCCAATTCGGAAGAGGAAAACGCGTGGATGATCTACGAGTTTTTGACCCAACGAGGTTTGTTGGATCCTTATGTTCGCGCGACCTCTATTAAGGCTTCCTGAGCAGCGTGCGGGATATTTTCAGCAGTTCTTGTGCGGCGTTCCTAACGGTATAGGGAGAAGCCGGGAAAGTCCGCCATTCCCGGTCATCTCTCTGCCAGAGTTCCAGAAGCCGTGTTATCTGGATGCTGATTTCGGCAGGGGAATCGGCTTCCGCGACGAAATGCCCCTGTTCGAGCAGCATCTTTTTGAGGTGAGGGTTCCTGTAGACCAGTCCCAGAATTGGCCTGCTCACCTGGAGATATTCATAAACTTTCGATGGGATCGTCTCGGGGGATAAGTCGTCCAGGTTTTGGACAAGCACGAGGCTATCGCTTTTTCTCATCGCCCTGAGCGCCTTCAGCCTGGAAACTTTGCCGAAATCGGTGACGATCCCGGAATGTTTGAAGCTTGTAATTTGTTTGGCTGACAAGCGGTCCATTGTTCCATAGAGGTCCAGCCGCACCTGTGCGATCAGGTCGGGGTCCCGGTCGAGCACGATTTGAAGCCCTTCGAGAAATGCCGCCGGGTTACGCGAGCCTCCAAGCGAACCGAAATGGGCAAAACGACACAAATCTCCTTTGGAATAAATCGTTTCGGGATCGTTGGCGGGAGATGCCCCCGGATAGATTACATGTGCCCTGGCGGCGTCAGCCGTCGACCTTTTTACCGCCCGCTCTTTTGCGCCTTCGGTTAAGAAGACGACCGCCGAGGCGTTGT
>CAWGZP010000242.1:0-8109 GCA_963826655.1 uncultured delta proteobacterium
TCGATCCTCCCAGGGCGGCAACCGCGGTTTGAGGGTCGATTGTGTGCCAGGGATTGTCGGGCTGGGCCATTTGTCCGGCTGGAATCGAGGACTTTATTTTTTGGATAAGCGTTTTTACCGGTCCAGGGTGGCTATCCGATGCCGGGAGGAGAGCTGCAGGGTCCAGGCACTGTTGAATATCCGGTTCAGGGCATCCATCGTCCGGCTTTCGTTCGTTTCGCGTCCCATTTCCCGATGAATCGTATGAACACCCTCCGTTGGACCTGTTGAATTCGGATATCGCCTCCTCGATCAATAAACCGATCCGGTGCTGAGTGGCCCCGGAATTATAGAGCACCAGTATGGCCGAAGTACGAGTGCTCGCTGTTGCCCTGATTACACCCGGGTCGGCGGCAAGGTTATGCTCCAGATGTTTCCTCAAAGGGTCGCAACGGTAGAGTCGCTTTACCCTGAATCTGGCCCTGCCTGTTACGCTGGCGTGCAAAGTCTCGACCACTAAGATTTCCTGCCCGAAATATTCTCACACGGATAGAGCCCGACCGGGTCAAATCCACAAGTAAAAGGTCGAATTAGAAAGCTCAAAAAATTGGGAAGGAGGCCGGTAAAATCACTTGTCCTTGGGTTCATCCCGGCGCGGAATGGCTGTCGAAGCGACATCCTTGACACCGGAAACAACACCCACCAGAATTGTCCGCACAGCGTTCACTGCGTTTTGCCCGATAGACCCGGCGGCATCGATGGCCCCGTTTGCCGCGGCCTTCGAGACTTCATTGACGTTTCCGCCGATCTCTCCCGTGGCCTCCACTATTCCATCAACCGCCTTTCTGGCAATGACCGCAACGTCCGCCCCAATGTCGGCCGCCCCTTTCACCGCTTCTCTGGCAGTCCGGCCGGCCGCGCCTACCACGTCGCCGCCGACTTCGCTCACGCCGATGATAATTCCTTTCGCTATACTCTTAGTCCCGTCCAGAACTCCCGTACCTGCTTCTTTCGCGGCCGCCACGGCCCCCTTGACAACAGCGCCGGCCACTGAAACCGCTTCGTTCGCAACCGACCCGGTCGCCTTGATGGTGTCCGTAACGGTGGTGCGGGCAAGTTCTACAAGTCCTTCCTCGACCTGTTTTGCAACGGCAAAACTATTGATTATGCCTTCTTTAATCGTCTCTTGCGTCGTTTTTTCCATCTTAGTGGAAATGTCATCCGATGAAGCCGATTCGTCTTTTTTCATTTTTTTCTCCCCACGAACGCACTTAAATAGGATTGATTGCCCTTTCTTTGCGGCGTCTATACCTCTGGGCCTTTCCGGAGTGCTGTGCGAAATTAACGCCTCAGTAGACAGTTGAATCGTCTCCGGTGTCGGGGACCCCCTCCCGTCTTTCCCGGGCAAGTTCCGCCTGGGCTTCCGCAGCAAGGTCTTCCAACGATTCCTTTGCTTCGGCAATAACCTCACTGGCCTTTTCAAACAGCATCATGGCGCTTTTAATCGATGCCTTTACCACCGGTCTCGCCACGGCCGCCACAGCAGGAGCCACCACAGGCGCCAGGATCAGGACACCGAACCCAATTGCCAAACCCGTTCCGATCTTAAGTCCATTATCAGCAAACGCCATTTACCTTCTCCTCTGCTATCTCCGAGAACCAGCCGCTCTCAGCCATCAAGCCGCAATTGAGACGTGTCCACGCGCACCCCGGGTTGTAGTTAGGCCTTTTGCATAAAAACGCCTTTTCCAAAGGGGCCGTTCCCATAATGGTTCTTACGGAACGATCGCGGTCTCCACCGCGTTCACGACCTGCCCCTGCAACTCGGATTTCTCTTTTTCGTCCCCATCATTGAGTCTTGTGAAGGATTCAATTGCGAAGAAGGCCAGGATGTACCAAGGGGCGCCCTCGATCTGAAAGCCGCGTCTGATTAGTTGTAAAATGGCAAGCGCACCGAATCCGAGCGGCACCAGCAGCTTCAAGTTCAGGCCGTCTTTCGTTACAAACTTCAGGCGTGCGTCGAGGTCTGAAACCGCCTCGGTCAGCCATTGAGTGGGCATTTCGACCCCCGTTGCCGCCATCAATACGACGCCCATATCCTGCAGCGTGGCCCGGATCTCATGGAGCGATTCTTTCTTATGGTAGACAATAAGGGTCCCGGTATGTAAATTAGCTTCGACACTGCTGATTTCGGGGGATTTTTCAAGGGCCTTGGCGAGCCGAACCATCTCCTTTGGGCTTCGCCTTTTGCTGGAGACCCTGATTCGGGTACGTCTCGGAGTACTTGATACGATCTTGGTATGATCGACCATGGGGAAACAAGTCCTCTTTAGTGAACCATGCAAAAAATAAATCAGATTACTCCAGAGAAGTAACCGTAATCAGACGATTGTGCGGTGTCAAGTTAAGTTCTCGTTACATTTTGATGACATGTATTTCTGTCGGCTGCGATCCGCCGGGGTTGCGCTCCACTATAAGCCCGCCCTGTGGATTTTTTTACTCCCCAGGGTCTCGATGAGTTACTGCTGGAGGATTCGGATAGACCAAAATGGCTCACGATACGGCAAATAGAGACCTTTTTATAGACCGTCTGATCGACCTTGCCGTTCAGACGGAAATCGTCCACCATACCCCGGGGCGGATAAGGCTCAAAATCGGGTGGGCCGGACTATATTTGGCAATGGGTCTCGATGCGGCAGACCTGATGAAATACTTTAATGGCATTTTGGATGCCAGGGCCAATGCCGCCGCGCGGTCGATAGTCATCCACTACGATGAAAAGGTAATTGCACCGGAACTCTGGGAGCGGCTGGTCAATGCGAAAAAGCACTCATCGCTCAGGGAATCTGTCAGGGAACAACTTGAGCGCCTTTCCAAGCCGGGTACCGGATAATATCCTTGGGGAGCTTTGAGGTGGTCCCCTCCTTCTCCGGATAGGGCCGGTCCGGGTTCCGTTATATTCCTAAGAAAGCCTTCCTTTTCGTATTGTTCCTCGAATCAGCGCTAAATGTCTGGCAATTGTAAGTATTCTGTCACAATTCCGTAACGTCCGCGGTCTATCTTGACGCCGATGTCGAATACAGGGCCGGACTTCTTGCGTATTTTTAGTGTTGAAAGATTTTTTCGAGGAAAAAAACCAAGGAGGTGAGATATGAGCTACTATTGCCACAGCACTCCTGGGAGGCTCAGAATCAAAACGCCGGTAATCAAGCGGAACCCCGTCGAAATAGAGAAGGTCCGCCGATTGCTTCAACCGCTCCCGGAAGTCGGGGCTTTCGATATTAACGCCTTGACGGGTAGCATAACGATCAACTATACGGATAGCGCAACCGATCCGGAATCCATTTTGAATATTCTGAGAGAAAATGGATATTTCAAGGTTTCGCCCATAAAGGAAGAGGAGCGCCCTATCGAAACTCGCGGTGTCGAAGGTCGGCATTACGGTGGGGAAGGCGATCGTAGGGGCTTTCATCGAAAAAGCCTTCGAGGGGTCGATGTTCTCGCTTCTTGCGTTCCTTGTTTAATGCCGATGCGGGCTCTTGCCCCACCGGTCTGAAGGAATTTTCGCAATTGCCTTGCGCCGCGTCCGGCACAAGGGGTCCGTTGCGTTCTTCGAAAAGCCGTCTCCTATCCCAACTCGTCATGGACCATCATCACAACCCAATAAAAGCATAAAAAACATTATTGTTTGTCAGCGGGGCAGTGCGCGAGTGACCGTGAGCGCATGCACCTCAGATGCGCCCCCCCTTTTTTTCAAGGTCCGGGCACATTCGCTCAAAGTCGTACCCGTAGTGAAGACGTCGTCCAGCAAAAGTATACGGCGGCCACGCACCCTGTCGGCCCCGGTGAGTTCGAATGCGCCCTTCACGTTTTTCAATCGTTGTCTCCGGTTTAAGCGGGTTTGAGGTTGGGCCTGTTTTTTTCGCACAATGGTATTGAAAGAAACCGGCACTTGGAGCTTGCGCGCCAACTCCCCGGCTAGAAGCCCCGACTGGTTGAACCCTCTTTCTTGCAGCCGTTTAGGATGCAGGGGCACCGGCAAAATCAGGTCGGGGGCCGGCAAGTCCCCACCCTGTATAGGCGATTTCCAGCAGTTCGGTGAGGGGGGGCGCCCATTCCAGTTGTGCTTCGAACTTGAACTGGTGGATACGGGTTCGGATGATACCTTCATGAGCCACTGCCGACCTTGCCGTGTCAAAGTAGTAGGTTGAGACGATGCATTCGCCGCACAGGTGGTCGGTCGAGTCGGGTGAATCTGTGAAAGGTCTTCCGCATATCGGGCAAAGAGGCGATACAACCCAGGGGATTTGATTCCAACATCTGGCGCACCAGCAGCTTTGGGGCCGGTGGTCCATCCTTTGGCAACCTGCGCAACTCCTCGGAAGGAATAAATCAAGCAGAACGGCTCCGGCGAAACCCAGGGTTGAGCCAAGCAGGGAAAGCGCTTTTCGAAGCGCGGGCTGTCCTTGGCCCGGCGTGCGGGCCTTTGCTTGCGGAAGTTGCATGGCGGAGGTAATTCTTTCGTTGCGCAGGAACATGAGACTCTTAGCTCGAGAATTTCAGTGCGCCAATTCCGGAAGATAAAATGACATACCCCAATGGAAACTACAATTGACATATCCGAAAAGACATTGAATCGTTTCAAACATGCGAAATGATGAAGATCAATGCTAAAGTTTGTCTCCAGTTCAACCGACTATATGAAGGAACACTGACTTTTGAGAAAACATCGTGCCGACAAATTTCAAAAAAGCCAGGCGTTTTACAAAAATTAATTTGACATAAAGCTGGATAGTATTATATGCGAATCTACAAGTATACGGCGGCTTTCGCCGAAAGGGGCGGTTCATTGACAAAAATTATTATCTGCTGCTATCCTCGCGCCTTGCCGCGACGTCTGTTTGAAGGCGGATTTTATCAGGGTCTTCAATCCTGTGGCGTTCGGCCGGTGCAGTGAGGTGAAAGGAGGTGGTGACCTGAGACGGTTGCCCGCATGCGGGCGGTTAAATCGGAGCAGTATTAGGGGATTGGCAATACTGCTCTGCGTTGAAGGGTAACAACTTTTTTACAATTCGAGGGGGAAAAGATGAAGAAATTTATAATGGTATTGTTTGTAATCGCGGCAGCGATGATGATGGTCGCTCCAGCTCACGCAACCGAGCTGTGGGATCAGCATCTGCGCGGTTTAGACGAAGGTTTGGCGGCTGGGGCACTTCCGCCTCCCGGAGTTTATTTCATTAACGACCTCCACGTTGCTGTGTCCGACCATGTCTACGGGTTTAACGTACCGCAGGCAGGGCTTGTTGCCCCGAGTGGACACGCGAACACCAACTGGAAGTTGTTCGCTTACGTCGATGTCCCGGTTCTGTTGTGGGTCCCCGGATGTAAGTTCCTGGGCGCCGACTACGCTATGGCCGTAGCTCAGCCGTTCGATTACATGAACCTCAGAATTCAACAGCCGACAACGGTGGGCCCTCCCGGGAGCCATACGTTCGTTGGTAACGCTAACTGGGGCACGTTCAACACCGTCCTCGTGCCTTACGAATTAGCCTGGAAGCTCCCCTGCGATTTCCACATCGCGACCGGCCTGGGGATCTCTCTGGACGACGCCATGAGCAGCCCCGGCATGACATCTATCGGCCCTGCCGGGACCTATGCCGGTAACGGCAACGGTTACTATACCTTTCAGCCCAGCTTAGGACTTAGCTGGCTGCATGCCGGCTGGAACCTCAGCGCCTCTTTCCACTATGCTTTCAACCTTGAAAACGAAGCCACCCATTACCAGTCAGGCGACCAGATCGCGGTCGATTACACCGCGACCTACACCTGCGGCAAATGGACGTTTGGTGGTGGCGCTTTCCAGGAAACCCAGGTTACAACCGATAGCAGCTTCGGCCAAAG
Organism: uncultured delta proteobacterium; assembly: GCA_963826655.1. Classification (GTDB taxonomy): domain Bacteria; phylum Desulfobacterota; class Syntrophobacteria; order Syntrophobacterales; family Syntrophobacteraceae; genus SbD1. Next base: position 5,881 of record CAWGZP010000242.1, read on the forward strand.
CATCCCTGACTCCAAGGCGGATGTCTGGGGAGCCGGCCCGATCGTCGGTTATAATTTCGGACCTTGTAGCGTACAGTTCATTTACAATTTCCCGATTTATGCGAATAACGACGTCGGTGGTCAATGGTTTGACGTCCGCTTCGTAGTTCCGCTCTGGAAATAAGTTTCCAACAGATCGACATGCAATATTGCGGTTGCGCTCCTCCGGGGCGCAACCGCTCTTTCATTTCGGGCCGCGGCGGGTTTTCAACAAAGGAGGCCGCCAAGTTCCTGCTTTTCTCCCAGTCCTCCAGTTAGCGGCCAACGGCAAATTACACCACGATAATGCACTCTATGTCCAAAGCGGTCGTCACCCCGATGATGAGGGGGGGTGTGCGACCTGAGACGGTTGCCCGCATGTGGGCGCTTATCGGAGCGGTCGGAGGGCATTGGTTTACTGCTCTGGAAAATCGGGGGGGGAATGAAGAAATTTATAATGGTATTATTTATAGTCGCGGCAGCTGCGCTGCTGGTCGCTCCCGCTTACGCAACCGAGTTGTGGGATGAGCATCTGCGCGGTTTGGACGAAGGTTTGGCGGCTGGGGCACTTCCGCCTCCGGGAGTTTATTTCATAAACGATCTCCATGTTGCCGTGTCCGACCATCTCTATGGCTTTAATGTACCGGGCGTGACTGTTGCCTCCAGTGGACACGCAAACACCAATTGGAAATTGTTCGCTTACGTCGATGTCCCGGTTCTGCTGTGGGTCCCGGGATGTAAATTTCTGGGCGCCGACTACGCTATGGCCATAGCTCAACCGTTCGACTACATGAACCTCAGAATACAGTCGCCCACCACAGGTGGCCCCCCGGGCAGCCATGAGTTCGTCGGTAACGCGAACTGGGGCACGTTCAACACGGTCCTTGTGCCTTACGAATTGTCCTGGAAGCTCCCCTGCGATTTCCACATTGCGACCGGCCTGGGGATCTCTCTGGACGACGCCATGAGCAGCCCCGGTATGACATCTATCGGCCCTGCCGGGACCTATGCCGGTAACGGCAACGGTTTCTATACTTTTCAGCCCAGCGTGGGACTTAGCTGGCTGCATGCCGGCTGGAACCTCAGCGCCTCTTTCCACTATGCCTTCAACCTTGAAAACGATGCTACCCATTACCAATCAGGCGACCAGATTGCGGTCGATTACACCGCGACCTACACCTGCGGCAAGTGGACGTTTGGTGGCGGCGCTTTCGAGGAAACCCAGGTTACAAGCGATAGCCAGTTCGGACAAACCATCTCTGACTCCAAGGCAGATGTCTGGGGAGCCGGTCCGATCGTTGGTTACAATTTCGGACCTTGTAGCGTACAGTTCATTTACAATTTCCCGATTTATGCGAATAACGACGTCGGTGGCCAATGGTTTGACGTCCGCTTCGTAGTTCCGCTCTGGAAATAAGTTTCCAATAGATCGACAGCCAAATTACGGTTGCGCCACTCAAGAGGCGCAACCGCTTTTTCATTTCGCGGGCCGCTGCGGGTTTTCAATGAAGAAAGATAAGGGAAACCGCGGTGTCCAAGGACCTTGCGGAGTGCGGAGATCGCTGTTTAGGCGCCATTCGAAGAATTTTGCAATGTCTGCGGAAGACGGAGAAGTTGCGCGGGACCGCCCCCCGTGCGGCCTCTTTTTCAGCCACAATGGGGGGGCGGTCAAGTTCTCATGCGTGAGCGATTGAAGTTATTGCCATGAACCCATCATCGGGGACTGCGCATCTCTACCAGGCTTGCCCAACAGCACCCATGTAGGTCGGAGCTTTCGGCCCGTAATTATATGCACCCTGGCAAGTCGCCTCCGGCCTGTCGAGATCTCTGTCGTTCGCCGGATGGCTGCACGATAAGCATGAAGGCAACTTGAAGTGAGGAAGACAGCCGCAATCCGCCTGGGCGCCGGCAAATGCGCCGCTTACCAACACTAATGACAATGCGAAGCCAAGAATCAGTTTTTTGTTCATGTTATATCTCCCGAAAATCCTGATGTTCATTATTGAGAACCAGTTCTACCAGGCCTGTCCTACTGCACCCATGTAAGTCGGAGCTTTCGGGCCGTAATTATACGCACCCTGGCAAGTCGCCTCCGATCTATCGAGATCTCTATCGGTCGCCGGGTGGCTGCACGATAAGCATGAAGGCAGCTTGAAAGTGAGGAAGACAGCCGCAATCCGCCTGGGCGCCAACAAAGGCGCCGCCTACCAA
>CAWGZP010000243.1:0-3066 GCA_963826655.1 uncultured delta proteobacterium
TGGGGAAAACCGGAATGGAGTTCGATGGGAAGGGGGGGAAATGCTGTCCACTGCACTTATGAATCGCACCGGACAGCACCTGCCCCACTGAAAACCCTGTAAAAGCCGCTAAAACCTTTGCTGCCTAATCGAAGGGAAGGCCAGCTCATCTTTACGGTGAACCCATGAAATCGCCGCCATTACCAGGTCCGAGTTTACCGGGCGAAATCAAAGGCCGGTATTGCCCATTATAGCCGGTGCCCTCGGGCCGTAATTATATGCGCCCTGGCAAGTCGCCTCCGGCCTGTCGAGATCTCTATCAACGGCAGCCGGCTGGCCACACGACAAGCATGAAGGCACGCTAACGTGAGGCAAGCAGCCACAATCCGCCTGCGCGCCAAAGAAAGGGCCGCTGATAAGCACCAGCGCCAGCGCCAGTCCAAGAACCAGTCTTTTGCTCATTTTTATCTCCTATGCAAGTGCCGACAGTCATTCTTGCAAATGCGACAACACTTGGAAAACAAAGAAAAAACAGGATAACAAGAAATTAAGACCGCTTCGAACCTTGTCAATCCGAGCGCAAAGGGACTCAACTGAACCGGGTGTTCCTGAAAGCGGGAATCATTTATGGACGGCGGGTAAAGACTCAACGTTCCATGCGGCCGCGCGGGTTCATCAGGGGGTTTGGTTGGCGCCGCAATTGGCCGCGGCCTCTTCGCAGAGTTTCCCATATACCAGGCTTAGTTCAAGGTCGCATTCCGCCGGGGGAGCCCCGGCCGTTTTGGCCTGTTCCAGGGTCTTTTCCGCATCTTTTAATTTGCCTTCTTCCCGAAGCAATGTGCCGAGACGCAACTGAATATCACCCCTGGCCGGGTCCAGGCTTGCGGCCTTTTGGAGCAGTTCCTCCGCGGCGGCCCTTTCCCCCCTGGAAATCCTGATGCCGGCAGATCGCAGGCAGGCTTGCAAATCGAATGGATTAAAGATCAACGCACGATCATAGCTTCTCAGCGCCAGCCGCTGGTCGCCTTTTTCCTCGGCGATCAGGCCCATGCCAAACCACGCGTTTGCACAACGGGGATTTTCTTTTATGGATTGTTCGAAGATCGTGCCCGCCTCATCTACACGTTGCGCTCTCAGCAGAAAATAGCCGAACTGGCTTGCCGCTACGCAACCATTCGGGTCTGCCAGCATGGCCCGCCGATGGGACTTTTCAGCCTCATCGGTGTGGCCCCGGTTCTCCTGAATAGACGCAAGGTTGGACCATGCAGGTGCAACCCCCGGGTCCTTATCGACAATCGCCCCATAAAGTTTTTCGGCTTCCTCCAGTCTTCCCTGGTCCTGATAGATCACAGCCAGGTTGAACTTAGGCTTGGGGTTGGATGGATCGAGGATAACGGCCTGCTCGTAAGTCTTTACGGATTGGCTGAGGTGCCCCATGCTGTATTGTTCGACGGCCTTGTTGTACGGGTCACGGCCCCCGGAGGCACACGCTGCGAGGAGGAGCAGAAGAGCCAAAAGTAATCCGCTATTTTTTGCCATATGGTCCGATTCTTCCTTTTTCCCTCCACTGCGCCGCGTTAGAAGACGCAGGGTCAACCGCCCCGTCAGCCTTCCACAATATTTTCCAGGGATGCAGCCTGACGTCCTCGGTCAGCGCGTCGAGATTGCGGGAGGTTTCATTCAAATGCGCAATAAGCGAGGCGATATTGTCCTCATTTGAACTCAGGATCGAGCGCACGTCCTTTACGGCCCCTTCGGCTGCCGACAACCCACTGTTCGCCTGTCCAAGTGTTTTTGCGAGATTGGTCTCGACCGAGCCGAGCCTTTTCTGAACGTCCCTGTTCGTATCGCGCACTTCCCTGACCAACGACACAAGCTCACGGCCACCCTTGTCGGACACCTCCCTGACGTTTTTCATTATCGGCCCCAAGTCGGCCGTGTTCTGCTTGACCTGGGTGAGGAGGTCGCTTGCGTTCTGGATCGTTTCTTTTATCGAGTACTCAGTGCGAACCTCATTTACCAGTTCTTTTGCCTCCGCAACCAGGTCGACCATGCCCGAGGCGACTTTGCCGCCCGTTTCCATTATTTCGGAAAGTGACGCGGGACTTTTGCCTTCGAGCATTTCTCCGGACGCCAGTTCAGGGGAGTCGGCCGAACCCGGGCTGATTTCCACGTATTTGGCGCCCATCATGCCAAGACTTCTGATTTCGGCTCGGGAATCTTTCCTCACCCGGGCTTCCGGCGATATCTTCACTGTGATCGCAATACGGTCGGCCACTCCCGGGGCAATGCGTATGTCTTTTACCCCGCCCACTTCAAATCCGGAATACCAGACGGGGGCGCCCCGGGTTATTCCATCCGCGTACGGGAAAACAATGGTGAGGACTTTCTTTTTATCCCACAGGGAGCGCACATCGCTCACAACGAAGATCCCGATTACGAAGACGATGAACGAAATCAGGACCAGCAACCCGACCTTTATCTCCGACCGAAAAACCTGCATTTAAATATCTCTCCCTCGGGTAGTGACTAGTGAATGGTGACTAGTGACTAGCGAATAGTGAGTAGTGAATGGCGCCTAGTGACTAGTAACCCATATCCAGCAGATCTTCGAGGTAATCCCTGCTGGACTGCCGAAGCGGAATCGGCCCGTCCGGACTTCCATGGATAAACTGCTGAACCAGCGGATCGGACGATTCCTGGATCTGTTTGGGCGTGCCTTCCGCGACGACCCGTCCCCGGAACAGGACCACCATTTTATCTGCTATCTTGAAGGCGCTGCCGGTATCGTGGGTCACCACTACCGAAGTGATTCCCATACGCTGCACAATTGGTATTATGTCCTGTTACTGGTTCAGTTAGCGTATTTGTCTTATCTTCAAGAGGTGCACTTCCGGTCATAACACCTTGATCGCGCCGAGGATACCACCTACATAATGCCCCCAATCTATCTTTACAAGAGCGTTAAACAACGCGATAGCTATTACAAATAGTGGCACGACTTCTAAAAGCTTAATGAACTCGTCGCCGAGCTTGCCAAGTATGTCCGGCCCTGCTTTCTCTGCTCCTTTCGAAAGTGAGGTAGAC
>CAWGZP010000244.1:0-37937 GCA_963826655.1 uncultured delta proteobacterium
CCAGAATCGACAGAGACCGGAGCAGGCGCGGACAAAGGTTGTCGATCGCAAACAAGAGCCCGAGTGGAGCGGGCCGACGTGAACTTTGGCGAATACCTGCCTTTCAGGAGAGCGCCGGTGAACGGCGGGACTCCGTGTAGCGCGACAATCTGGATGAGAAGGCGGCGACGGTCGGGAATGCCATTTTGACTGATCTTTAACAGTTGCGGGGATCGGGTCGGTCGTAAGCTGCTGATATCATTGAATCCGACGGGGTGCGATCACGAAAACGTAGTGCCCCGTTTTCGGCGGGTTTTATGTTGATTTTTACGTGATTTGGGACGATAGTGTGCGCACCTCATTCGAGTCGCGCGACGGGCGCAAGCCATGTATTTCCGCAGGAAAGCCTCGATCGGCGGCGCCACACTGCAAAACATCGAAGGCGGCCGCCAATGCGCGGCGGGCGTCAGCAGATGATCGGCACGCTCACGCAGATCACCGGGCAACAGGCAAGCGGTCAGTTGCTGCCTCTGGGCCTCGTTCCACGTATCCGCACCTACATTGCATTTGGCGGCTTCGGCGGAGCATTGGCGGCTGCCCTGTGCTCAGCTGTGACGGCATAATTCACAAAACAAACTAGTTTTGTAGTGCCACGCCGCGAAGCCACGTCGATTCGTCATGCGATATCAATACGTTAAGTAAAGGCACTGTCGAAGATCAGTTTGACGGTCGCGGCGGATTGATGATTGTCGCGGCGCGACAATCAGGATTGTGCGGTGATTGTCGCGCTGCGCGCCCCAGTACGGTAACAAGCTTGAGGTCTTGACAAAGGCCGGGATGCTGAGTTGCTCAACAAAGATTGACCTGTAGCGACTCGGCCTGCTCGGCCGCTGAACGGTTGGAATCGACCCAAAGGAGACGACGTTCGCAGTAACCCCAGCGCGAGTAACGACGAGCCAAAACAGAAGTTTCTCAACACCGCCTAATGCAGTGACTCCAACGCCCGTCCTGTGGCCGTCCAAATGAACGGTTCAGGTTCGGTATTGTAATTCGCAAGGTATCCGTCAATGGCATCTTGAATTTTGTCCAGGTTGGGCAAGATGCCGCGTCGAACGGCCTCGTCGTTAACCAGCTTGAAAAACCATTCTACCAGAAGGATCCACGAGGCCGAAGTCGCAGCAAAGTTCAGATGGAAGCGCGCGTGACCTTTGAGCCAAGTCCTGACCTTGGCGTCCTGGTAGGCGGCATAGTTCGCGACGATAAGATGTAGGTCTAGGTCTTTGGGCGTGGCGCCGTCGATGTTGTGCAGGAAGCGCAGGAACTCTTGATGCCGACGGCGGTTCACCCGTTCGCCAATGACGTTCCCGGCGCCAGCGGCAAGCGCCGCGATCAGGATGGTTGTCCCACGTCGTTTGCAGTCATCAGTCATCGCGCCGGCGCGGACCTGCGTCAGCGGCGATCCCGGTTGCGTGCGATCGCGCGCTCCCGTCTGGCTCTTCTCGTCGACCGACAACACCAGCGTGTTGTTCGGCGAGTGGAGGTAGAGTCCGACAATGTCCTGAACTTTCTCGAAAAATTGGGAGTCGTGAGAGAGGCTCAAAATATCCGTGGGATGCGGCTTCAGGCCATACGTTGCCCAAACGTGCTGCACGCTCGAACGGCTAAGACCAACTTTCTTGGCGAACTTGTGCAGCGATAAACCCGCGGCGCCCGGCAACTTTTCGTGCAAGGTCAAGTTAACGACCCGCTCGATCGCCGCCATCGAAAGAGGCGTGTTGCGGCAGGCGGCCAAACCTTCCGGCCGTGCCCTATCCTGAGGAAAAAGCTGGGTGCGCGTTTTCTTTTCCATGTCAGAATAGCTTTGTACTATTGTGTTATGTTACACTCCTCGGATCTCGGAACCTCTCAATATGACTCTTGGCTTGCCGGCTGTCAGCGGCTTTGTGAAGAATTGTGTGCGATTACTCGTCGCAGGGGGATTACCGGGACCTAGCCCCTACCCCGCCCGTCCCACGATCGTCGGCGGCTCGAAAATTACGTTGACCGCGGCAGGCGATTGCGCGCGGCGGCGAGCATCGTTCCCGGATTCTCGCCGCCGAAAACTTCGGACCTCGAAAGCGGCGCATAAGCGCAGTTGTATCACAACCGATATCGACGATGCGGCGATATGTTCTGTCGGTAATTCGCGCAATCAAAACCTCGGCGGGGCGACGCCGCTCAGCCTCAAATCCGCCATAGGTCGTTGGGTTCCACCTCGCCAAGGGGAGTCCTCTTGGGTTGTCATAGGCTTAACGCATGACGATTTCGTCAAGGATTTGCGACTGGCGAAGCACGCGCAGGCCGGGTCAAAATAGTTAACATTTTACATGAGCGTTAACAGCAAAGCAGCCCGAACCCGCCGACGCCGCCTGGAGCGCGTCGGCGAATCACAGCCGCGGCGTTTAGGCGCGGGAAGCAACGAAAGCGGGCCGCGCTGCGCACAACCTGCGGCCAAGTTGTGACGGGAATCAAGCGGTTGCCGTAGGCGGGCAGCTTATGTGGAATTCGTAAGTTGTAGAACAGCCTCGAAACACGCGAAACGCAACACCCAAGCGTTTGCGTAGTCGCGTCAACAGTGAGATAACGCGCCCGGTCAAGTGTAAATCTGGGCGGGCGGACAATTATGGCTTGGACGTTCAAGTATAATTTGCCGATTTCCCTTTCGACGAATGCAAAAAGAGGCGTTCGTAGACTTTTTACATGAGTCCCGTTGCCAGAAAACTGGCAAGAAGTTAAGCCTGCAAATGGTTTACTAGAGGCCCTCTCTCACAGCACTGTTTTGGTTTTTTTCACTGCGGGCGTTGTCCGCAGGAAGGGGAAGACATGTCTGTTCCTGGCGACCAAGCCTATGCCGGCGACATCTCGGCCGACCAAGCCTACGAGATGCTGGCCAAAGCTCGAGGGGCGACGCTCATCGACGTCCGCACCGAGCCGGAATGGAGAAATGTCGGGTCGCCCGACCTCTCGGACCTGAACAAGGCCGTAATCTACCTGCATTGGTGGCAGATGTATCCGCCGTTGCAGAGTTTGCCGCATTTCGTCGAGACACTGACGGCGGAATTGCGCACGCGCGGCGTCGCTGAGAGCGACCCGCTGTTGTTTTTCTGCCGATCCGGCGCGCGGTCGCGCGCCGCCGCCATCGCAATGACCGCTGCGGGCTGGAAGTCGAGCTATAACATCGCCGATGGTTTCGAGGGGCCCCTCGACAGCGCCCGCCATCGCGGGGCCGCCAGCGGCTGGAAAGCTGGGGAGGCTGCCATGGACACAGACTTACGGGACGCCTGAAAGAGGCGTCCCGGCCTGCCAAAAAACCTCAACTGTCGAAATAAGTTTCGCCGCGCTCGCGACGAGACAGGGAAACTGTTTTCGGGACTGATGACGATGCGACCCATGGAATCGGGACTGACGGCGATGCGACCCTATGAAGAAGCCTGGAACCGCTGCTGCCAACGCTTGCGCACCGAGCTCGGCGAGGACGTGTATTCGAGTTGGTTCCCGAGCCTCAGGCTCGAGGAGGTGGTCGCCGGCCACGCGATGTTTTCGATCTCGACCCGGTTCCTGAAGTCCTGGGTCGAGGCGCACTACCAGGACAAGATCATCGCCGCGCTCAATGTCGAGAGCGGCGGCGTGAGCGCGCTGCAGATCGCGGTGCGCTCGGCGGGGCAGACGGTCGCGCACCAGGCGGCGCCCGAGCCTCGACTCCAGGGGCGGCCGCACGACGAACCGGGCTCCGCCGCGCCCGGCCGACGCCTTCGGCCGAGCCGCCCGCGCGCCGGCCGCCGTTCAAGGCGGACGGCCGCGGCCTGTTCGAAGCTCTCGCCGGCTCCCCGCTCGACCGCAGGCTCAACTTCGCGCATTTCCTCGTCGGGCGCGCCAACCAGCTCGCGTTCAACGCCGCCCAGCGCGTCGTCGAGGCCCGCGTCGGCGGACTGCCCGCCTTCAGCCCGCTCTACATTCACGCCTCGACCGGCCTCGGCAAGACCCATCTCCTCCAGGCGATCGCGCACGCCGCGATCCAGCAGGGGCGCTCGGCTGTTTATCTGACCGCGGAGAAGTTCATGTACGGCTTCGTCGCCGCGCTGCAGTCGCAGACGGCGATGGCGTTCAAGGAGGCGTTGCGCTCGATCGACCTGCTCATTTTCGACGACGCGCAGTTTCTGCAGGGCAAGGTGATCCAGGCCGAGTTCGGCCACGCGCTCAACGCGCTGGTCGATGCGGGCCGCCAGGTCGTCGTCGCCGCGGATCGGCCGCCGGGCGATCTCGAGTTGCTCGAGGAGCGCGTGCGCTCGCGGCTCGCGGGAGGGCTGTGCGTCGAGATGCTCGCGCTCGACGAGCCGCTGCGCATCAAGATCCTGGAAGCGCGAATTCTCGCAGCGCGTGCGCAAAACCCGCATTTCGAGGTGACCCCGCAGGTGCTCGCTTTTGTCGCGCGAACCATCGTCTCCAATGGCCGCGATCTCGAAGGCGCGGTCAATCGCCTGCTCGCCCATTCGATCGTCGGCGCGCCTCCGCTTACCGTCGAGCTGGCCGAGGTCGCGATCCGCGACCTCATTCGCGCCCACGAGCCCAAGAGGGTGATGATTGAAGACATTCAGAAGCTGGTGGCGAGCCACTACAGCGTCACCCGCGCCGACATTCTTTCGTCGCGTCGCACCGCGAGCGTCGTCAAACCGCGGCAGGTCGCGATGTATCTCTCCAAGACGCTGACCCTGCGCTCGCTGCCCGAAATCGGCCGACGTTTCGGCGGCCGAGACCATACCACGGTGCTTCATGCGGTTCGCAAGATCGAAGGCCTCCGCGCTTCGAACGACACGCTGCGCGAAGAGCTCGAGCTGCTCAAGCGCATGCTGCAGGAATAGCGCGCGACGGCGCTCATCTAAAAGATCCTCGGCGCGGCGGACTGGCGCATCGCAGAAATGGCGGGCGTCTTCCGCTTGGCCGTAAGGGGATGACGGCAGAGGATGTCCAAAATCGTACGCTAAGCGACTTACGTTGAAAAAACAGCGGACTTGTTAGAGCGTTCCTAATCCTGTCGTTTTGTGGACGCAGGCTCTTGCGCATTGAAATCAGCGGGAAATCCGTCTGGAAACCCCTCAATGAATTCATCGCCGCTCTAAAATCGTCGGCTAGGTTGTTGGACGATCCATAGCGTACGATTTGGGAAAGATTCTGCGATGACCCCTATAAGGATATAAAGACTACAGCTGTAGCGCGACATGTTAAATTTCGGGTATTCATCAAATTCATTCGTTCAGTGCCGTGTTTAAATGTTGATGTGCATCAATAGCGGCATCCCCTCCTTGCGCGAATGTCAATTCTGATATGAGAGCCTGAAAAGGGGCAGGGTATGAATTGGCTCGTCGAGCGTCCTTATACACCAACAAGTCTGACGACATTGCCCGCTGACGCCGGCAGGCACTGGCGCTGTCTCTCAGTGAACATAACGTTCTCTCCTTCCTCCGGAAAGGCTGCGCCTACCTAGTGCGCGGTGCCTGGCGCTTTCGGGGCCCGCGTGATCATATCAGAGAAGCGACTCTCCTTTGTTGCAGGGGAAGGGTCTGGCCGAACGTATCGAAATCGATGGTTGTTTTCAGTTTCGGATCACTGCCGTCGGATGCTCGGTCATTCGAGGTCGCAGGTCGGATGCCGAGTGGCTATCAGCAAGGTATTGACCGCGCTGTCGGCGATGAGTTGCTCGGCGCCTTCGGCGCAATATTGAAATCCGAACCGGCCATGGGCTGCTTTGGCGCTTATTCCTTTAGCAGTACAAATTCCCTGGAACGCTACGATTTTATGGGCTTTGAATCCAGGGAGCAAAACGGCTTTTGCAAAGTTACCGGCGCCCACTACGCCGAGTGCGACACAGGCGCTGGGAAGGGCCACCACGTTCCTTATTGCCGGCGCCTTTTCTTCCGGTTTGTCATCGTATCCCAGCACAACGCCCAGGGAAGGTTCGCGGCCGGAAGTGATCAAATCATAGGCTTCGAGGGCCTGCTCGAAGGGATAGCGGTGCGATATCAGCGGTCCCACATCCAGGCGGCCCGCGGCTACAAGCTCCAGGAAAGCCTGCATGTTTCGCTGTTCCGTCCAACGGACATAAGGAAGCGGGTAATCGTGTCCCCTTTCCTCGTATTCAGCATCGTAGCGGCCCGGTCCGTAAGACATCGAAAGGCGAAGGTCCAGTTCCTTTTTGTAGTAGACGTCCCTTGGCACATCGAGGCCGACCAGGCCCACAGCAACCACTCGGCCCTTGGTGCGCGAGATTTCACCGGCTAAGGCAACGAGCCCGCTGTCTTTGGCGGCAGCGGCGATGATGACGGCATCTGCTCCGAAACCTTCGGTGAACTGCCAGATTCGGTCGTCGAGGTCCTGGCTGAGAACAGCCAGGTCGGCGCCGAATTTTACGGCCATTCCGATCTTTCCTGGATCGATATCGGCGCCGATCACCCGGCATCCGCTCGCCTTGCAAAGCTGAATGGTGAGCTGCCCGATCAGTCCGAGTCCAATGACGCAGACTCGCTCCCCGAGAGTGAGAACCGCCTGGCGCACACCCTGGAGGGCAATCGCGCCTACCGTGGCGAAAGCGGCTTCTTCAAAGGGCAGTGCCCCTCCACCGTCTGTATCCAGCCTGTTCGGGATTTTTACGCAAAGGTTCTGCGGAACGATGTTAAATTCCGAATGATTGGCGTAACCGGCCCCGCCGCACGCGACGGCATCGCCCGGCTGAAGGCCGTCGACACCGCTTCCGACCGCGCAAACAACACCCGAGCACGAATAACCCAGGGGCACAGGACTGTCGATCTTACTTCGGACCTTTTTCAGCGCAGGCGCCAAGCCTTCTTTGCGGATACTGCGAATCACTTTCTGCACCAGGTCCGGCCTGGCCTTTGCCTTTCCGAGAAGCGATTTTCTCGCCAGCTCCACGATCATTTTTTCAGTACCCGCCGATATCAGCGAGGCCCTGGTCTTTACCAGGACCATTCCGTGGGCGACCTGGGGACATGGCGCTTCTTCAAAGGACATTTTACCGGAGCGATATGACTGGACTATTTGCTTCATGATGCCTCGGGTAACATTCTGGTAAGGGTACAACGCAAGAGCGTTCACCACAGAGATAAAACCTATTCCAACAACAAGAGCAAAGCGTTCACCACAGAGGTCACAGAGAACACGGAGAAAAACAATTGAAAAAAGCTCATAGAATTCTGCGACATATGCCGTCTTTCAATACACGCACATTGAAATTGATCAACAGGCCTACGTTCCGTCCTCCCAGTTTTAAGTAAGTCAAAAGTTGTGCTTCATGGATGGGCTGAATGGTGGACAACGATTTGATTTCTGCTACCACAAATTGTTCGACGAGAAGGTCAAGACGGTAACCACAATCCAACCTGATCCCCTTGTATTCAACCGGCAATGGCAACTGCCTTTCAACACTCATGCCCCACAGCGTCAACTCTCGACACAGACATTCCTCGTAAGCCGACTCCAGCAATCCCGGGCCCGAGCACTTTATGCACTTCAATCGCCGCCTCAATGATCCGCTCTGTTGTAGTATTTAAATCCACTTCTCCCTCCCCTGTCCCAAAAGCTTTTCTCTGTGCTCTCAGTGTTCTCTGTGGTGAATGCCTTTTCTTAGAATATCCTCGGTGGTAATACCGGAGCCAAATGACTGGGCTATTTGTTTCATGCTGCCTCGGATATAGGATTCTAAGAATGCTCGCCGCTTCTTGGCAACTGGCCGGCTACCTGTTCATCGAGATCAAGCATCAGCCTTGACGAGATCGCCAAGGATTTCAAGCTATCGCCTCTGCCACCTCCCACGATGTCTTTACAGATGGCGTGAAACATTTGAGAATGGCCCCTTTGGTGAACGCCCTTGTGCCGCTTGAGAATACGTTGGTCGTCTTCAGCCGAAAAGGTCCGGAAATCGGAGATTTTCACGGTTATGTTCCCACTTCGCATTTCAATGGTCTCACTCATGCCGCAGCGTTCCCCGCCTTTATGAGTGAGACAAATGATACCTCTTGCATCATTTTCGAGATCAACAGTGAGAAGAACATTATCTTCCGACTTGACGTAAGCAGTAGCAGCTTTAACGTTCGCATAATTATTCATAAGCAGAAAATGATTCAGCCAATGACATCCGTTAGAAACAACCATGGTCCTCGACGCCGGCCAACGATACCAATGACGTTCCGGCAATCTAGCCTCTTGGACAATCGCCCAATAGTCGATTGGAAGCCCAGTGTTTAAATACTTCAAACTCATTTCGGTATAAGGAGCGTATCTGCGATTATAACAAACATAGAATGGTAGCCGTGTTTTCTTGATAGCTGTTAAAAGTTCATCGAGTTCATCATAAGTTGTGACAGGCGGCTTTTCGATTACCGGGATAATGCCATTGCCAATTGCTTCTACTGCGTTCCGAGCATGTGTATGATGATATCCACACAGGAAGGCCGCCTTAGCACCCGTTATCCTTCTAACGTCAGGGCAGGCGCCCACATTAGCTTTGCCATACCATTGCGCCGGTATTTGAGCGGGGTCGATATCAATGATATGAGAAATATTGAAGTACTTCCTGACAATCGGAACGACTCGAGTTTTGGCATAATTGCCGAAACCCATAATTGCCGCTCCATCCGGCCTAATCGGCGTTTTATTGCCGGAACGCGGTTCATCATCTGCTGCTCCCCCGGGCAGGCTCACTATCCTGTCTTTATACATTTCAACCAGATTTCGAATCTTCTCTTTAAGACTCTCAGAATTAATGTCCGGCGCAGGTAGCCCCGACTCTACCTGGTAGCCGGCATAAACAGACCAAAACTTCCTGTCCAGGTCCTCTTCGTTCCGCAGATCCAAGAAGAGAACTCCATCAGCCTCTTCCGGCAAATCCGGTGGCGAATCAACGATAAGTGAATCCGGAACCACCAATTCAGTAGCACAGGGAGGGTGATGCGGCCCCAGAAAACAGACCCGGCTGTTCCTCTTTACACTCCCCTCACCTATAAATCCCCAGCCAAGAACGACGCATTTTACATTTCGTTCTCGTTCCCCAAGCCGAGACAATATTTTATGGACAACTTGACGCGGTCCATCCGCCCACAGATAATTCCAAACGGTTCTAAAACTACTGTTCCTAATGAAGTATACATCTTTACTATCGAACAAACAGATGGAACCGCTCACTGTTATGCGTGTTGTTCCCGGAAAGAGGGGGTATTCGCAAGGGTAGTCTTTCCAACGCCGTGCAAAAATCTTCGTATGCCTCAAAGGGACTGACGTATCCGGGATAATCACCTGTTTTCTCTTCCACATCATGACGCGCTCAACATGCGTTCAATGCATTCGCCGTAAAACACATACGTCTCCTCCCGGCACTGGCGGCGAAGCCGGAACCCGGTCCACTACCTTGACGCGGAGTGCTCGGGGATCGGCGGCCTAATCGCAGGCCATTCTATCACTGTAAGGTCAAGCCTTATATTTTGTTGCCCATTAGTATGCCTCACTGGCATGTCCAGGAACTCCCGTTGCTTACCGCGAAATGCCCCGATCCCAAACCAGCGCATTTGGGGGCGGTAGTGCAGTCGGAGCAGTAGATACGACTCGCCGCTGCGGGGACAGGTGAAGGAAGATTTGCAAAGGCCAATGGGGTTAGGTCGTCGGTTAGAACAACACCAGTTGCGGGGATACCCCAATATCTAAAAGCGACTACATCTATAAAACTATTGCCGGATACAATAGATGAGGCATAAGCGGTTCCGGTTAATTCTAAGCCGCCTCCCATGTTAGCGACATGATTATTTTTAATTTCAAGGTCATTAAACGAACCGGATGCGAAATAGATACCCAAACAATAACCATTGCCACCCCCGTCTATTACATTATCGGTTATAGATATATCGTTGCAACTGCCACTGCAGTCAGACCTTATGCCTCTCGCACCCATATTGGTAGTTTGTGGGAATGGGATCATACTATTGCCTACAACTTGAATTTTACTTGCGTTTATATCAATTCCAACGCCATTATAGTTAACAATTTGATTTCCTGAAATCAGCATATTATTGCTGGAGGAACCAATTCCTTCAAGAGTACTTCCATTAATAGTATTTCCTACAATTACTCCGTTGGATTCTCCCTCAACACGTATGCCAATGTAAGCATCGTCAATAACATTCCCAGTTAGTGTAAGATCTACAACGCCCCCAATTTCAATCGAGTTGCCATCCGTTTGCCCACTTGAAAGTTGAATGGTGTTTCCCGTGATAGTCACATCTGTGATAGCGGATTGTGCAGTTGATACAACCAAGCCGTCTGTTTCATAAGATGAGCCCAACCCTGTGTACCGGATTATGTTCCCGCTGATAAGAATGTTTTTAACTACAGCATTGGCGAAATAGTTATCAAACAAAACCGCTACAAACCGATTGGCTCCGCCGCCTGTATCGTCGAACACGCTATTGGAAATTTGCACTCCATCAGTAGTAGTGGAATCTGCCTGAGTCATATAAAATTGATTGCGGCCATTCCCTTTAAAAGAAGAATTTGTTATTACAGTTGCGGAGTTTGATGTCATATTAAGACCGTTTTCTGCCGCGTTTTCCACTGCAACACAATCACATTTGAACCCGGATAGCCCAGGATATACAGTTATCGCATTCCCGCCTTGACCATTGGCGTTAATAGCTATATTCGTAAAACTTACATTGGAAGCCGTTACGTTGATTAGACTGTTGATATTTGTACCATTCGCCTGTATGGTTGTAGAATCAGTTGAATCTCCATCTAATTGTATAGACTGGTTAATCGTAATGGTAGAACTGAAGGGATAAGTTCCAGCATGCAGGTGAATTAAAGCGGGCGTGCTGGAAAGTTGCGCGAGCGCCCATCCGATACTTCCGGTGGTTGCAGGGTTGCCATAATCGGTGATCGCGGCAGCCCAGAACAGGTCGATTCGAGATATCAGGCCTGTAGAAGTTTCATAGAACGTGGCGATTGTATCGCCTTTGGCGTCTGTAACTGTGTTGAGCCCCGTAAGAGCTTGTGCAGATATTGCCGAAATTTGCAATAACAACATGGTTGAAATCAACAGAAAAACCCCAAACTTCAAACATTTTTTCATTTTGATTCTCCTCTTGATGAAGGTTCTCAATAAGCATTCACCGTAGAGACGCGAAAAGCACGAAGGAACACCTTTTAAAGCGAAGATCAAAGGCTTTGTTTTTTTGCAAGAAAGATGATTATCGAGGCGCTGAATCCCATCCTCGAAATAAACCCCGGCATATATGGACTATGACGTATTGAATATAAGACTGTAAAGCTGTTGTCACGCAATAAACGACTGAACGATTCGGATGTGTAAGAATGCCTGGAAAACGCCAGGTAGGCCGGCCAACCAATCCCAAAACACTTCATAAGTATCGCGTACGATACTTTTTCTATAGTCCTTAATAGGGATACTTTGTTAGGCACCGACACCAGCAGCAATCCCCCTGGCCTGAGTACTCGATAAAATTCCGAGACAGCCCTATTTGGATCTCCTACGTACTCCAGTACGCTGGAACAGACGATTCCATCAAAACTCGATCCTGGAAAATCTAGCTTCTCAATAGTTTCGATAACCTGGAAGACAGGATCATCGACCGAGGCATGGTCCCGATCGGATTTTAAATTCCCGGCTGCCTGGATCATAGCCCATGAGGCATCGACACCAGTTACGCGGCAACCGGCGGCAGCGAGCGCACGCGCCAGGACGCCCGTCCCACAACCGGCATCGAGCCATTCCTGTTTATCAAGGTCGTTAACATCGAGCAACGACAGGAAGGCTTTTATACGTTTCTGAAAAGAAGACTTCCGGTATTTGAGCTCCCAGTTTTTTGCCAGGGAGTCATGGAACCGAATGGGATCCACAGGTCTTTCTAACATGGGGATATTCTTACCTGTTGTTGCTGTTCAACGCGAGAGCGCGGCCCTGCGCTCCGCATTGCGTTCTATCTGCTTGCGACATCAGCGATAAACGAAAAAGTGTCACGCGCACACCGCTCCCAACTGTACTGCTTTGCGTACTCATAGGCTCGGGCCGCGCATCCCGAGCGTTTCCTACTGTCGGTCACGAGTTCTCTAATCGCCCCGGCGATCTGTCCAGGTGATTCGGGATCGAAGTATAAACCGGCATCCCTCAATACTTCAGGCATCGGCCCCCGGTTGGAGCAGGCAATGGGGAGACCCGAAGCCATGGCCTCGATCAGGATATTTGGCATGTTCTCGCAGCTCGATGCATAGACGAAAATATCGGCCTGCCGGTATACAGAGGGCAGCGCTTTATGGGGCACATTCCCCGCACAATGGATGAACGTCTCACGGGGGTCGAGCTTTGATATCACTTCACGAAGCCGCTCCATAGCCTGCGGGTACAAGACCGGGCCGACTATATCGAGTTGTACAGGGAATCCTTGATTTCGGAGGCTTGCGACCGCTTCGGCGACATGCCACTGGTGTTTGTAGACGGTAATATCAGAAACGTAGAGGACCCGGAACGGATCGGCATGTGAGCATGCCTCGATCTTTCTCTGGCGGCGCGGGGCGGCAAGAAAAACCCCATTTATCCCATGGGGGATGATCGTGGAAGGCTTATTCAACCGGACCTTAGCGGCAATCGTTTTAGCCGCGTAGTTACTGAGAAAGATCATGCCGTCCGCAGCCCGGAAGGTAGCAGCCTGGGACTTGCGAAGCAAAGCCAGCTTCAATAGCCAGAAAGATCTACCAAACCGCCGGGCTTCCGGCCATTCGAACGGGAGCATATTCTGGGACATCGCAACAAATGGCCTGAATGAGCCGGCGTATGAGCCTCCCGGACAAAAAAGAAGGTCGCAACCATTACGCCGCACAAGCTTGTGAAGTGCAAACCGTTGCCAGCACTGTCTGACGGGTAACGGCCGGTCCAACAACGGTTCATGAATCTTATACAACCAGGGCCGATCTTCGATTTGCTTCAAGGTGCTCAGGCCACTCCATACAGTAACCCTGGATATGCCAAGCCCTTCCGGTTCGGCAGCCCGCAACACTTCGACAAGGTTAGTTACCCCGCCGCCCGCGCGAATGTTAGACGCATCGATGCCCAAGTGCATAAGATTAAGTCCATTTATCGGTCAGTCACTACAACTGTCCGTATACGCTGATCAGTCTGTCCGCGATAACGCTGACGTCAAAGTTTTCTCTAATGTAGCGCGGACCTGTGATAGTCATGGCGCGCACGTCGTCATCCAAGCTAATTGCCCGCTCAAGGCCGGTGATAAGCGCATCCAGATTGTCAGTTTCAACGACAACGGCCTGCCTGGCGCGTTCGATTTCATGGCCAATGCCGATCCGGGTGATTACTGTTGGTCTTCCGAGCAGCAATGGCTCCAGCATGCTATATCCGAATGTCTCGGCATTGGAGCAGTGCACCGCCACATCAACAGAAGCGAGCAGTTGAATCGCTTCCATATTATTCAATCTACCGAGGAAATGGACCCGCCGACTGATGCCAAGGGCGGCTGCGAGATTTTCATAGCGGGTCCGCTCGCTTCCTTCTCCAGCCAATAGCAGTCTCCAGCCAGGGATTTGCGGAGACATTCCGGCAAAGGCTTTAATCAGCAAATCCTGACGCTTCCATGGATAAAGATTGGCGAAGCAGCCGATCAGCCTTGAGGAAGGATCGATACTAAAGCGGTCAAAGGCAAGTTTTCGAGAATCCGGTCCCGAATATTTAAGAGCCACCGAGGTGAGGTCGTCACAAGCCAGTGGAGAATACATTATTCCAAGTTTTCTCTGTGGGACCCCTGCCCTTCTCAACCTTTCATACTCCTGGGAGCATTGGGCCAGAACAACATCCGCATACCTGTTCAGCAATAACGAACCGATTCTTGCCATCCACGGCCCTTTGGACGTGGACGCCATTGCCGCAACCATGACACAAGTCTTGTGGCGCGGTAAATCCGGCCAACTCTTCTGAAAAGCGGTAATTGGACCAAAGCAGTGGATGACATCGGGGGACAGATTCCTGACAACGGAATGAAGCGCTCCATTTGGTGTCACCAGTGCCCGCAGACCGCTCATTTCCAGACAGGCGGCCAAGTGTAGACCGATATTGTGGGACAACAGGAGACGGCGGAGATTGGGGGACTGCTCTTTATCACAGCCGACAACAACATGAACGTCGAGGCCGCGCTTTTTGAGCTCAAGTGCAAGGTGCGTCGGATAGTAGAGCAATCCGGCTCCGGGGCTGGAATCCTATAATCAGGACCCGGTTCATAGTACGCCTCTAAAAGCCGAAGTGTTCTCCGTATGCGATGCCTTCAAGACTGAACTCCAATTTCCAGGGAGGGATTCGACTGCCCGATTATTCTTTCTTTTCAAAGATGTTTTTCCACGGCAGAGACTAACTGCTTCATTCTGCCCTCTGCCGAGTGACAATCGACATGGACCCTGCGCATTCCGGCAGCTGCGATCCGCTCAACCTTGTCAGGATTACTCTTCAGCCACAAAGCTTTCTCCACCAGTTCCTCCGGACTTGAGAAAAAAACTGCTTCTTCGCCCTCTCTGAACATGAGTTGCAAATCGTCAGTGCGTTCGCTTAGCAACAGACTCCCGCAGGCCGGTATTTCGAAACAGCGTGTGGTATAGGTATCGCGGTTCAACTTGGACATGAAGCAGAGGCACATCCTGGCACCACAAAGTGCTTTGACGTATTCAGGCCCATAAGCGGAACGGATCTCCCCGAAATGGCCGGCAAGATCTCCGAGAACCTTAGGCGTCCAGTATATGCCGCCAAACAATTTCACATTCAGTCCGGTCTCGACCAGTTTCCGTAGACATTCCACGCGCCCATCCGGTTCATAATGTCCAACAAAAACTACATCGCATTCATATCGGGAGCGGTCCGGTTCGGAGAGCACCACCGGGTGATGCAATTCCGGGCAGAAGAACTGCTTTAGAACGTGAACTTCTCTTGCGCCTTTTTTTTCGAATTCCGGAATGTTGACTTGCCTCACCACGAAGTGGATATCGTACTCCGGTATGCTGTTAATAAATAAGTTCCAGAAGAAATGGTGATGCCAGGGCACCTGTCCGTGCGCCTTAGCGGCGAAAGGATCGTCATGGTTGTAAGATACCAGGACTCCTGCCGTCTTCGTTTTCAAGGCGCGCAGCGTGCTTGCCAATATGTGAGTCCCTCGCCAGACGAATATCGCGTCGGGTCTGCTCTTTTCGGCAAGGTCCAACAAGTCTTTGTTAAGACGACGGACGGCAGGTCCCGGGACAGGAAACTTAGCCTGAGCTCGCCCCAGGAGACCCTGAAGGTATCCATCCCATTTAAAAGGGATGACGTGAACACCCAGTCTTTCCAAAGCCAGAGCGCAGGACCTTTCGTAGAAGTCAAAATGCCAATCGCCTGCGAATAGAATTCTCATGCACAACTCCCCGTGAGCCTATGCCAATTCTGGGGAATGAGGCCTTCGAATGACCAGGCAGTGAGTCCTTCAATTCGGACATCCGGTGCAATGACAATCTTGGAGCTGTGTTCCGAGAGCCACGCCCCCCACCAGCTAAAAGTGCTGTTCGCGATGATGAAGTGCTTGCAGAGGGTCATAAGCCACAGGTCTGCATACGCCCGGTCCTGCCCGTTATGAGCCACAGGACTCACCATGTTCTTCGAAACCGGAATCAGGCTTCGCGCAGCCTCCGGAAAGTCGGAAAAAAGAAAAAAATGCGGATTGGACATCCCGGCGCAAATCATGTCAATTGCGCGGGAGTAGTACTCTTTCTGAAGGTTGTGGCTCTTGTCCACCGACCCTGTCTCACCCGGTTTATTGAACCAGCGGGCATGGACTCCCACAGCATCGCACGATTCAATCTTTTCTGCCATTCGCCTGTTATCGTAATCTTCCGGGGGGGTGATATGAAGGTCTTGCCTCAAAGTGCTGTCGAAGTCTTTGAAGTAAGACTCGCTTTGCCACAAACCGTCCAGATAAACGGTCCCCGTCACTTTAAAGTCCAGGAGCCTCGGGTCGAAATCCAGCCCTTCCTGTTCAACGTAGGCGCGCCGGTAGAATGGCTTACGCCTAGCTATAAACTTGGCAATACCGCGCCGGTAGCGTTCGAATGGCTCCATGCGTTCGAATGGAGTAGCCTTTCGGGACTGGATATTGAACCTGTCCAACTGAAACTCGCGCTTGTACAGGCGGTCACGCACAAATCCAGTCACATCGTCAATCACCAGTTCGGCATTATTAATCAGTGCAAGCCGCCGAGCGGCAGCGTAACAGAAAAGTTGATTTCCCAACCCGCCCTTGATGCGTGCGATGATCTTTGCCATTTCCATTACCTTCGGGACATCCCTGTCAAAACGCGCTGCCATGCGAGTTGCATCCTAGGTCGCAGGGACAAGTAGCCCGGCGACCGGCCGGAAAGCTACTATCCTTTTTTCGCTGCAGCTTCTTAAACAGGCGGTTAAATATGTATTTGCAGTTGCTCAGGCAACAGCCAAATTCCCGGTCCGGCATCTTTTGCTGCTCGAAGCGGCTATTTATATATTAGGGACAATTCGGTGCTGAAAGACGTTATAGAGAACCACGGGCTGCCAACTCCCTGCTGACTTGTGTTGTTTCTACGCGGTTCAGTGCAATCCCCAAAATCAGGACAAACATCACCTGTACCTGAACAGAATCGTAGATTATCTCCGACATCATAAAAATGACATACGCCAAAAGAGCAAATCTCACAGAATATTTTATCGTTGCCGATTCCTTGACGTCATGGTCGTTTTTCATCCTGGTCTTTCGCACGATCTCCCATATCAAAAGGCAATAAGTCAGTAAAGTGAACACCCCTCCAAAATTAACCAGGGCGATAAATCCGTTTTGTTCATGTGCCCCAACGTGTATCCCCTGGGAGGTCGCAGCGTCGAAGAAATTGTCGACACCCATTATTGGAGATCCCGCCGCCACAATGAGACCAGCAATCCATGCAGCCTGTCGATTCCCTTTGAGGTCGAGACGCGAGGAAAAAGCTCCTTTTGTGCCGTTAAAAAGGATTCCTTTATCTGAGCCAGTCGCAACAAAGATACCACCCATTAATAAGGCAACAAGCACAATACCCAGTATCCCTTTCAATACACCCGCTTTGAATAGAGCATATACAAACAATAAGGCCCCCGCAATATAACCAGTCCTTGTCCCTGTTACAGCCAACGCTATATATGACATTGCCAATGTAAAGCATGCAAAAATAAATTGCCATTTGGGGCGTTTCACAAGTATAAACGCCAATGCAATTGAAATTCCCATCAGCAGATAAGCAGATTGATATGCGTAAGATTGTCCCAGCCCCAGATATCTATAACCAGCGATAACGCCCCTTTCGTCATAGAGTTCCAGCGCCGGCAACTTCAGCACTTTCAACACCTGCAGAAGCATTACCATACTGCTTATCAGCATTGACACCATTATAAAAAGATATATTTTATCAGCTCTTCTCCTATTCATAGGAAGCGATACACATCCGCAAAGAAGCATCATCGGTGAAATAAAACTGGACCTAAGAACATCAAACTGTGAATAGTAAAACAACCTTATGCCGATCACCAAAAAACTCAGAACAACAATGTATTTGTATAGTCCTATTTTCCCCAGGTTGGCGAGTGTGTATGACAATGTCGTCAAAAAAAACGCAATGATGGCCAATTCCACCAGCCTCGGATAGCCCTTTACCGCTCCCACTGACCCTTCGTACTGTTTAAAAGAGAATTGGAGCCCGCCGGGAGACAAACGGAGTTCCGGCCAGATACAAAATAATATAACGAACAAAAGGCAAAGGAGCGCTACACGGCCCCGTGTCAATGCGGTTTCGTCTTCGAAATCGGCTGATGTTCCCAATACAGATTCCACTCAACTCCTCGCTACATTCATGAGAGACGGCATTTGTATGCGTCCGGTGAGGCGGCGGTAGGCAATGTAGAGTCCTTTGCATGCCGCGGTTGGCAGGAGCGATAGAGCAATAAAAACTATACTTCCGCGCCAAAAGGCCGACCCCAGCGATTCCAGCGCCATCCGGCGGACAAGAGATTTTTGACCGGCAAGCAAAGTGCCCAGCGCAAGGCTCTTCATCCGCCACAGCGCCAGGTATTGATCGAAGCAGGCAAGTCTATCTCCTGAGAAATTATTCCGCAGGCTTGAGAAAGGGGCGTCACCAACATAGAGGCGGTCTCTTGTCGAATTACCCGAAAAATCCTGGAAATAGACGGCCGTGGGACAATGGCACGCAGCGAACTTAGTTCGCATGGTTAGACGACACCACAATTCAACGTCCTCGGCCAGCCGCAATCCCTCGTGGAAGCCCCCCGTGGAGTCCAGGACCCCTTTGTTTATCGCAATCGAAGATGAATGCACCAAAGGGCCCTGTCCGCTCACCACGAATTCAAAATAATCCTCGACCGACGAATCGCTTTGTGAGGCGAAGCTGTTCGCCACGGCTCTTCTTCCCGCCAAATCTTCGTTCCACCAGTTGCCCGAAACGACACCACACTCGGGGTACTCGCAAATAAGCCGGGCCAACGCTGCAAGATGACCATCCAACCAATAGTCGTCGCCGTCAAGAAGAGCGACCCATTCGCCCCGCGCATGCGCAACTCCCTCGTTCCTGGCGGCCGATGGGCCACTGTTCGGCTGACGGAGTACTCTGACCCTTGAATCCACAAATTGCGCAACAACCGTCATACTTTCGTCAGTCGACCCATCGTCGACAATTATTAATTCGAAGTCCTCGAACCCTTGCGCCATGACGGATTCGATTGCACGGCCTATCCACCGGGCCTTGTTAAATAGAGGTATCACTACGGAGAAAAAAGGCATTACAAGGATAATCCGTTCGCAAAATTACGACGAGCAGGAATCGCAACGATTATAAATAGACCCGGCAGCAAAGCAAGGCGCCGTCAATCAGCACTTCCGCGCGCCGCCTGGCGGCCCGTCACCGCAAAAAGCACCCGCTGCAGTTGGACCCTCAGCCATATACGCTCAGCGGCATCCAGGCTGATAAAATAAACCAGCAATGCGTGCGCGCCGACCAAGACGCTTCCGGTTATGCCGAAAGAGAGCCACCCCGAGCAGGACAGGGCCTTAGAAACCAGCCAAGCTAACGCGAAGCTCAAAAGCGCGGGAACAAACGCGGGGATTGCCGCATTGCTGAGGTACTGCGCGGGGCGCACGCCGTAATCCGCCATCGAACGATACTGCACGTAAGCGAGGACCCCGATGTTTGCGATTACAGTTGCCACCATGACGCCCGGCAGCCCCATGCGCCGGCCTAACCACAGCGATAACGCGAGGTTCACAATCCCTTCCGAAAGGCAAATCAGGCTAAGCATCTTTATCCGGCCAGTCGCCTGGATGAACTGATAGCCTACGAAGGTAACTGTATTCATGAATATGTATGCGGCCAAGGCAAAGGTCATCATATCACCGGCATATTGCCCTGCTCCCACCCACAGTTCGACCAGTTGTCGATTGAGCAACAGGACCCCGCCCACGAACGGCAGAGCAAGGAACATATTGTACCGGTGCAACTTTAAAAACACCCCGATGAGAGAAGACGGGCCAGTTTTGGCGTAAAGATTGTTGATCCCGGGAGCGGCGTTTTCCGCGAGACGGTTTACGAGCATAAACGCCATAGTGGCGGGCATTTGAGTCGTGTAGTAAATGCTTGCCGCCGCCGCGCCGTAGAGGTAGCCCACAACGACATTGTCAGTGCAATAAACCAGACGCCAGCCTATATTCATCAGCATCAATTGAAAGCCGAATGTCAGCATCTCGCGCAGGAGGCTGCGGTCCGGGATGCCCCACTCCGGGTTCAGAGCTGGGTGCAGGCGCCGGAAGCGGAAGCGGGACAGCACGGTTATTACAGCTTCCGCAAGGATGTTCGCAGACACAAGCCCTACCAGTCCTGCACCAGTCATTACAAGTCCGACGGATAAAATAATCCGACTCGTATTGCCTATGATGCCAATGAAATTGGCGGTGGCCAAATCCTCTACCGCAACCAGACCGCTGACGAAGATGGTCCAGGGAGTACGAACCACCGCCCAGCCAGCCAGCAGGAATAACCCCAAACGAACCTCTGCGGCCATCTGACCCGTTAATGAAAAAAAGAGACCCAGCCGGCTGCTCAAAATCAGCACAAGAACCGCGAAGACAATATTACTTCCAAACAAGAAGGTACGGCCGGTGGTGAGAATATTGCCGAAGCGCCGGCCACCATCGTCACGTCCATGAGCCTGTGCCAGAAAACGGCAAAGCGATGCCGAGAGCCCCAGATCGACCATGTTCAGGTACCAAAGCAACTGCATCAAAATAGCATATGCACCCAGAGTCTCTTTGCCCGCCATCTTCAACACGAGGGGTGCAATTGCGATTTGAAGAAGTATCTGCACGCCGTATTGAAGGAAACTTGTCAGTGTTCCTCTCGCGGCGCGATCTGTTCGGCTTGTTCCCCGAGCAGCCACATGGCCCAAACAGTTTTGACCCGAATTATCCAAAAGGGTTTCCCTGCAGTTTGACTTCATTAACGAACAGGCATCCCATTGGCTGAGGAAACAGCAGCCTGGTTAACTTTCAAGATGGCCTCACTTGACCCGCTGGAGAACAGGTCGGTCAGTATAATCCGGTAATCACCCACCGGATCGTTGAAGGCAACGGGGAACTCCACCCGGGCAGGATCCTGCCCAATAATGAGGACCCTGTCAAACCAGTCGAGCCGGCGATCTCCCGCCTCGACACGAATCTTTACGGCATGCATGCCTTCCGCGCCGGGAACGGAAACGGAAACGGCAGCCTTTACCACCGTCCCCTGCGGCACGACCGTTTTCTCGAGGCGAATGCCAGGGGATGGGACGGGTTTATCCGCCAGGACAAAGAAACTCGCCCGGTTTGGCAGAATTGTGGTGGTGAACCGCTCGCACAAACCAAGGGCGCTATTGCCGCGCAGGTCATAAACAAATCGTGTCGCGGGCAGGGAAACGGTTATGTCTTCCTGTTTCCCGTTCTGGCGGAAAATTGAGACGATATCCATCCCTCCATCACGCCAGCGAGTTATATCGGCATCCTCAGGAGGTTTTCCGTCAACTCCACTTAGCTTTATAGCGGGCTCAAAGCCCAGGAAGCCAGTCCTGTTCATGCCGTTCGCGGCAATGCCGCCGCCGCGTTCAACAACTTCCTGTGTCGAAAGAAGCGGGCCGAGACAGCGCATTTCACTGTTTAGAAGGATAGCCCTGCCTTTCCCGAATTGGCGGGTCACGAATACGGGTGTGGCGCCGCGGACCTGCTGCCCGGCCACAGAGTCCTCCAGCACGACGCCATCGTCAACAAAGGCCGTCATGGTCGAACTGCCGGTCGACAGGTTAACGGATTTGGCTGCCGTTCGTGCAAGCCGGTTTATCCCGAACAGTTCGTCCAGAACTCCCCGTGCCCTGGGCTTACAGTGGTCATCATAAAGGCCCGGTCTCAAGTCGGCGACTGCCGTCCCGCCATTTTCAACAAACTCACGAATGACTTCGGCTTCCTTGTCTCCAATGGCCTCGGCGCGCGGCAGAAAAAGAATTTTGCATTTTGACGCATCAAACTCACCCATGCGAAGCATGCGATCAGTCACGTAGCGAAACTGAAACCCCGAATCCCGGATAAACTTGATAACGGCCGTATGGGCATCTTCATATTTGCCGTACGACATGCCTTCCTCGAGTTTAGTCGCGAAGGTCGAAGGGTATGAATAGAGAACAGCAATGCCGTCATCCTGCATTGTCGAGTGCAACAAGAGGTCTCCCAGGCCATCCCGGACGACCTGCGTGTCTTTTAAGACTTCCAGGGTTGACGGAAAAGGCCTGAGGTCGGGGGCAAGCCAGCCATGGAAGCGGCCTATGCCTTCCCATCGCCACCACCAGACCGAATCCATACCGAGCACCACCATCCGCCAATACCTTTGCAGCAGTGAGTCGGGGTCCTTTTGATAGCCCATCCAGTTGGCCCTGACGAACTTACGGGGCGCAGTGGAGCGAATGACTTCGTCGGCAAGACCAGAGTATGGCGACCAGAAATCGAGTTTTCTGACAATAAGGTCGACGTCGTCACCGGTGGCGAAGCCTCCTCCACCCTCAAAGCCTGTCCTTGCCAGAGGATCGATGGTTTTGTAAGCTTTGGCATATTTGAGGCAATAGTGCACATAGTTCCAGGATTTGAAAGCCTGCCTGTCGAACCAGCGTGGATAATTTTTCTGGGCCTTTGAGTTGGCTTCATCATTATCGCTTGGTATTGAGAGGCCGACCTCCTCCCAGCTTTTGAATTTGGTCTGCCAGGAGCTATTAAGGGCGCCGATGGAACCGTAAGACTCCTGCAGGAAAGTCATGTAAGCCCCTGCACAAAACGGCGAAAGGCAGGAACCTTGCGTCTTGTTCTCATCTCCCAACGAATAAACATTAGCGCCATGCTCCCGCGAAGGTTTGTACAGGGAAGCGAGAGCTTCAGCCTCTTTTTTGACTGCGTCTTCGTCATTCCAACAAAAAGGCTTCATGATCCCTTCGGGGGTTTTGTCCACGAGAATACGTGTGGTATAGGGCACCCACGAGACATCGAAGGCGGCCAAGTAGAATGGAGGGTTTGCCATCGCCAGTTGGAGTGTGATCCCGGTTTTTGCAAGGCTTTCTTCCGCATACGGCGCGAGTGTTCCAAGCGGTGCGTCCCACATGAGAAAGTTGAACCCGTCCTGCTTCCGCTTGGTGACACGAAAATATTCATAGGCCCTGTCAATTTCATTGCCATTTGAAAGAAGCCGTGCGTCAACGGTGACAAGCATGGGGAGCCATTCCGGAACGCCGAACTCAAACCCGGTCGACTGGCCTGTGACCGGAATATCCTTTCTAACCAATTCACGCCGCCTCCGGTCGAGCAACTGGACGCGCAGGACTTCCCCCGGGAGTTTCGTGCCGGAAAGAGAAACCGTTCCGGAGATGACGCCGCCCGGTTCACCCCAGCTGCGGTTTAGCTTGAGTTCCGAGCAAAAGCGGCCGGAGTGTACTTCGAAAGTCCTCGTCGCCCAAGTTTCGACTCCCGCAGAACTTACAACCCTGGCATCCGCATGCCAGGTCCCATTTGGGAGTACGGGCGCAGCAATTTCGAGTGTTTTCCCCACCGGGGCGTCAATCGGCGGCAAAATAACAGGTTCATCTCCAGGCCTGCACAGTGAAACCTGAAGTTTAAGATCCCGGCTTGCCGGGTTACCTGAAAGTTTTGCGGTGAGACGAACAGATGGGTGGGCGTGTCCGGATGAACCGGCGGCCGCAGGGGATGCGGGCAAAGCCTTCAAATCAAGCTGCACGGGCGGTTCTTTTCCCGCCGCCCAAATGACGGCACGCCCGAGCCGCTCCTGCCAGTGGTCGTACTCCACCTCCCAGCCTTCGTAGTAGTCGATGCTTGGCCTGTTCGGAAGGCAAATGCCCTTTCCCTGGTAAAGAGTATAAGCCTCGACGGGGAAGTCACCGGCAAGGAAAGGCGGCAGGGCGGCAAGGCGACTGTACTTTTGCAAAAGACCGGTCCCGTCCGTCCCGACGAACACGACCCCGGCGCCTTGCATTACAGCCTGTAGAATTTTCAGCTGCTGCTGAGAAGGAACTTTGCTAAAGGGCAGCCCGAGAAAGACGAAACAATCCCATTTCTGTTCGAGCAGGTTCAGCATCCGGCGTTCACCCAGATCACCCCCATGCCAGTGGCTTTCCTTGCTGTCAACGATCTGTGCCCAGAAAACAGCCTGTGCGTCAATGTCGAACCGCTGCATCAATTCCACGCATTCACGCGGATTGGTTCCCATTCCATCCGAAAAAAACAGGACGCGCATTTTCCCGCCGGCATATGGACGCGCCCATTCGGTATGCGGCGTAGGAAAATCGAAGGTCAGGGCATGATCGATTTCGAGTTCTGCCATATCCTGCCCGGAAGCGCCCCCCGAAAGAAGCGTAACGAGCACCAACACGATCGCCGGCAAAAAACGCGGAAAGGCAGACTCAATCATGCGGCGACTAAAGACACTCATGAAAGAAGCTCTCGTTTCAAACAGTCATCATTGGGGCTCTCGATGGATTGCCCGGTTTTCTTCAGAAAATCCTGGTAAGCCAGTTGTATGCCCTGATGAAGATCAATGCGCGGCTTCCAACCCAGAGCCGTCAAGCTGCCGACGTCCAGCAGCTTTCGAGGGGAACCGTCGGGCTTTGTCTTATCCCACTGGACGCCCCCTTCGAATCCAACGATCTTTCTGACTATTTCAGCCAGTTCTCCGATTGCCAGATCTTCGCCGCAGCCGACATTGTACAACTGCCGGGTAATTGAGGGATCAAAAGACGAGAATAGTTGGTCCAGCCGTTCCATAAGAAAGATACAGGCGTCGGCCATGTCATCCGAGCAGAGGAACTCTCTCAGGGGACGTCCCGTACCCCAGAGGGTAACCGCCCGTTTGGGGGCCGACGGCGTTATCCCGAGGGCTTCGCAGGCATGCCCAAAAGCCAGTGCAATGGAACCAAGAGAGGACTTGAAATCATCGGGAACCGGGCCGAAAGTCATCTCGTCAGACTTGATGGCGTCGAATTCACCTCTTGAAGCCAGCTTGGCGAGATGGAATTTTCGAATCAGCGCGGGGAGAACGTGAGAATTTTCAAGGTCGTAATTATCGTTTACTCCGTAAAGGTTTGTCGGCATGACACTCAGAAAACGGGTCCCGTACTGCCGGTTAAACGACTCGCAAAGCTTTATGCCGGCAATTTTCGCCACTGCATAGGCCTCGTTTGTAGGCTCGAGGGGGCCGGTGAGCAGATAATCCTCTTTAAGCGGTTGGGGGGCAAGCCGGGGATAGATACAGGAGCTTCCCAGAAATAGAAGTCCCTTTACCTTATGCCTCCAGGACGCCTCGATCACGTTGTTTTGAATCTTCAGGTTGGTGAGGATGAAATCTGCAGGAAAGGTATCGTTTGCGTGAATTCCGCCCACTTTGGCTGCGGCCAGGAATACGTACTCGGGGCGCTCGCCGGCGAAAAACCCGTTCACCTCGGACTGGTTTTCGAGTTCGAGTTCGGCATGCGTTCGCAGGATGAGGTTTGAATAGCCTCCAGCCTCCAGCCGCCGCACAAGAGCAGATCCCGCGAGCCCTCTGTGCCCTGCTATGTATATGCGTGATGATTTAATCATGATTAAGACCAGTGAAGAGTGACTAAAAAGCAGTGATTAGTGATTAGTGATTAGTACAAATCCAGTCCCTAATCACCCGTCACCAGTCACTAACTAAAAATTTGCCTCGCAACTATCGGGCAAAGTAAAGCCGTTTCGCTTGCATATCGCTTCGCGGCTCGCCTCGTTTACATCATGGGCAATCATTTCATGGACCATTTCCTGAAAAGATATTTCGGGTCTCCAGCCAAGCTTTTCCATTGCCTTCCGTGGGTCGCCCAAAAGAGCATCTACCTCCGTCGGCCTGAAATATTGAGGATCGACATGGATAATTGGTTTGCCGGGCTGCAGCCTCGGGATGCCACAGCTCTTCGCATAGGATTCGAGAAGCCGGGCGTGCTTTTGTGAGGCGACGACTCCCCGTTCGGAAACTCCCTTTCCATGCCATTCAAGCTCGATTCCTACGTTTTCAAAAGCCCTTTCGCAAAACTCCCGGACCGAGTGTTGCTCACCGGTTGCGATGACGAAGTCACCAGGCTCTTCCTGCTGTAGAACCATCCATTGAGCACGAACGTAATCTTTTGCATGGCCCCAGTCGCGAAGGGCGCCCAGGTTGCCCAGGTAGAGGTCGTCCTGCAAGCCGAGTGAAATGCGGGCCGCTGCCCTGGTGATTTTCCGGGTCACGAAAGTTTCACCTCTGAGGGGTGACTCGTGATTGAAGAGGATTCCGTTCGATGCGTGCAATCCGTAAGCTTCCCTGTAGTTGACGGTAATCCAGTAGCCATAAAGCTTTGCAGCCGCATAAGGGGACCGGGGATAAAAGGGGGTGGTTTCCGTTTGGGGTATCTCTCGGACCTTACCATACAGCTCCGAAGTGGAGGCCTGGTAGAACCTGCACTTGTTCTCAAGACGAAGTATTTTGATGGATTCAAGGAGTCTCAGAGGACCCAGGGCGTCAGCATTGGCGGTATACTCAGGGGTTTCAAACGAGACCTTGACATGGCTTTGAGCCGCCAGATTGTATATCTCGTCAGGCATCACGTCGCCAACTATACGGATCAGGTTGGTCGCATCTGTCAAATCCCCGTAATGGAGAATAAAATTGCGCCGTTCGATGTGCGGGTCCTGGTAGAGATGGTCCACCCGCTGAGTATTGAAAAGCGAGGCTCGCCGCTTAATGCCGTGAACTATATAGTCTTTCTCGAGGAGAAAATCGGCAAGGTATGCTCCATCCTGTCCTGTAATACCTGTAATAAGCGCAACTTTATGTCCCATTATCCATCCTGCATGCCGGCTGTTGATTTCAGCCGGTTAAGAAAAATTCTGCAAATAAACAAAAACCGATCGAGCCACAGGGGAAGAGATCCGGCAGATAAAGCTCCGCCAACCCGATTACATACCTGCCGAGGTCTGTCCTAACCCTGCCGGAAAGGATGAACAGCGATGATGTGCGAGACTATACTTGAAAAAGGCGGAGAGATTATCCCCGGGAAGTGAAGTTTGTGTGACATCAGAGTGCACGAACAGGTTTGAGTTTTCAGTTTTCGAAACATATATTTGAAATATCTGCGCTCATCTGTGTCATCTGCGGATTATTGCAGTTATTTACGTCAATTCCGCGGTTTCCCAACCCGGCCTTACGCAGCGGGATCGGATGCATATAGAAATCGCCGTAATATCAGAATTACCGCCCAGGCCAACGAAATTCCCAGCAAGTCCCAAAAGAGGACATCGGTCAGCCTGGGCGTCCTTCCGGGAACGAACGCCTGGTGGAATTCATCCGATGCCGCGAAGAGGACTCCAATTAAGAAGACCCTCGAAGAGAAGGCGGTAAGTCCCTTCCCCTTAAGAGCTGGGAGCAGTGCCAGGGAGATGAAAAAACCCAGCACGAGGTATTCGATGGGGTGAAAAAGTTTTGTACTGAAAATGGGTTGCGCATCCGGATAAGCACGGGCCGAGAGCGAGAAAATGAACAGAGCGTATATGATAACAGGGACCCACCATTGCCACTCACCCAATCGGCCCGACCTCGGGATCGTCAGGAAAATGGCGCTCACAACCGCCCCGGCAGAAAGGATCATGACAGGAACGGCTATTGCCCGGAAATCCATCTGGAATAACCTGGCGATCCCAAGTGAACCGATTGCCTGTACGGCAAACACAAAGCATATCCAGCTCCAGGAGGGGGTTATCTTAATTTTCACGCCACACAAATCCCTTCATCAAGAAAAAACCGTGTCACCACGAAGAGCACGAAGGTCACGAAGAAGAGCTGACGAAAAGGGTTCATCATAGAGACACAGAGAAAAGCAGCGGCAAAGAGCGAAAATCATTTCACTCAGAGGCGCGGAGACGCAGATAAAATAGCTTTTTACTCTTCACGGCCCTTAAGATAAAGCTCCGCCAACTCGGTTACAGGACAATCACCAATCACAACAGCAAGAGCGAAAATCATTTCACGCAGAGGCGCGGAGACGCAGATAAAATAGCTTTCTACTCTTCACTCTTCACTCTTCACGGCCCTTAAGATGAAGCTCCGCCGGCTTCGGTACAGGGCAATCCCTAATCACGGCACCACAACCACATCTCCGCGCTCCAGCGTTATATTTTGCTCGATATTCTGGCCCTTCTTCACTTTCTTGTAGTTAAAAGCAATGTGCACGGTTTCTTTCCCGGAATTGCGCAGAACCACGATGCTGCCCTCATCGGCAAAAGGCGTCAGCCCTCCCGCCATCGCAAGCGCCTGGAGCACTGTCAGCGGTTTCGACACGTTGTACATGCCGGGCTTATTCACCTTTCCAACCACGTAATACTGCAAGCTTCCCAATTGCGAGACGCCCACTGAGGCGACGGCTTCCGGGATGAATTCGTGAAGGCTTTGTTCCAAGGCCTCTTTTGCCTGCGCGGTTGTCAACCCTCCCACCAGCACGTCACCGACCAGGGGGAAAGATATTCTCCCGTCAGGCCTGACCACAACGGCCCCTGCGCCCGTTCGATTGAGCGATTCTTCGCCGTAGACACTGACATCCAGGACATCGCCGGGCCCGATTTTATAGTCGGCGGCAACATCTTCAGTCGGCGCGACCGGTTTGATCGGATCCGAGCCAAACCAGTTGGGTAGAGGTATCGAGTTTGAAGCACACCCCGCAGTAACAGCCGCCATCAAAAGAAGCGCACACAAGATCCTCATTAAAAATTACCCCTCCAGTTGTTTCTTAAGGTCCAAAGCCGTCTTCCTGGATCCAGAGTCGAGATTTTCCTTCAGCGCCTTTTCAAGATACTGGTTTGCTTCCTGCTTCATTCCTTTTGTTTTGGCGATAATTGCGGCATGAAGATTCAGTTGGCCGGCGTCCGAGCGCAGGGACAGGGCTGTTTGAATGCGGTACCAGGCGGCATCGATATCACCTTTTTTGAACGACACCCACGCGGCGGTATCCATATAGGCGGGATTGTCAGGTTCCTTGGCGATCACCTGTGCTGTCAGGTCCGCAGCTTTTTCAAGGTCTTTGGGGTCGGTTCTGTATTCGGCATAGAGGTATGCCAAATCGTTCATAACCGATGGCGACCCGGCGGACTTGTGCATCAGTTCGTCGAGCAGACGGCTCGCATCGTCGACGCGGCCTTTCTGCTCATAAAGCATGGCCAGACTGAGGGTATTCGATGGAGACGGATCTATACTGCACAATTTTTCAATTTCAACGATTGCAGAATCGGCTTTACCCTCCGCGGCAAGCAGAGTGGCCATCGCCCGTTGTGGATCGCTCCACCCGGGGGCCAATTGAATCGCCCTGGCAAGAGCTTTTTCGGCTTCAGCCGGTTTGCGTTGCTGAGCATAAATCCCGCCAATGGCATAGAAAGCAAGGGGTGATGCTTTTCTCTTGGCGGCTTCCGATTCGACCAGGGCCATTCCGGTCTTAAAATCCCCCTTTTCCGTGTAGGCGCCTACCAGGGCAGGAATACTCATTTCCCAGCCGTCTTTTGCGGAAAGGGCTCGTTTGAACCAGTCAATCGCCTGATCGGGCTTCGACTGCGCGTGCATCAACTGTCCCATTTCCATAGATCCGGCCGCAGAATCGGGCGCCAGCTTAACCATCCGGCGGAAATCCTGCTCCGCCTTCGAGAACTGCGACTGTGACTCCAGCGCCCTTCCCCGCGTTCTGAGAAATATCAGGTTTTCAGGCTGCAGCTCCAGCCCCTGGTCCAGAATCTTTGTGGCCTGGTCCAGGTCCCCTTTGGCGAGAAGCATCCGGAGGTACTCGAGCCGCAGGTCATTGTTCGCCGGGTATGCCCTGATTGCGTTATTCAGAGTGTCCGCGGCCATAGAATCCTTCTTGTTAAAAAACTGGCTTCTCGCCAAAAGGACCGTGGCCCCGATATCCTCCGGCCGTGCCGATGCCGCCTGTTGCAGGTGAATTTCGGCCTCTTCGTACTTGCCTCCGGCCAGCAGCAGTTTGCCGAGAAGGAGGTGGGCATCGGCATTGCCCTGGTTCTGTTTGAGCACCCCATCGCAGATTTCAATGGCGGCCCTCTTTTCGTCATTATCAGCTATAATGGAAGCTTTCGTTAAAAGCAGCTTCTCCCTGTCGGCAGGCTTCTTGATATCGAGCTTGAGGGTTGCCTCGATGCGTTCCAACGAACTCGCGCTATCCTTTCTGGCCTGAAATATCTCAACCAGCCCCAAGGTACCCTCTACATCGGCGGGTTCTTTTACCAGGAGCATCTCGAGGACGTTCTGCGCCTTTTCATCCTTTCCCTGCCGATGATAAAATCCCGCCTTGGCCTTGAGCATTTCCGGCTCATCCGAGAGCTTTTCATAGGCATGCTCGGCATCCTCGGGCATCTGCAACTGTTCGAAACCCCTTGCGCGCAAAAGCGCCGAGGAATTGTCCCCACTGGCACTCACCATTGCATCCAACTCTTTGACCACACGGTCCCTATCGCCACGATCGGCGGCGAACTTGGCAAGAAACAGGTAGGGAAAAGGCGACTTTGGCTCAATATGGGAAGCTTTCACCGCAGCTTCCTCCATGGCTTTGAAATCCCCCATAGCCTTGAAGGAGATGGCAAACAGCCTTTGGACCTCGGCATTTGCCTCCGAGTCTTTTACTTTTCTCAATGTTTCGATTGCCTGCTCGTACCGATTAAGAGCGACTTCGGCGGTTGCCTTGACAACGAAGACCCTGGGTTCGAACAACTCAGGCTTACCGATTTTGGAGATCTGCTCCAGGGCCAGTTCCGGCTGGCCGGCGCTAAGGAGCGTTGCCACCTCCAGCCTGGCTTCATCAAGGTTGGGGTCCAGTTCCAGGGCCGCATTCAGCGTGCGATAGGCTTGAAGGTATTCCTTCTGGGCCAGGAGCGCCTTCCCCAGTGCAAGGTAAGCGGCCGGACTTTTAGGATTGAGTTGCAGGGCGTTCTTGTACTGCAGGATTGCCCGCACAGAATCGCCGTTTTCTATGAGCCGGTCCCCCCGCGTAATAAACCTCGCGGCCTTTTCCTCTTTGCTGCTGCACCCGGAAACACAAAGCAGGACAGGAATGCAAAGAAGAATTGTAAGTATACGGATCCTCATGTCTTTGTTGAACCTCCATGACCGAGCCCGGATGCGTTCCGTCCGGCGATAGTGCCGGAGTTAGGCGGGCGAGCCTGGCAAAAAAATTTGTTTACCGCGGTGCGTATTCTCCGTTCAAATCCTTTGACTTGACATCATTGAAGACCATGCCGAGGACCTTTTCGCGGGGAACCATGTCCATGGTATTCTCTACGCTTGTACGGGAGGTGTAGCCCGCCCTTGCCACCAGGATTATGGAATCTACATATTCCGAGAAAACGAGGGCATCGGGGAAGCCGTTCATAGGCGGGGTATCGAATATGATATACCGATCCTTGTAGCGCTCTTTGAGTTCCCTGACCAAAGCTTCCATTCTCGGAGAGCCGATCAGTTCAGGCGCCTGCAGAATTCTTCCTCCGGCCGGCAGGACCGTCAGTTTTTCGATCCCGGGGTTTATGAGAATCTCTTCAAGGCCGGCTTCTCCGGCGAAAAATGACGCCAGGCCCGGCACTTCCGCCCCCAGACCAAGAAGGGTGTGAATGGATGGATTTCTGAAATCGAGATCCACCAAGAGGGTCGTCTGCCTCGAATCCCTGGCTATACTGATTGCCAGATTCGTAGCGATAAGACTTTTCCCTTCACCCGCATCAAACCCTGTGACCTGGATGGTGGACAACCCCTGAGGCCGGGTCCGGTTGAAAAGCAGCGTTCTAAGTATTTTGAACTGCTCGGCAACCTTATTGTTTTCGTCGAGTATGATCCTGTTTTTCGCCAAAGCTCCAGGGGAGAGCGGGACCACTTTCGTCCTGGAATAAACAGGGCACGCATCCCCCAGTTTTGATAACTTAACGGGCGCCCTTTCGCATTCGCATCGTTCTGCACCGTTGCGCTCCCCGGTAATTCGCCTAAGCCATTGCATAACAATCCTTCACTCTAATTTGCCGGAGTTTATGGAATTTTCCTTTGAACCAGACGGTCCAGCTTTGCGTAAACGACATCCAGGTCCATCACGAAAAGGTGAACGGCCAAGACAACACCAAGGGCACAGCACAGGCCCACGATCCCGAAGATCACCCTGCGCTTCCGCAGGGCGGCAATATCCGCTTCGGTTATTATCGTCGGGATGATCGAAATAACGGGGAACCTGCTTATCTTCTGCAGCTCTTCCAGGTCATGGATTCTCTTATCCGAAACTTCTCGCGCGGCGGCCGTTCCAATCGACAGTCCCAACGCCAGAACGACGCCGGCCAACATTATGGCGACCCGGTTGGGTTTGGCCGGTTTCTCCGGCAAAAATGCCGGTTCAACCACCTGAAAGGACTCGCCCTTTTTCTCTTCTTCCATCCCCTGGGAAACTTGTGCGGCCAAAAGCTTTTGTTCTATCGTGTTGGTATTGAACTTAACGGATTGGTATTCCGTGTCCAACTCGGCAAACTGCTTCGCGACTTCGGGCATGGAGTGCAACTTCTCCAAAAGATCTTTGGTATCTTTTTCCAATTGCTGTTTTTCTATCTGGAGAGATGAAACTGAAACAGAGAGCTTCTCCAGTTCGGCCTGCAGGGTGATATAGGCAGGATTGGTCGGCGACCGCAGTGGGGTTCGAACCTGTCGGCCGCTCCTTCTGCGACTCGGCCAACTGCGCCTTTAGCCTGGTGATTTCCCGTTCGGTGCTCTGCACCTGAGGATGTTTATCGGTGTAGGTGGATTTAAGATTTGCCAGTTTGTTCTCAGCATCCTCTAGTTTGTCCATCGTCTGGTCGTATCCCAGACCACCTTTTCCTTCCGATTTCAAAAGGCTGATCTCCTGGTCTTTTTCTTTAACGGACGGATGGCTGGAGGAATACTTCGACAATGCCGCGGCACGTTCCAACTGGACCTGCTGCAACCGTTCCGATGAAGTCATTACCTTGGACGCGGCGCTGCTCGAAAAGGGATCCAACATTGCCTGGTTCCCTTTAAGAATCGAACGCTGTTCATCGAGGGAGCGAATCTGCATGTCGACGTCGGTTATCTTCTGGCTGAGCCTTTCGAGCTTCTGCATGTTGAGGCCGGAATATTCCGGCAGTTCCTCGATATGTTCTTTCTGAAAAGCCGCGATCTTGGTCTGCAATTCGTTCATCAGCATTCTTTCCTGCTTGATCTGCTCAGTCAGGAATTCCGTGGTGCCTCGAGCAACCTTCTCACGAGACTCGAGGTTCTTTTCGAGGTAAAAGGAGACTATCTCGTTTGTCACAGCCTGGGCCTTTTTCGGGTCCTCATCCTGATAAGTGAGGCTGAAGGCAATGGTTAGAAGCACCGGCTGGCTCGCGTTCTCCTTGTTCACCTCGGCATTGATCGTCTGAAATGAAATTCGGCTGCGGATTTCGTCGACTAAATCCTCGGTGGTGAGCTTTTTGACTTTGTCGGGAAGAAGATTATATTTCTCCACGAGTTTCAGGACTTTCGAACGGGAGGTCACTTCCTGGGTTATCGACTGAATCCGCTCCTGCGCATAGGTAGTGACGGTCGAGGGCACCATGGCCTGCGGAATCTGCTGGTTCATGATGAGAACGGTCGCAGTCGACTTGTAGACGTTGGGCAATACCGCGGCAATTATCGCTGCCAGTGCCGTAAGGGAGATGAAAGGCCAGATGAACCAGCCAATCCGCCTCCGGCAAACCTTCTTTATCCTTTCAAATTCTTGTTGCTGCGCCATAATTTCATTCTGTCCTTAGTTTGAGAGCGCATCCAGGCAAAGTACTCCCCGCGGCGCGCGGACAAGCTAAATCCTTCGACACAAGCCTTTTGCCGTCCAATAAACGCACCATCCCGATGTGGTTCCTGCCGATTGTGACCCTTGCGGCCTATTGTCTTTTGGCAAAACCTAGAGGTTTCAAGTACATGCTCACGCACTTTCAGATCGGGCAAGCGCACGACCGAGAGCAATTTATTAAGATTACTTTACAGGTTCGTGTCGCTTATGTGGACAATCGGTGACCTGAAGCGAGCGGGTGAGCGTCGCATCTCAAATTTCTTCTCACACGGGCAACCTACCTCAGAGTGGCGCCCCGTCTAGTTTCGCCCGGGACAAAAGACCAAGTCACAGCGCTACCGCGCCATTTTTTTCCTGGCATCAAGTACATCCAAGCACTTCATCCCAGACACATTGTAGAAGTTATCCGTCATCTTGTCCAGCCAAAGATGCCTGAGCTTTGGCAAGAGAAACCACGGATAAGACAGAAGTTTAACAGACAAAAGAAACCACGGATTGTACGGATTGCTCGGATGGAGCCGTAATAACCCTGTTGCCCGTGGAATGGGCGGCGTGGGGTGCAAGCATTCGAATTGCGATATTTACGGGTAACGATGGAATCTTAAAATACAAGGGAAACCACGGATAGGACAGAGGCTTTATTAGACAAAAGAAACCACGGATTTCACGGGTTGGCACGTATGCAGCGGCAATAGCCCTGTAGTCCATGGGATCAAGGGGAGGGAGGCACTCGAATTGCGATATTTCACGGGAAGATCTTTACAGACAGCACTATAATCGGCGCTACGGGAGAAGGCAACTGACATACGATACGGGAAGGAGTTGAGCCCCAAGTGACCTTTTCAGTTTGCCGGCCTTCCTCATGTTTGATTCATCCCACCCTGCTCACTCAACTTCCCAGCGAAGATTTTACTCTTTCTTTTTCCGTTAAGCGTTTCGGCCGGGCATTTTAACCTGGCTTCCTACTTCAACCTCTTGGGGCTCAAAAACACTCTATACACGGAAGAGATGGGTGTCAATGTGCACTTAAAAAACTTTATCCGAGGCTTTCTTCGATAACTCTTAAACGTATCTTGGATACAAAAAGGGGGCTACAGTCCACCGACCGTAACCCCTTGATTTTCTTAGTGCCCCCGGCGTGATTCGAACACACGGCACCGAGATTAGGAAGTCTGTCTCACTCCCATCAAACCTTACCAGAAGCCAATTTATCCAGCGGATAGTTGAGTTTATTACGGCCATTTTATGCGGTTTTAGGCCTACTCACCCCACCACTTTCCCAACCAGTAAAGAGGTGAATTATGACGTATGGACAAACACTCCAATCCGTCAATCCGGACTAAGCCCTGGAACTCTTAAAACTGGAAAACAACTCGACCGGGAGCCCTACATTTACTTTAAATACCCCAAACGTCAAAGACGGGCTGTCCGTCAAAGCGCCGGTAGATAACAAGGACCTCGCATGCCAAACACACTCATTCCGGACCTATAATAAAAAAGGGGTTGGCCAAAACCGGCTGGTCCTTGGTTTTGTATGGCGGCAATTACGCCTAACGAGAATGATACTAATATGTTAATCAGGTAACCGGCCCCCTTCGTAACGCCAATACGAGAGGAATACCAACTTTGTCAGAAACGCTTTTGGCCGAAAAAAGGCAGCGCCAGCGATGGCTCTGCCCAAAGGGGTAATCTTCATTTATATGCCAGCCAGTGGGTATCTCTAATCTTCTTTTTACTATCTATGGTCATCTTTCTTCCAAAAATCGAAAAGCTGGCCGATTTGCGCAATTGCGCCCTTATTGGAATGCAGGCCGGGGGTCTCATACACATCGTTGTAAGGGCTGCCGGCGCTGAGGTTAAGGACATCAAGGGCCAGGTAGTGAGGCCCCATGGGGAAGCCCTGGGGAAGATATGCAGTCCCGCAGAAGGAGCCATTTCCGGAAGCGTCCGTCGTTATTGTTCCCAATGAGTGATCGGGCCAGTTTCCGTCGACGAAAAGATAGAGGGTATATGTCGTGTTGGGAGTCACTCCGCTAAGGTTGGCAGTGACTTCCACTTTCCGGTCGCCGCCGAAATGCTGTTTATTGAAGATTACATAGCCCCCTGTTTCGGGCAGCACAGTAGAACCGGTGGGGTAGTTCTCCGGACACAGGACGAGATTGAACTTCTCCTGCGGATTCTCCGGAGCCAGGGCTATTATTTTGTAGTCCGGCCCGAAGTCTGGGTTGGGGTACATCCAAATGTAGAGAGTATCCGAGGTCACCCCCTCCGTCAGCTTGAGCCCGACGCTGCCCAGCGACTGAGGACCGACAGCCCAACCACCGGACGTTCGGGTATAAACAGTGACACCCGAGAACTGTTCCGTGGCCTTCGTCAAATCCATCGTGCTGTTAGCAAATGCTTTCTGGTCCAGCTTCGGTCGCGGGATGTACGCAGTGGCTATTGAGTTACCGCTGCTGTCAAGAGCCGCAATGCGAATGTCGGAATCCATGCCTCTTTCATAAATGAGAAACCTGTCCGTAGGTTGAGGAAATGACAGCGTAAACCTTGCTACACTCAGGGCATTGGGGCTGCTGGGCACAGGTTGGATCGGTGGGATGAATGCCACGTCACCCGGCGAAAGAGGTTGTGTGGTTCCGAGTTCCCTGTTGAAGTTGATCGAGCTGAGATTCAGGTTGTTGTAAGCTTGCAAAAGTTGATGTCCGTCCACGCAACCGGCTATCAGGCCGACCGTAGCGTTTGGACCTCTCCCGGTACTTATGATGCAATTGGGATCGCGTCCGCCTGTGGGACCGTAGACTTCATCGAGCACTTGCGCGGAACTCGCCAGCATGAAATCCGAGCGCGTTTGGTTGCCATAGTTAACTGAGAAGAGCCAGAAATCACGGAGCGGGTCGCATGTTGCGACATCTTGAAGGAAATTGGTTGTGAAGCTGAAAGGCGTAAAATTGTTAAACGTGGCGTTAAAAGGTGCTGAGGGAGCACCGTTTTGGGGGTTTGGGTCAGGGCCAAGAACCTGAGTACACCGAGTGGTGGCTGCAGCATTTGTGACAAAGACCGCGGCCAGAACCATGAATGCCAGTATCAGCCATCTTCCTTTCATTTCGCCTCCTCGCATGTTTGGATGCGGCGATAATTAAGGTTTCCCCTCAAGAAGGGCTCCGGCGACCTCAAAAGAAGGGACGACCAGAACAGGGCAGCCAGCTTTTTCCACAAGTACATTGACAGGAGAACCAAAAAATCTTCTGACCCACTCCGGCCTTCGGGATCGAGTAGTGACTATCAGGGACGGCTTCTCTTCTCGTGCAACATCGAGGCAGACAAAGGCAAATCGGCCTATCTTTACGACTGATTTCATTTCAATGCCTTCCATGCTCGCCCTTGCGGCAGTCTCCTCAACATGTGCGAGACCCTCTTTCTCATCGAGTTTGAGCAAATCATCTTCGTACATTCCTTGAAAGGCTGGAGTAATTTCAGTTGCTATGAAATACTGAGCCAAATTCTCATCAGCGACAAAAACAACGCACAGCTTTTTTATACTTTTTGCCTGTTGTATCGCAATTTCGACGGCCGCTTCAGATTGTCTGAACGTGGAGAGAGCCAACATGACACACCCTTCCATTGCACTAGCCATTGTAACCTCCTTCGCCGAGCCGGCAGTCTGCGAGTTTCAAATTCCAAAAACAGCTATGCTCGTCAAAAAAACTGTTACCAGCAACAAAGGCAATAGAGTTTATCTGAGCGCTTCTTTTGATCGTAATCCACTGAAGTGAGCCAAAAATTGCGCAAAGCGTCACAGTCAGGCCTGTCCTGTGAATAGTTGGTCTTAAAGATGAACGGAGTAAAGCCAGTGAACTCAGCGTTGCAAGGTGGGGGTGCCCATGAATTTGGGTCAGGGCCAAAAGCTTGAGCACACGGGTTTCCGGCAGCAAAAACATTTGTGGCAAAAACAGCGGCTGGAACGACGAGTGTAAGTAACAGCCAGATTTTCTTCATCTCGTCCCCTCCATGTTGTCAGAAAAAGCTAGGCATCGGGAGTTTGTGAGCAACGAGTAATGGGGAGCTGGAACTTTGGGATCATCTCCTTAGCATGCAGGTATGGTACTTTCTGCCTTCATAGTGCCGCCCGGATGCACTCGGTGGAACGAAAGAACAGGCAGGAGCGCAGAACCGATCCCGCCCGTTTTGTGCTCAACGCTGCAAGGGTTTGGAGACTGCCTCGACCACCATGATCGGGCAGTTTGCCTTTTCTATGAGGTCGGTTACAGGTGCTCCGAAAAATCTTTTCACCCACGCCGGCCTTTGCGAGCGGGTCGTTACAACCAGGGACGGCTTCTCCTTTTCGATCATGTCGAGGCAGATATCGGGAAACGGGCCG
>CAWGZP010000245.1:0-5876 GCA_963826655.1 uncultured delta proteobacterium
ACAGGGGCACCTCGACCGTATTAACGTCATCTATACCGAACTGACGAAGGGCAAAGCTGATGTCGATTCATGCCGCTTCTACAACTTCGACACGGCCGACGAAAAAGATGTCCTGAAAAGGATCGCCAAGGAGAGGAAATTCGTCGGAAAAGCCTGTCTCGATGATGTGGCGGCTATCGA
Organism: uncultured delta proteobacterium; assembly: GCA_963826655.1. Taxonomy (GTDB): domain Bacteria; phylum Desulfobacterota; class Syntrophobacteria; order Syntrophobacterales; family Syntrophobacteraceae; genus SbD1. The sequence continues at coordinate 181 of CAWGZP010000245.1, forward strand.
AAGTGGCATGGAACTCGAAAACAAGAGTATCAATTTTTTCACGGATCATTTGAAACTGGCCACCACACCAATTGAGCGCGAATTTCTTAATTACATGATAGCCGAGGAAAGATCGCATTTCATCACGTTATCGGATCTCAGGTTCTATTATATCGATCCGGAACACTGGTTGATGGAAAAAGGCAGGACGGGCCTCGACGGAGCGGGCGGAATGAGCTGAACACTCTGATAGCATCTTTATGACGCATACATATGAGAAAAATGCGGCAATGTGGTGCAGATGAGCATGGGTTGCCGGTTTGTAACTAATAAGGATGACCGAATGAGCATCGGAGAGGCCAAAACATTTATACACAGAGGGATGCGTGACAGGGATTTGCGGGACCGGCTGAATGCATCTGCGGGTCCGGAAGACCTGCTCGCCATTTTGGAACGTGAACAACTCGTGTTTACCTATTCCGAATTTGATGAAGCCTATCATAATCTTCTGGTCCAGTGCCAGGAAGAGGAACAGGCCGAGCAGTTGAAAGAGTTTAAAATGTGGTGGGATTTGATCCGGACGATGCAGGCATAGGAGGACACGCCCTTCAGATAACTCGAACAGAAATTAGAAGAGCAAAATAAGCTATTTGCCGTAAACCATAGAGTTCCCTACCCTCCTTTTAAGTTTTGTTTTTGGGATTCCTTATTCATCATCTCCGAAAGCCAGGCACCGCTTCTGGCTTTCTTTTTTTGCCCCCTCTTTATGGTGTTGCATAATTGTACAACTTAACCTTATCTTTCTTGAAGTCACTGCTTGGCGGCGGCCTCGATCCGCAAGCGCCGTTCTTCTTTGAAAGGAAATTCGGTGACGCCGATTCAGGAACTTCTAAACAAAATTCGCTGGGACAGGGAATTCGGCGCCGGGACCTTCGAGATCGGTTATCTCGATCATGTCGAGCAAAGGATCCTTCGAATCCCCCTCGGGAGAATGCATTTCGAGGAAGGAAACCGGTTTTCTTTTCAACTGGAGGACGCGACCGGTGAGACGATGGACATCCCGTTTCATCGAATCCGCGAAGTGTACCGAAATGGTATCCCGATTTGGCGAAGACCTGCTTGAGTATTCAGGAACCGGGTTCCACAAGATGCGAAAGAGTATAGAGTAATATATTGATGGAAACTGATGTCGTCATAATCGGAGCAGGCGCATCGGGCCTGATGTGCGCAATTGAGGCCGGGAAAAGAGGGCGCTCGGTCCTGGTCCTCGATCATTCCGAAAAGGCGGCTGCCAAGATATGCGTTTCCGGGGGAGGACGCTGCAATTTCTCAAACCTCATTGTCGGACCGGAAAATTACATTTCTCAAAATCCCCGCTTCGCCACCTCCGCACTCTCGCGATTTACTCCATCGCATTTTGTATCCCTCGTGGAAAGCCATGGGATCAGGTATCATGAGCGGGAAGAAGGGCGGCTTTTCTGCGTTGAGAAATCCTGCGAAATAGCCGACATGCTCATGTCCGAGTGCGATAGGGCGATGGTACGATTCCAGTTGAACTGCAAGATATCGCAAATAAGCCGGACCGTCGGTTTTCGGACTGTAACGGACAAGGGTATTTTCGATTCCGAATCGCTCGTTATAGCGACGGGAGGCCTCTCTTATCCCACTTTAGGGGCAAGTAATTTCGGTTACACGGTCGCCAAGCAGTTCGGGCTAAAAGTCACGAAATTAAACCCGGCTCTTACCCCTTTGAGGTTCAGCCCTGAGGACGCGGGGTTATACGGGAGCCTCACAGGAATTTCGATCGATTCCACCGTAAGTTATGGAGGGACAAAATTCCGGGGCAACCTGCTGTTTACTCACAATGGAGTAAGTGGCCCCGTGATCCTTCAGATATCCTCCTATTGGGATCGGAAGGACAGCCTGACAGTCGATCTCTTGCCCGAACTCGACATTTTCTCTCTCTTTTTAAAGAAACTGCACTCCAAAACACTTCTGTCCACCATCCTCGATCAGTATCTGCCGAAAAGATTCGTGAGGCTCTGGTGCAATTTCTACGGTGCATCTAAGCCGATCAACCAGTATTCACAGCATCAACTCGCTTCCATAGCCCGCAGCCTTCACGAATGGCCGCTGCGCGTAGACCGTGCCGAAGGGTTCAACAAGGCCGAAGTGACTTTGGGCGGCGTCGATACAGACGAACTCTCATCCAGAAGCATGGAATCGAAGAAGGCGCCCGGCCTCTATTTCCTTGGAGAAGTCATCGATGTGACCGGGCATCTCGGCGGGTACAACCTTCATTGGGCCTGGGCCTCCGGGTATGCCGCAGGACAGTTCGTCTGATCTCGAACCCAATTGGAAGCCATAAGAAACTCTTCGTGTACAAGGGGCGGGAAGAGACCCTTCAATAGGTCGCCATCTTCGTCATCCTCAAAGCCAACACGCTCGATCCCTGCGGTTTCAGATGAGCGCAGCTCCAGTGGGAATATAGCGCCCTTCCCTGCCGCTTTACGTCATTGGTGGTGACAAGAATTGTCAGTCGACGGGCGCCAATTTCAACACAGCTTTCTCCCGTCACCCTCCTGCATGCGCGTTCTGCAGACCGAAACTCAAGTCCAGACACGGTTTACCGGGGTTCATCAAGAATTTTGGGCAATTCTTAATCAAGGCATCGATCTTGCTCTCCGATTAATTCATATGAATCACCGGAAATTCAGGAAATCTTCGCCTTCGGATAGTTCGAGGACTTTCATCGCGTCCCAAGAACTTTTCCGGGCGGAGCCCGACCTCGAAATGGGCTGCCGCAGCCATGGGTGGTCAACCTGATGCATTATTCCGGGTGCTGGGAAAAAGCAGACCTGCTGCAAGCAGATCAATACTTTGGCCGGACTTTCGGACAATTACTGACAGCTTGATTTGGAGGAAGAGAACGCCATGGGCGAACAGAACAGTCTACGCGGTGTTAATCTTGTTTCCCCGTATCCCCTCACCAGCAGGACGGGCATCTTTTTCGGGCTGCTGTGCATCCTGCTTTCCATTGCAACGTGCGTTCTTATGTGTCCGACCGTGGCTTCCGCTCAGAACGGCGCCCCCGGCGTCATTCCAGATGAAAGTCTCAACGCCGCAAATTTGAATGAAACCATACGGGTCAATGGCGGGCGATGGACTGCACAAGACAACCCGATCTCTATTTTGAGTCGAGAAGAAAAGATAAACAGACTTGGGACGCTGGATGCAAAAAAAGTTACGGGGAATAAACTGACTTCTCTGCCGTTGACCTCTGTGCCCTCACAATTTGATTGGAGGAACAACGGAGGCAATTATGTCACGCCGGTCCGAGATCAGGGTAATTGCGGTTCCTGTTGGGCATTTGCCACAACTGCCGCACTCGAAGCCAAGACGCTGATAACGCAGCAGACTCCCGGTAAGGATGTATACCTCTCCGAGCAGATTCTGATGTCATGCGGCGCCGCCGGATCGTGCAGCGGCGGATACATCGACCTTGCTTCCGATTTTTTTGTCAATACCGGCACAAACCTCAATACATACTACCCTTACACTGCAAAAGACGGATCGTGCAGCGCCGCCTCCCCGGAGTGGCAGAATTCGGCTTATCTTCTTAGTGATTGGAACTATGTCGATGAAGGGTTCGTTCGCAATGTAGATGATATTAAAAGCGCCATATACACCAGTGGACCCGTAGTAACGATGTTCGAAGTCTATGATGATTTTTATAGTTATAGTTCGGGCGTTTATTCCTACACGCAAGGCAGCTATTTAGGAAATCATGCCGTACTGATCGTAGGCTGGGATGATTCGGCAGGCGCATTTATCGTCAAGAACAGTTGGGGAGCACAATGGGGGATGAATGGGTATTTTGAGATCGCCTACAGCGAACTGACCGGCATGACTAGATTTGGACAGATGGCGCTGGTTTACGGCAGCGCCATCGTAGACCAGGGCGTGCTCACAGTGAACATAACCCCCGCGGCCGCAATGAGCGCCGGCGCGCTGTGGAACGTTGACGGCGGAGCGTGGCAGGCAAGCGGCGCAACTGCGTCCGGTCTTGCCCTGGGGCAGCACACAATCGCATTCAAAAGTCTCAGGGGCTGGATCACGCCTTCTACTCAATCGGTGAACATCTCGAGCGGACAAACCACATCCTCGACGGGCATATACCTGCAGCAGACAAGTTCTCTTACGATGAACCTGAGCCCGGCAGCGGCTGTGAGCGCCGGTGCGGCGTGGAAAATCGACGGCGGAGCGTGGCAGGCAAGCGGCGCCACGGCATCCGGCGTTGCCGCGGGACAGCACACGATCACATTCAAAAGTGTCCAGGGCTGGACCGCACCCCCTGCTCAAACGACGTTCACCACGAGCGGTCAAACCACATCCGTTACTGCCGCATACGTGCAGCAGACAGGCTCTATCACGGTGAACATAAGCCCTGCGGCGGCAATGAGCGCCGGCGCGATGTGGAAAATCGACGGTGGACCGTGGCAAGCGAGCGGGGCGACCACCTCGGGCCTGGCCTTTGGACAGCATACCATTGCGTTCAACGATGTCTCGGGCTGGACCACGCCTGCCGCACAGACCTTGAACATCACGAACGAGCGAACTGCTTCTGCAGCCGGGAGCTATGCGGCTATCGTTGCAGCCGGTTTTAAGGCAAGTACCACCAGCGGCAAAGCACGCTTGATAGTGCATTTTGCCGATAACTCTACCGGAAGCATCAAGGAGTGGCTCTGGGACTTTGGGGACGGCAAGACAAGCAAAACCCGCAATCCGAGGCATACATACAGTAGCGCCGGCACATTTACGGTGACGCTTACCGCGTCGGGAGCAGGGGGAACAAACACCTGCGCTCAGTCAAATTACATCACGGTTTTCTCTGCGCCCAAGGCAAACGTTTCCGCCACGCCTCCGACGGGCCAGGCTCCCCTGCGGGTGAATTTTGCGGATGAATCTACCGGTCTTGTCACGAGCCGGCTTTGGCAGTTCGGCGATGGCACGACCGACACCTCTGCGAGCCCGAATCACACTTACAACGGGCACGGCATTTACACGGCAAGGCTTACTGCGACCGGACCGGGAGGAACCAGCACAAAGACACTGAGAATACAGGCGACGAAACCATAAGGAAGGGCTACACTTTTAAGAACACAGCTTCATAAAAAGGGACACCCCACCCATGCCGGGGTGTCCCTTCCATCGCTCTTTATCCCCGCAAATTGCTTAGCCCCGGTTGATTGCTCCGGCTTTTAACTAATCAGCTCGCAGTACGTAATTTTACTCTATTGGTAAACACAAAATACAGTCCAGACCTGATTTTCAAAAAATGGAAAACTCCTATTTTGGAACCATAAGATTTTCCTCACTTTTTAAGCCACTGTAGATTGTAAGCGAGGATCGGGTTTACAATGAAAGGATGAAAAGCGATGGCTCGAATCCTGATAGTCGATGATGATGAGAACCTTCTGCACGTGTTGGGTGAATATCTGGAAACAGTTGGCCTCGAAAATGATCTGGCCGTCTGTGTTGAACAGGCTCGCAATCGTCTCAAACGTTCCAGATATGACCTGGTCGTTTCGGATTTCAAAATGCCCGGAGAATCCGGCCTCGATCTTCTCGGCTACGTCTTACCCATGTACCCGGATACACGATTTATCCTGATGACCGGGTATGACGATCTGCGGATCAAACGGGAATCCACGAGG
>CAWGZP010000246.1:0-3842 GCA_963826655.1 uncultured delta proteobacterium
GACGCATTGCTTAGGATCTGCTTGACGAGGTCCTTTGCCCGGTTCGCGGAAACAAGGACCTGTCTCATATTGTGGCTCAACTTGCCCTCTTCGGGAACCATACTGAGGCAGAGTTCGCTATAGCCTATTATCGGGGTCAGGATATTGTTGAAGTCGTGGGCGATTCCTCCTGCCAGTGTGCCGATAGCCTCCATTCTTTGGGCCTGATCGAGTTGGGCCCTAAGGAGTTTTCTGTCCGTAATGTCGCTGGCGGTTCCTTCCAGGTAGGCGACCTCTCCCGTTGAGTCGCGAACGGCCCGAGCGTTTAGTGAAACCCATACAACGCCTTTATCCTTTCTGAAAAACTCCGCCTCGAAATCCCGCACCGATCCATGCCGCCCGATCATGCGGAGCATCTCCGAGCGGCGCTCGGGATGGACATAGAGTTGCAAAACATCGCCTGCCTCGTTTAGCAGTTCCTCCGGTGAATCGTAGCCCGCCATACAGGCGGTAGCCATATTGACGTTTAAGAAACGGCCTTCCATCGTCATTTGGTATATGCCCGTTACAGAATTTTCAAATATGTCCCTGTATTTTTCTTCGGCCCTGGAAACAGCTTCCTCCATGAGCTTGCGTTCGGTGATGTCGCGAAAATACCAGACCCTGCCGTAGTACCTTTCATCGGTTCCGTTCATGGGCGCTGAGTAGCGTTCGAAAGTCCTGCCGTCTTTGAGCGCGATCTCTTCCAGGCTTGTTTCATTTCGATGGGCATACAGGTAGCTCACTCGTTGGAGAAACGCCTGGGGGTCCATCACCTGGTTCGATACCAATTTCAGCACGGGAGAGTCGATTTGCGCTTCTATTATTTCACGGGAGATGCCCCACATGTCTGCAAACCGCTGGTTTGACGAGATAATAGTGTCGTTTTCGTCAACCACCAGGATCCCATCGATCGAGGCTTCCTTTTCAGTGAGCAGCAGGATATTTGCGCGTTTCAGGGCATCCTCCGCCCGCTTGCGCTCGGTGATGTCGCGTATCGACTCGATCGCCCCGGCGACATTTCCCATGGAGTCATACAGAGCGCTTGCCGTGCCGGAAAGACGCGCCTCGCGACCTCTGAGATTTGGTATATAGCTCCCCGCCGCCAGCACACCGCCCTTTCTTTCCAGGGTCGAATCCTCCATTTTGGCTTCTTTGCCGAGGTCGAGAACGAGGTCTATCAGCAAGGGCCTCCGGTCTCCGTAAAAGGGCAGGGCATGTTCGCGGCCGCCCTTGCCAATCATCGCCGCCGCGACGGTCCCGGTCATCTCTTCCATGGCCCTGTTCCATGCTATGACCTTTCCTTCGCTGTCGATGACAAAGGTCGCATCCGGCAGGAAGTCGACAACGTCCATAAATCGTTTCTGAGATTCCCTTAACTCCCTCCCGGCCAGCTCCCGCTCGTCCTCGTTGCCAATTGCGCAAGCCAGAATCCCCAAAAAACGGCGATCTTCGTCGCTGGGCCGATAATCAGTCTGGTACACCGCGCAGAGCGATCCTACCGGTTGACCCGCACACCTGACCACCTGGCCAAAATAGGTCTGCAATCCATAGGCGCGCACATTCGGATCGGTGACTGCATAGGTGCTCCTGGACAAGTCTGTGACCAGGACGGGGTCATCTTTGTTATCACGGATCACGTCGTAGCAGATGTGCCCTTCGGGGGCATCCTCCGCCTGGAAGTCCGAGGGGGTCTGCCAACGGCCCAAAGAACAAAGTAATCCGCTTTGCACGCGGTTATAGAGAGCACAGGCAGCCCCAAGGCTCTCTCCGCACAGGGCGGTTAGCCGATGGAGGTTCGATTCGTGGTCGGGACCGAGTTGCAGGAGACCTGCGTTAATCTTTTCAAGCCGGTCCCTGTTCTTTCTCAGTGCCTCCTCAGCTCGTTTGCGCTCGGAGATCTCCTGTTGAAGTTGTTCATTTGCTATTCTTAGTTCGTCTGTGCGCTCTTGAACCAATTCCTCCAGATGTTCTTTGTATTCCCTAAGCTCATTTTGAGTTTTCTCTAATTCTTCAATCCGGCTCTGAAGCTCAGGATAATGGCTCTTCCGAAAAGAACGACTGCCCATACCTGAGAGTTTGTCATGAACGGTATCAAAATCGTCTGTATCATGTGCCATAATAATTAGAGCGCCTCTTCACAAATGACTTCTATATTGCGCGTAGTAGCTCTTCGTGAAGACTGCATGAGGGCAGTCTTTCTTCTCCAGGGTTCGAGACGACCTCATCCGGCCGCCCGGCCGCAATCACACCCGGGTCTATTACCAGCAGCACCTCGCGTGCTCCAAGGTTTAAGGCCATATTGGCCCGCCAGTTTCCTTGCGCCCTCACCGAACACAAACTCGGGGGGCCGTAAATTTTGTCAATACGCTCATGGGACCATCCCAATACATTAGTGCTTAGAAAAGGTCTACTAAAACCCCGTGGAATGCCCGCAGGTTTAAATTATTACGGTATTTGAATTAAAAGACTTAAACCGAAATCATGTCAGACGACTTCGGAACAGCCGGCATTGCATGCTGTGCTTTCGCACTGCTCAGTCTTCATTCCCCACTGCATCCAATATCCGCCTGATGAGTTCTTCCTGGTCCCATACCCATATCGCATAGGTATGTGTCAGCCCGAGGCGGACGACTACCAGCTTTCGGGAAGGAATTATAGTGACGAATTGACCGTCGTATCCCACTGCGTGAAATGTGTCGCTGGGAATGCTGACGCATGGTTGCTCGCCGCTTCTGAATTCGCCGGGAATTTGCAGCCAGAAGCCTGCCCCGTATTCTTTGTTAAAGGGAGCCGGAGTCGTGCAATATTTCATCCAGCCTTTGGGAAGAATTCGGTCCTTTCCCCACATGCCGTCGCTCAGGCAAAGGAGGCCGAACCTCGCCCAGTCCCTGGCGGTTGCGAACATGAAGGAAGAGCCCACCAGGGTCCCGGAAGCATCCGGTTCCACCACCGCGCTCTTCATCCCTATACGGTCGAACAGCGCCCGGCGGGGAAATGTGAAATAGTCTGCCTGTTCTTTGCCGAAGGTATCCTGTACGACTCTCGAGACGATGTTCGTGTTGCCGGTTGAATAGTGCCATTTGACGCCCGGAGTAGACACAAGGGGCTCGTCCGCGGCAAATGAAGCCATGTCGCGGATACCAAAAAGCATCGAGGTTACATCGGTAAGCGGTGAAGAATAGTTTTCCTGAAAAGCCAGGCCGCTGCTCATGCGGAGGAGATTATCGAGCGTAATTGCCCTGCGGGGATCTTCTCCTTTCCACCACTCGGGCAAAAGACCGCTCGATTCAGGGGAGATCTTCCCCTCGCCTGCGAGGATGCCGGTCAGAACGGCGAAGACGGACTTGGTCATCGACCAGCCCGGTAATGGCATATTAGCCGTAACACCAGGCGCATAGCGTTCAGCTACTATTTTACCGTCGTAGACAATGACCACAGCCCTGGTTCTTCGGAGGTGGTCAGCGTGGAGTTCCTGGAATGCCCAATCCACCGCCTCGTTCAGCTTCTCACGGTTTACGGCCGGCGGCGGGTGTTCCGTATCGACCATTTCGCCCTGCGGCCAGGTCCCGTCTTCATCCACGCGAGTATCTACGGCGGGTGCGGGGATGACCTGGTCTCTAAGTTTCTGCTCCGTAGTTCCTATCACCAGGGTGCACCCGAGCCCGTCCCGATAGACGGCCTTCCGTTCGGCAAAACCTTTGACGGAAGCCGTAACGGTCCGTCTCTCATAATCGATTTTTGCATCGTCAAACCGCAGTGGATAGAGCGCTCCAACCGGCTGCAGGTCCTCGGCCAGAACGGATGCCGCGTCCCGCCCGGAC
>CAWGZP010000247.1:0-5807 GCA_963826655.1 uncultured delta proteobacterium
ATGATGATTTTATCCAGACAGATGCTTCGATCAACCCCGGCAACTCGGGTGGCCCCCTTTTCAATATGAAAGGGGAAGTAATAGGGGTAAACACCGCCATCATCCCTGACGGTCAGGGAATAGGATTCGCCATACCTATTAACACGGCAAAAGCCCTTATTCCACAGTTGGAGGCAAATGGAGAGGTTACCCGCGGCTACCTGGGGGTAAACATCCAGTCAATTGACCCCGATCTGTCTCAGGCGCTCAAACTGGAGCGGAGCAAGGGCGCCCTGGTTGCCGAGGTTGTGCAGGGCGGACCTGCCGATAAGGCGGGAATAAAGGCCGGGGACGTAATCGTCTCATTCGATGGCAAACCCATACATGACAGCCATGATTTGCCGGCCGTGGTCGCTGCGACAACGATTGGCAGCGAGGTCCCCATCGCCATTGTCCGGAACGGAAAAGAGATCAAGATCGCAGCCGTCATTGCAGAGCTTGAGTCCGGCGGCACCAAACTCGCAGAAGCCAGGCAGCCTGCCCGGGGGAAATGGGGTCTTCAACTTCAGGACTTGAATCCTGAAACAGCCGGGCAACTTGGGCTAAAGAATGACCATGATGGTGTAGTGGTAGCCGGTGTGCAGCCTGGCAGCCCGGCCTATCGAGCATCCATCCAACCGGGTGATGTGATCTTGGAAGTAAATCGCCAGAGGGTGAAATCGGTGAACGATCTGAAAGAGAAAATCGCAAAAGCCAACGACAGCGACCCTTTGCTCCTTTTGGTGAAAAACGCACACGGCAGCCGCTATGCCGTGTTGAAAGGATAGAAGCTCCAGCCTTCGAGGGGAGACCGCGACGACTAAGATCGAGATTTGAGGAAGACGCATGACACTGCAATACAGTCGTTAACTTTACTTCAGGCCTTTAGTTCTCTTTCCGACAATATCACCGAGGCCTTATGCCGCCTCTGAGAGCCGTGAACAGGACCGAATCGTGGCGCCTTCCTTCTCGGCTCTCACACTTTTGACTCTTTGTTTTTTCTCATCCCTTCCAATCCATATGGAGCTTCGGCAGCGTGTGCCAGGGAAGTCGAAAATCTGCTCTCGGTTCTGTTTCTGAGCCGCGTTTCATTCAGTGTTGGCGGAAGATTTCATCTCCTCGATCCGACCCTCCAGTTTCTTTATGGTCTCCTTGAGATCTACAAATTCGATGTCTCGTGGGGTAAGGTCCTCGAAAAGAAAGGAGAATCAATTTGGGGCGGCTACCTTCCCTCTCAATCCTGCGGGCATTGAGAAGCATCCTTTTTAACCCGATCAAGGGAAACCGATGCTCGACTTCGAAATCATCGAATGCGGTTCCTTCGGCGAGAACACGGTCGAGCAGTCCCCGAAGTACGGGGATTTCCCATTGGCTGTTTCCAAGCTCGAAAAGCCGCCTGTTTTCAGTATCTTCTCGATTTGTCCTGAAAGTGCGATAAAATTGTCGGTTGGCTGAAATCACTTTAAACTCGGGATCAAGCGTAATGAGGGGGGCACGTACCGTCTCCACAATTGATTCGGCATAAATCCTGGCTTCCCGCATTTGTGCTTCGGCATCTTTGCGCTCGCTCACGTCGACAAGGGTGATCACAAGGCCGTCTATCACGTTCTCTCTCGTACGGTAAGGGAGGATACGCATTGAAAACCATTTGTCTTCTTCTGTCCGCACTTCGATCTCTTTTGTCTGCAAAGTTTCCAGCACGGTTTCCGCGTCCCTGTAGAGATCGGGGTAGGCAATGTTGGTGGTGAAATCTTTCAGAGACCTTCCAATATCGGACGGGAGCAGGTGGAAGAGCTTTGTCATGGAAGGTGTAAAGCGTTTGATGCCCAAATGAGCATCCAGGAAGATTGTGCCGATTTCAGTGCTTGCCAGGAGGTTGTTGATGTCGTTATTTGCTTCTGTCAGTTCGTCGACTTTGGCCCGAAGCTCGGAGTTGACCGTCACTAATTCTTCGTTGGTGGACTGGAGTTCCTCCTTGGCAGTCTCCAATTCTTCGTTCATGCTCTGGAGCTCTTCGTTGGCTGATTGAACCTCTTCATTGGTAGATTTTAGTTCTTCGTTTGAGGCTTCGAGTTCCTCGATGGTAGCTTGAAGGTTATCCCTGGTAGATTGAAGCTCCTGCTCGATCTCAGCAAAGCCTGGGTCGAATGCCCGGCCGTCGGGCCCGATCTTCTTTCGGACGCCGCGTTTTGAATCGGGCTTATCCATAAAGAGGATGAGGGCATGAGCGGGTGTGTTTTCCGCGCCATGCACCGGCCTGATCGTGACATCGACCGTCCGGTGCTTTCCCTCGCTTTTGATCCGTATTCCTCTGAGCACGGCGCCCTCTTTATCTCTCAAGGCTTTTACCAGCGCCAGGGGCAGTCTGTGACGCAATGGATCGGGAGCGATCTTAATAATGTTGTGAGTCGGCGCCCCCGGAGGATAGGTGAGATATCTGCCGATGGTTCCATGAAAATAAATAACGTTGTGTTTCTCGTCGATTAGAACGCATGCCGGGGCATACTCAGCCAGTATGGTCTTTTCCACAAGTTCCTGAACGCTCATTGTCATAGGTCCGACTTTTCCCGGATCTGTCAGGCCGGTAATGGAAGCCTCACCCGGTAAAAGCCGGGCAAACTGCTGGGACAGAATCTTTTTGGCCTTATATATCTTAGCCTTGATATCGACGGGCGCAAAAAGATTTACAAATCCTCCAACAGACTCCGATGTTCCCAGCAAAAGGTAGCCATTCGGATTCAAGGTAAAGTGAAAGAGAGGCAATATCTTCTTTTGCAGCGGCGCGTCCATGTATATCAGCACGTTTCGGCAACTGATCATGTCCAGCTTGGAGAAGGGTGGATCGGTCACGAGATCCTGGACGGCAAAGACCAAGCTGTCCCGGATATCTTTTTTGACCTTGTACGTACCGTTTTTCTTTATAAAGAAACGCTTTAACCGCTCCCGGGACACATCGGCGGCGATGCTCTCGGGATATTCGGCCAACCTGGCGCGCTTGATCGCCTCCGGATCGATATCGGTTGCAAAGACCTGCAAGGCCATACGCTTGTTCAGCTTGCCCATGGCTTCCACGATGAGCATGGCAATGGAGAGGGCTTCCTCCCCGGTCGCACATCCCGGGACCCACACGCGAACATGCCCGCCTTCCTCTTTATGGGCGAGTATGTCCGGGATCACAGTGCCGGCCAGCACATCGAATACTCCGGGATCGCGAAAAAAGCTCGTTACCAGGATAAGGAATTCTTTCAGGAGACGATGCACTTCCCCGGAGTTCTCCTGCAAATACCGATGATAGGCTTTTATATTCTCGATCTTGTGGACGGCCATGCGCCGTCTGATCCTGCGACGAATAGTGCTTTGCTTATAAAGGGTGAAGTCCCTGCCCGTGACGGTGCGAATCAGCACCAATATTTTTTGCACGTAACTTGTAAAGAGCTTTTCTTCGATTTCGACCTTCGCCGGAGGTTTGAGGTACGGTTGTTTCGCGTAGTTGAGGAGTTCCCCGGGGATGCTCCTTACCGGAAGAATGTGGTCCACCACTCCCGCATCGATGGCGCTCCTGGGCATGCCGTCGTATTTCGCCTCTTCCGGATCCTGGGCAATGGTCATTCCTCCCGATTCCTTAATGGCCCTGAGCCCAAGAGAGCCGTCACTTCCGGTTCCGGAAAGTACGACACAGATAGCCATCTCCCCTTGATTTGCCGCCAGGGAGCGAAAGAAGTGATCGATTAGAAAGCTTATTCCGTGAATCTTTACCGGTTCGGTAATCTGAAATTCTCCATTGATAATCTCGACTGCTTTGCCCGCCGGGTTTAAATAGACACAGTTCGGTTCGACCCGCATCTGCTCTTCGGCATTCGCCACCATCATCAGCGTGTGCTTCTGGAGAAGATCTCTCAGCAGGCTCTTTCCCTTAGGGCTCAGATGCTGAATTACCATGAAAGCCATACCCGAATCGGGGGGCATCCGATCGAAAAAATCCTGAAGAGCCTCAAGCCCGCCAGCGGAAGCTCCGAGGGCGACAATAGGGAACTTTTGCGCGGCGGATTCGCTTTCGGAACCAGTTTGTTCGGGATTCTTCTTACTTGTCATCCCCTCTTTTCCTTCGGAAATAGGAATAAACCGGCTGACCAGGAAATCTCTCGGTGAGCCTTCTTACCTGATAATACAGCGATTATAAATGATTACAAATTATACTGTGTTTTTTGCTGAGACTGTGAAAAAGTTGTAATATTTGTGCTAAAAAATGTCATGTTTTTCGGTTGATACAAAAAAATTGAGCAAAAAAGTCGGAGCGCCAAGATATAGTTATAGATGTGCATTACTGTATTCCGGCAGCGAATATTGTTCACTGTCTTCAGTACCCATAAGATCTCGTCATATATCTCGTAAAGGATTTAAGGACAAGGAATTCAGGACACAGGAATACATAATGGTGAACGGGGAAAAGAGTAAAAATGGAGCGGATGAACTCAGAAGGAGGGCCGAGGAAAAAATCGGCGACCTTACGAGCCCGGAGGATTTATCCCTTGAGGATACGCAACGGCTGGTACATGAGTTGAAGGTACATCAGATCGAGTTGGAGATGCAAAATGGAGCCCTCCGGCAGGTTCAAATCGAGCTCATGGAAGCCTACGAAAAGTACATCGACCTCTACGATTTCGCCCCTGTGGGCTATCTAAGCCTCGATGAGAGTGGCGCTATCCTGGAAGCCAACCTGACCTTGGCCAAACATCTGGGGGTTGAAAGAGCGTTCCTTATCGGTCTCCTTTTTGTGAACTTTGTTGCACCCAGTGAGAAACAAGCGTTCAGAGCCCACCTTGCCCAAATCTTCAAGGCTGGACAACCGCAGACCTTAGAGACAAGGCTGGTGAACAAAAAGAGGGAAGTGAGTTTTATGTCTCACTCGAGAGCCTGTTCGTCGAAAGCTCTCAGGGCAAAAAGCAGGGTAGAATATCGGTTACCGATATTTCAGGCCGCAAGAGGGCTGAGGAAGCAGCCAAAGTCTATATGGAAAGAGTCGAGCGAAGTAATCGCGAACTGCAGGATTTTGCTTTCGTTGCTTCACACGACATGCAGGAGCCGCTTAGAAAAATCCAGACCTTCGGCAGTATGGTGAAAAATGAATTTGCCGCTGAGCTTACCGATAAAGGTTGTGATTACCTCGACCGGATCATGAAATCGGCAAAGCGAATGTCGGATATGGTAAAAGGGCTCCTCGACTACTCACGAGTTGGCGCCAATTTAGCCCCTTTTACCACCGTGGATTTGACCCACCTGGTTAAAGAAGTGGAAAGCGATCTTGAAATCTCCATGTTGGATTTCAAATTAAATGGACAGATTCTTTCTGATTAAGTGGCACAGACGTTTTATTTGGACCGATGCCGAGTCTGTTCTATGATTGCTTTTGCCCTTCTGACCGTCCTGTCGAGATAAAGATCGATCCTTCTGCCTCCGAGATGATTCCTCCAGTTTGTTCTCTCTGATAGGATACGATTGCAGATCTCATCTTCTCCATATCCTCTGCGGGCCAGCGCCAGAGCATAAGAAAAATCGGTTTCCGACTCCCCGCCTCGGTCATAGCCTGAGCGGCAGATGCTATTTTTGCGACACACGGCCTCCCTTGGGGGTGGATGGGAAAGGGGTTCATCAGGGGCCGGCGCCTCAAGGTTTGTAAGAGGGATTTGCGCCACGGTGGTCCAATCTATCCAGATCAGTCTGGAAAGCGGGTATTGGCCACATGCGCTACGATGCTTGTGTTTGCGGTTACGGAAACCGGGGCAGCGGCG
>CAWGZP010000248.1:0-34762 GCA_963826655.1 uncultured delta proteobacterium
GGGTGTTGCCGAAGTGTCGCGAGAATTCAGGGAGAGGCTCGATGAGGGCCGTACGGCGCTGGGCGAGGGCTCGGAGACCTTCATAGAGGAGGGGCTCGTCGAGCGATCCGGGAAGATTTACATACAGACCGAACGCTATCCGGCGACTCCCGAAAACCTGGTTCATCTTTTCGCAGTGTCCGCCGGACGGCGTCTTGGCATGGCAAACGTTACACGCCAATGGATATCCCACAATAAACACGTTCTGAACGGGGCTTCCGGGTCCACGGGCGTCAAGGATGAATTCCTCGAGTTGCTGAGAGCCGATTCTCCCCAGATTCCCGCTTTGCGCAGATTCTACGATTGCGGTCTGATGACCGCGCTCATCCCTGAGCTTGCGTCGGTTCACGGGCTTGTTCAGCACGACGAATTTCACCTCTACCCGGTTCAGGAGCACCACCTGAGGACCGTTGCCGAGATCAAAAAGATCTTTGCGGGTGATTATGGCGACGAAGAGCCCGAACTCACCGTGACAGCGACCGACCTGGGAGACCCCGCTATCCTTCTGCTCGCAGGCCTCTTCCATGATGTAGGAAAGAGTGCGGGAAGCGGACATGCGGCAAGAGGCGGAGAAATGATCCCGGCCGTAGCAAAACGCCTGGGTCTTTCGGCCCAGGAAACCGATACGGTTCAATTCCTCGTATCGCAACACCTGCTTCTGCTGGACAACGCCTCCATGCGCGATCTGGCGGACCCGGAGATGCTTTCGAGCTGTTCGGCCGCAGTCGGCAGGAAGGAGTACCTCGATCAGCTCGTTTTGCTCACCTTTGCAGACATGATGTCTACGGGCCCCCGCGCAAGGGACAAATGGCGCGATACGCCCGTTCTTACACTCTACTGCAATCTTCGGGGCATACTTGAAAAAGGGGAGCCGAGTTCGCGCATCATCTCCGAACGAATCAGCAGGGTGAAAAAGCAAATCATGACGCGTGTCGCAGAGCTTTTGACCCCGCAGGAAGTGGAGGCCTATTTCTCACAGCTCGCCCCGAGATACCTGGTTTCCATCTCCCCCGAGGAGATTGTCAAGCATCTGCATTTAAGGCGCAAACTCGAGGAGTCGGAGGAGTCTTTCACCTGGGAGGTTTCCGCCTGGCGCGAAAACGCAGAGATCACATTCATGAGTTACGACAAACCGGGACTCCTGGCAAAATCGGCCGGAATCCTCGCCCTGCACGAACTCAATATCATCAGCGCCCAGGCTTTCACGATGAACAGCGAAATTGTGCTACTCATCTTCGAGTGCCGTCTTCCGGGTGGTAAGAAGGGCGTAGACTGGGAGGCGATGAAGAAGGATATGGACCGGCTGCTCAAGGGCAAGCTGGCGCTGGACTACCGGATAGCCGCGCGTTCGGCGGGAAGGCAACAGCCAAGAGCGCTTCGGGCCGAACCCAGTAAGATCGTTATCGATAATGAATCTTCAGCCACGCACACGATCCTGGAAGTCTATACGGCTGACAGAATTGGACTTCTCTACACGATTACCAGGACTTTGCACGAACTCCAGATTCCGATACTCGTAGCCAAAATCACCACAAAGAGCGACAGGGCGGCCGACGCCTTTTATATCAGAAACGACAGGCGCGAAAAGGTGACGGACCCCGATCAGATCGAGGAGATAAAAAACGCTCTTCGCTTTTGGCTGGATGGGTAAAGAAACCCACTCTCACCACAGAGGCAGAGAGCACAGAGAAAGGGCAAGTAAAACAGACCTGGTCACCAGTTACAATTCAGGCTTTAATCAATTGCCAAGTGGCGGCCGGGAGCCAATCCCTGTTCCCCAAAGCACCTCAGTTGGTCGCCCTGGTCCAGACCTGCGTCCTCCCCAGGAGTGGAATTCCTATATATCCTCTAACTTTTAACAGGTTGTCCCCCGCCATTGAAAAGTTACACCTGTAGGTGTTTCCATCCTGGGGATTATAGATCAATCCTTTCCAGGAATTATCACCCTCGTAGCAAAATCCGGATATAAGGGGCAACCCCGTAAGAGTGCGATCCCTGAGAGCGGGATTCGGGTTATTCGTGTCCGTTATGGGCTTGCCGGCCATCGTTCCGTCAGAGGGCGGATGGTTGGGTTCACGGAGGCTGGAAATTTTACCGCAGTAGAACGACTCGCACCTGTAGATCTCGAACTGAGCAGCTTTATCCGGCGTATTCCAGAAACCGATTATGGAATCGGCTTCGGCCGCCCACGCAGGGGCGACCGTAGCTATTATCAGAAAAAAGGCAAGAACGGAGATTATGTTTGGCGAGATTGTGTTTGGCATTAGCAACTCTTTCAGTAAGCGTTGTGGCGGCGCTTTGCCCTGCTCCCCGCGCCGGGATTCAACGCCGCCCATGGAACAGGCCCTCTTTTACACCATTAACGTCAGGCGTGGGAATTATAATTATGCCCGGATCACTTACCGTCGGCCAGGAATTATCGCCTTTTTTCTCTACCCGGCACAAAGCTACGGACCCGTGGGATTTCCTCCACCATTCCTGACTGCGTCAAGATCATGAAAGGCCGCCATTGTAAAGCCGCGCTCGGGAAAATGGTTATCAAAAGTAAAGGCCGTTGTGATCTCACGCGCCTCCATGATTTCAAAACTGAGGCAGTCGGTGAGGCTCACGCTGCGGTTCCTTTCGGCGTGCAACCGCCGCAGAGCCCGGGCGTGCCACTTCTCATCCGCCCAGACAACATCCAAAATCGGCATAATCTTGTGATTGAAGTCCCATACGGCTTCAAGGCTTACTCTGCGCTGCAGAAGAGCCAGCGTTTCGAGGAGAACATAGGAGCTTGTCAGTAGCACCGTATTGTTTTCTACGAAGTGCTCGAAGTTTGCCCTGGCGCGAGCATACATGTAATCGTCGCGTACCAGGAGGGCGAACAGTGCGGAAGTATCGGCGAATACAATCATGACTTGAATTCCTCCTCGAGGTAGAGATCGTGTTCGATAGAGACGTCATGAACGCCGGCGCTGTATCTTCCGACGGCCGCCAGGGCTTGACGATACAGCGTGCGGCGGTTGGGCTGTTGTTTCAGGAGGTACTGGTCCAAAGCTTTGCGGATGATAGCGGCTATGGACTCGTTGCTTTCGTGGGCCATCTCTTTGAGCAAAGAGGCCTGTTCCTCTGTCAATTGAATCTGTGTTCGAATCATGGGATAGCTCCAAAGACGCATGTTATCATTTAGGCTGTTATGCTATCACTCTGCGGGCGCTTTTGCAACCGTAAAAAGCCGCGGTTTCTACCGGGAGTTTGCGGCTTGTCCCTGGAAGACATTCCCACCCTTTGCGATTGACTCTCACATCTTCGCCGGGATAACCTAGACGGCAATTTCAAGGCTGTTTCACCGTCTCGATACCCGCTTCCATTCGAGGAGGCCGCAGATGGCATAAAAGGAATTCTCATGGGGCAGTTGCCACTTCTAAAATATTTCCGGGCCGGTTCGAGGGGACTGCGGGGAGGGGGGCTGCAATCGAAACCCCATTCAACCGGAACCGCCCGGCCTGCTGGAATCGGGCTTCTCTTCCGCGCCCTTAGATACAGGAACTACCGGCTCTTCTTCGCGGGCCAGTGCGTATCTTTAATAGGCACCTGGATGCAGCAGGCGGCTATGAGCTGGCTGGTGTACCGGATCACCGGATCGATGCTTCTGCTTGGCGCGGTTGCGTTCTCCAACCAGATTCCGACCCTTTTCCTGGGGCCTTTTGCCGGGGTGGGTGCCGACAGGTGGGAGCGAAAGCGGCTCCTGATCTGGACCCAGGCCCTCTCCATGCTCCAGGCGCTGATCCTGGCTGCGCTCGTGCTTGCCGGCGCCATTCAGACCTGGCATATAATCGCGCTCAGCCTTCTTATCGGCATAATAAACGCTTTCGATATACCTGTCCGTCAGTCTTTCGTTTTGCAGATGGTGGAGAGAAAAGAAGACCTGGGGAACGCGATTGCTCTCAATTCGGCGATGTTTAACAGCGCGCGTTTCATCGGCCCCCTGGTTGCCGGGATCCTGATTTCTACGGTGGGGGAGGGCGTTTGCTTTCTTTTGAACGGGATAAGCTACCTCGCGGTGCTTGCGGGGTTGGCGGCCATAAGGGTTGCTCCGAGACAAAACAACAATGGCAAGGGCCCTGTTTTGCGGGAGTTTTACGAAGGTATCCGTTATGCCTTCGATTTCAAGCCAATTATAGCAATTCTCGCGCTGCTTTCGGTCTTTGGCATAGCCGGCGCCCCTTACATGGTGCTCATGCCCGCGTTTGCCAAGGATGTTCTGCATGGAGGGGCGCACACGTACGGTTTCCTGATGTCCTCTGCGGGCATCGGTGCGCTGTCGGCCACGATGTATCTGGCCTCCCGCAAGAATGCCCGCGGCCTGATAAAAATCATTCCCGCCGCCGCTGCCGCATGCGGCCTGTTGATTGCCCTTTTTGCACTTTCCAAAAACTTCGATATCTCCATGATTTGCCTTTTCCTGGCCGGGTTCTGCATGATGACCCACATTGCGTCCAGCAATACGATTGTCCAGACAATAGTCGATGAGGACAAGCGTGGCCGCGTAATGAGCCTTTATGCCATGTCATTTTTGGGTGTCATGCCCTTTGGGAGTTTCCTTGCCGGAATCATCGCCGACAAGATCGGAGTTCAGTACACTATGCTCCTCGGCGCGGCGTGCTGTATAACCGGTGCCCTGATTTTCGCCGTAAAGCTCCCCAGGCTTTGCGAACTGCTCAGGCCGGCCTTTGAAAGCGTGGAAATTTGTGGAACCGGGCACCTTAAAAGTGAGCAGTTAAGAGTAAACGGTGAAAAGAGTTGAAAAGTGTCTTGCACTACTGTCCGGTAAATTTGGATGAGAGTCGGGAATGCGTAGGGTGGGCACAGTTTCATCGTGCCCACCGCACTTCATGGCGAGAGGGTTGGCACGCTAAGCCCTTGTCCAACCAGTACAAATTGAATTAATGATTCTATCCGGGCATTAAGCGCGATCTGGAATGCCGGGAACAGATCATTAATCCGAATTCAAATCGAAAATGAAGCCTTGTGAAAAAGAGTTAGCGAACTTAGTCACTTACAGCTAAGAATTCGAATTTCCCCGGACAGTAGTAAGTGTCTTGCTGTTGATTAAGGCAAGTTAATTTAATGGCTGCAATATCTTAGTGAGAATCTATCTTTTGATATCGGGTTTTGAATACCTATTCGTCTTTTTATAACGGTAGACTCTTTTTGATCCATTCTCTGTAATCGGTATATCTGATTTGAATCTTTCTGTGCTAAAATTATCAGTTTCGGCTCGTTGTGGCCCACAGTGAGTCTTGCCGGACCGACAAGAAAAACAGTGTCAGTTGGTCATGGTATGGACTGAAAGTGCATAAACGCGGCCGAGGCCACTTGCGAGTCATTCCGTTCCGCCGGTATCTCAAAGGGACCCTGCGATGCATCATTCATTTGCTCGTATGCCTGTCCATACTCAAACCGAAGCTGTCGCAAAAGACTTTTTGAAGGGGGGGAAATGTTTTGGAAAGCATGCTCTAAAAGTTTTAGCAACACACTGAGGATTTTTGCGCGGTTGACTGTTGCTATCTATTTCGCGGCTGGTGTGTTGGGCTTGGCGGCTGCGGCCCAAGCAAGTTCATCCAACCTCCATGAGCAGCCGGAAGTGCTGCAGGCGGCTGTTTCCGATGCGCTGGGTCTGGACGACCGGTCGTACCATTTGGAACATGCGGGCGGGAACTGCCGTGGGGTGAACTCCGCCCAGCAGTTCGAGGCTAGCTGGAGCGAGGGAGGCCTTGCCGTTCGGGCTGGAGAGCTGAGTTGGGGGTTGCGGCTGGAGGCCTGGGGCTATGGGGACGACCTGGTGCCTGTGGAAAGTGCCGTTCCGCAGGCGAATGAACATCGCGTGGAATACCACCGGAGCGGGCTGACCGAGTGGTATGTCAATGGTCCACTTGGAATCGAGCAGGGCTTTACGGCGCCGTCACCGCCTAAGGGGGCCTCTGCCCGTGCAGCCCTTACCGTGCGCCTGGCCTGGACCGGGGAGGCGCGGGTCCAGGTTGAGCAAAACGCGGCCCTGGTATCGAATTTAGCCGGTGAACCCGTCCTTCGCTATAGTGGTCTTAGCGCCCGTGACGCTACAGGCAGAAACCTTCCCGCCTGGTTGGAACAGCGCGGATCCACCATCCTGCTTCGGGTAGACGACCATGAAGCAACATATCCCGTGGTGATTGATCCTATTATCCAGCAGGAAAAGCTCGCTGCCTCCGATGGTGCGGCCAATGACGTCTTTGGCTGCTCGGTGTCGCTTAGCAGTGACGGCGCCACCGCCCTGATCGGGGCAGACAATGCTACGGTTGCAGGCAATGCGTACCAGGGGGCGGCCTATGTGTTCGTCAATAACGGAGGGATCTGGAGCCAGCAAAAGCTCACGGCCTCCGATGGCCTGGCGGACGACCAGTTTGGCTGGTCGGTGTGGCTTAGCGCCGACGGCGCAACCGCCCTGATCGGGGCGGTCTGCGCTACGGTTACCGGCAATGAGTACCAGGGGGCGGTCTATGTATTTGTCAATAACGGCGGGACGTGGAGCGAGCAGCAAAAGCTGACAGCCTCGGATGGAGCGGCGAACGATGAGTTTGGCCAGTCGGTAGCGGTCAGTGCCGACGGCAATACCGCCCTGGTCGGGTCGGTATACGCCGCGGCAAGCGGCAAAGCGCAGCAGGGGGCCGCCTATGTCTTTGTTAGAAGTGGCGTGGTCTGGAGTCAGCAGTCAAAAGCTCATCGCCATGGACGGTGCGGCGAGTGATAATTTTGGCGTTTCCGTCTCTCTTAGCGATGACGGCAAAACCGCCCTGATCGGGGCATACTATGCCACGGTTGGCGCCAATGCGTATCAGGGAGCGGCCTACGTGTTCGCCAATAGCGGCGGGACGTGGGGTGAGCAGCAAAAGCTCACCTCCTCCGATGGTGCGGCGGATGATGGCTTTGGCGGAGCAGTGTCGCTTAGCGGTGACGGCAACACCGCCCTGATCGGGGCGGAGGGCGCCGGACTTAAGATACAAGGGGCCGCCTACGTGTTTGTTAATAGCGGTGTGACCTGGACCCAGCAACAAAAGCTCACCGCTTCGGATGGTGCGGCGAATAATTATTTTGGCTGGGCAGTGTCGCTTAGCGGTGACGGCAACACCGCCCTGATCGGGACAAACGAGCCCAAGACGGCGCAGGGAGCCGCCTACGAGTTTGTTCGAAACGGTGTGGCCTGGAATGAGCAGCAAAAGCTTACGGCCTCGGACGGTGCGGCCAACGATGTCTTTGGTATCTCAGCCTCGCTTAGCAGTGACGGCGACACCATCCTGATCGGGTCATACAACGCCAAGGTCGACGGCCATGCGTCCCAGGGGGCGGCCTATGTATTCGCGACGGTATCCGCGATTACCTACTCCATCTCCGGGACCGTGACGAGCGGTGGCTCCGGGCTCCTGGGAGCCACCATGAATCTCGGGGGAGCGGCGACGCAAAGCACGACCACAGACAGCAGCGGCAATTACATCTTTTCCGGACTGTCCAAGGGCGTGTATAAGATCACTCCGAGCCTGACCGGCTATACCTTTACTCCTCAAATCCTCAGCTCCAATGTCAACGGAGCTGCTTTAACGGGGCGAAATTTCGCTGCCGCCACAGTCCCGGGCGCACCGACAGGTGTAAACGCAATACCCGGCAACGCATTGGCGACGGTCAGCTTCACGGGCCCCTCATCAAGCGGCGGAAGCAACATTACCTCCTATACCGTGACACCATATACAGGGGGAACCGCGGGAAAGACAACCTCCGGCCCACATAGCCCGATAATCGTGAAGGGTCTGACGAACGGCACTTCCTATACGTTCACGGTAACGGCTAAAAACAAGCTGGGGACTGGTCCGGCATCAACTGCTTCCAGCCCGGTAATTCCAGTCACAGTACCACGCGCCCCTACACAGGTAATTGCAACGCCGGGCAACGCCCTGGCCACGGTCAACTTCACCCCCACGCCCGCGGTCCCGGTTTCAGACGGTGGCAGCCCCGTTATCTCCTACATCGTGACACCGTATATTGGCAGAGCCGCACAACAGATTGCCACAGGTACGGGAAGCCCGATAATCGTGCCCGGGCTCTCAAACGGCACAGCCTATACATTCACGGTAGAGGCGACCAACTCGTTTGGCACCGGTCTGCCGACAAAGGCCGTCAAGGCAACGCCTGCCACATTTCCCGACGCGCCGACAGGTGTAACGGCAGCGCCCGGCAAAGCTCAGGCGACGATCAGCTTCACTCCCACGCCCGCGGTCCCGGCTTCAGACGGTGGATATCCCGTTACCTCCTACATGGTGACCCCGTACGATAATGGGACGCCTACAGGCAAGACAACCTCGGGGTCACACAGTCCGATAATCGTAAAGGGCCTGACCGGCGGGCATTCCTATACATTCACGGTAACTGCTAAAAACAAGGTTGGGGCGGATTCGGGGTCTGTGTCCGCTGCTTCGAGTTCGATAACGATAACGGCACAGTAGTTTAATAAAGAAAGCGCCGCCACGCGGGCCGGTTGTCATCGATGGTTTTGACGCGGCCGGCCCACGTGAGAAGGTCCGGCTCGGCAGCTTACCGGGGAGGGCCTGAAATACCCGGGGTAGAGATGCTTCGGGAGTTTCACATCAGGCAGAGATTCGGGGCGAAGTTGGTTTAATCGGATAGCCCTTACTCGCTTTCGACAACGTCACAAAAACTCCATGCAAGATATGGGGCATCCGGATAAATCAGGGGGCAGCCCTTGAAATGCGAGCATTATTTGCATTTCAAAAACTGGCCCCCTCCTTTTCATCAAAGTTCAAGTCCCGAAAGGCCGGGCGCTTGGCCTCCGGTCCCGCGGTGGAAGTCTTCGGGAGCGGGCCGGAGG
Organism: uncultured delta proteobacterium; assembly: GCA_963826655.1. Taxonomy (GTDB): domain Bacteria; phylum Desulfobacterota; class Syntrophobacteria; order Syntrophobacterales; family Syntrophobacteraceae; genus SbD1. The sequence continues at coordinate 8,939 of CAWGZP010000248.1, forward strand.
GTTGCATCAGGTATTGTAGGCAGATTCTCTCACTGAGGGTTAACTGAGCCGCAACAAGGGTGCGGGTTGCAGCAATTTGACCGCGGGTAGTCCATATCCCTCGGTGGTGGCGGTGGTGGTGTGATAGTAGTGGAACAACCGCAACAAGGCCAATGCCAGTTGCACGGACTGAGCCAGGAAAAACAACCGCACTGCGCCTGGGCGCTGGAGAAACTGCCGCTTAAAAGTACAATTGAAAGCGCAACTGCTACGATCAGCATTTTTCTCGTATTTGTATTGATCAGCATTTTTCTCATCTCTGTCTCCTTCTTTTTTCTATTCTTGCCGAGCTGCTCAAACGATTACAGCGGCTCGAAACGACGATTGCAAATGCGCCGGGAGCTAAGTCCCCGCTTTTAGGCTGTTGGCCTTTACCTGTTAATTCTACCTTAGATAACGAGCCGAACAGACTTCCTCTCCTTTTGGCCTGCAAGTTGACTATGAACCGGTTGGGACCTCTGCAAGCCGCTCTGTCCTGCGTGCCGGTAATGTCGAGATGGGAAGAGATCGCTGGAACATGACTTCGACACCAAGCAGGACACGTATAAGAAAATTGTAAGAAGTACTATCGTGAATTGCTATAGGGCGATTGCCCTATCCACAGATGATTTTTCAGGTGACTGCCTTCATGCGCTGAGAGAAAGTCAGACAGGAATTTAAGGGAATCTCGGGCAAGTATCTCTAAAAGTTCAGTGAGATCGGGATATTAGAGCGCAGCGATGTGCAAGGCCCCACTCGTTCGTTTAAAGAACACAATAAAATCAGAGTGTTACGAGTAGATTTGTCGGTAAGCCTATGCGATATCCGCGTAAAGTGTCAAAAAACATTTTGGTCCAGCGGGGTCGTACATTTTATCGCAGCTACCCATGCGAATGTAGATACTATTCTGAATTTGGTGGGCGCTGTTCGTCGAACTCCCGTCAGATACCTCCTGCAAAGCAGAAGGGTTCGAATCTTTCATATAGGTCCAGTGTTTTCAGTGAACTCTGACGAATTCCCGACCTAATAAAAACACAGCATCTTCATAAAATTTGTTTTCGATGATCTGCAATTTAATATCCTTGCGGAGTTTCGAGACAAAATGCCGTGAACCGACATAGATGCATACTCATTATTGCTTGCTTTCGACAATGTTACAAAACTCAATGCAAGAGATGGGGTTCCGGCCGGGAGAGGGTTGGTGCTCTCTTTCAGTTCAAGCCGCGTAAGGCCGGGCGCTTCGGCTTCCGGCCCCGCGGTTGAAGGATACGGGAGTGGGCGGGGCCGATTGGGTCAGGTCTGTCAATAAATTATCTCACGGGGCGGTAACTGCGCCTTTTGAGCCGCAACAAAGGGATGGAAAGTGCCAGTTGCAGGGAGAGAGGTTACAAAGGCAATTCGAATGCGGGGTGTCCGCATCTCTCACCGCTGCCGTGTTCGCGGCTGTTGAGGAGCAGCAAGGCCAGTGCCAGTTGCACGGATTGAGCCAGGACAGGCAACTGCATTGCGACTGTGCGCAACCGCATTGCGCCTGTGCGCTGAAAAACACGCCGCTTACAAGAACGAGCGAAAGCGCCATTCCGATGATTAGCATTTTTCTCATTTCTGTCTCCTTCCTTTTTCCGGTTGTTTTGTGAGGCTCGTCTACAGGGTTGCGACTGCTGGAAATGATGCATTCCACATGCGGGGGGCGATGTCCCTTCGCTCTTTGCCTTTGTGGCTATTAGCCATCGCCTCGCGTTCTGCCTCTAGCAGGATGCTGAAAAAGTGTCCGCCGGTGGGGAAAGAGCCTCAAAAAGACACAATGATTCGTCATTCCGGCGGACGCCGAAATCCATAGGTTTTCTGAAGTGTTTGATTTTTGAACCAAAAACCGGACCCCGACTTTCGTCGGGGTGACGGCCCCACGGTATTTGAACTGCGGAGTGGGAATTTCAATCATTTTTCAGCACCCTGCTAAGCCTCTTCCGTTTCAACCCTAACGGATTAGGTTGGGAAGTTGATCTCACAGCACATAGAGTAAAGCTTTCGGAACGTATGTTGATCGGTGAAATGTGTTTGAATGGGGTCGCCCTTGGAGCTGGAACATCTTTTCACGGGCGGCCCCTATCTTTTCATTCATGTTGCGTAATGCCCGGCGCTCGGCCTCCGGCCCCGCAGGGAAGGACACGGGAGCGGGAGGGCCAGGAGGGCGCCGGGGGCCTGCCAATAAACTATGTCACTGAGGTGGAACTGCTGTTGAGCCGCAGCAAGGCCAGTGCCAGTGCCAGTTGCAGCAGTTTGTCCGCGGGCAGTCCGTATCCCTCGGCGGCGGTGGCTGGCAACTGGGGCAATAAGTGAAATGCCAGGTGCACGGATTGAGCCAGGACAGGCAACCGCATTGCGCCTGTGCGCTGAAAAAGGCGCCGCTGACAAGGACCAGCGAAAGTGCGATTCCAACGATCAGCATTTTTCTCATTTCTGTCTCCTTCCTTCTCTGGGGGGTGGGGGCCGTCTACATGGTTCCGACGGCTTGAAGTGATGTTTTTCACGTGCGAGGGGAGCTATGTCCCTCCGCTTTTTTTGGCTATTAGCCGTCACCCGGCGTTCTGCCATCGGATATGTACTGAACAGGACCTCCCCTCGCGCTGATTTGTTTAAGTGTGCGATAGAAACGGGAAACCCTTGCAGGCTGATCTGCCCTGCTTTCCAGCAGATGTCGAGAAGCGAAGAGAAATGACAGAAATAAGTGCGTTGACCCTCAGCAGGACAAATATAGAACAAGATACATCGTATACATCACAAATAGAATAAGGTGATTACCCTATTCTCATGTGATATCAAACCCTATTTTTCATGTGATGAGGTATCTGATGTTATCATCTTGACTGCCACTAAAGAGGATCCTTACCTGACAGGATGCTGAAAAAGTGTCCGCCAGTGGGGAAAGAGCCCCAAAAAGATACAATGATTCGTCATTTCGGCGGACGACGGAATCCATAGGTTTACTGAAATGTTTGATTTTTGAACCAAAAACCGGACCCCGACTTTCGTCGGTGTGACGGCCCCACGGTATTTGAACTGCGGAGTGGGAATTTCAATCATTTTTCAGCACCCTGCTAGATAAGTGCACAGGACCTGGCGTCATAGTACATCTTGCGTATCGTTAATAGATATAGGGTGATTACCCCATTTTTAGTGATATAAAACATTATTTTTTATATGATGACCGTCCTCATAGCCGGTGTGTAAAGTGCGGGTTTAGTATGCGACGGTAGAAGAATATTCCACTTTTCAAAGGTTTGGAGAAATCTGCATGGAGTCTTGCATAATACAATCATCGATTTGATTCCGATCTATCCTATCAACCTTCAAGTTACCTAACGGCTTGCCTCTATCGTGGCGCGTTCGTCGGTAGCAGCCTGCGCTTAGTTCCGGAAGCTCAACTGACACAGGAATATGTTGAAAAAGACAGAACCTCTGGTATAGTGCGTGCGGACTATTCATACAGGGGGGCACGGTTGTGTTCCCGATTTCGATCTGCACAATGAAAACTGTGGAGGAACTTATGGCGGTTCAGGACAAGTGCGTTTCGATCGTACCGTATTTCAAGGTCCCCGGCGACAAAATGCAGGCTTTTAAGCAATTGGCTGAGCGGTTTGTCGAGAAGAGCAGCACGGAGCCAAAAACCATCTATTACGGGTGGAGTTTTTCCGAAAGCGAGGCCCATTGCCGAGAAGGCTATGCGGATGCCGAAGGTGCATTGGCGCATCTCGAAAATGTGGCGCCCCTTTTGGATGAAGCATCGAAAATTGGCGAACTCGTCCGGCTGGAAATTCACGGATCGGAACAGGAACTCGCAAAGCTCAGAGGACCGCTGGCTAAATCAAACTTCCAGTTTTTCACGCTTGAGTGCGGCTTCCGGCGCTAGGCGATGGGCGGTGTTGACGCCGCTCAGTTTAGACCGGGTTTTTACACCCGGAGACCCGAGGATATCCCATCCCCGCAGTTGGAGAAGATTTGCCCGATGACGAAAACTCCAACTCATAGCGCTTCATGGCCATCTGAAAACGCTGGATGGGAGATTCTCTATTCCCGGTTTCGGCTTTCTTTGCCGTGCCGGATTCCAAAATAAATGGTCTGACAAGCTTGCGCTATTTTGTGATGTTCGCAATGGTCCGGACGGAAACGATTTTGTCCCAATCATAATAGGTATTGATCGTTTCATCGTCAGTGGTTTCAGTGACCCTGACGAATTCTTCACCTAAGAAAAAAACCGCGTTTTCATAGAGTTTTGCTTCGTTGATCTGCAATTTGATATCTTTGCGAAGCTTTCGAGACAACGTGCCGTGCACCGGCATCGATGCATACTCAAAGATTTTTTCAAGTGTCGCTTTTGTCATGATGTTTTTTGGGAGCCTCCATCCAATTCCGGTGTAGCGTCATGACACAAGCGAAGTCAGGCAGAACACACGAATGATGGACAGAGTTCCTCTCCTTTCTTGTAAGTGATGATTGAATGACTTTCTCCGTTCCCGGTCATACGCACTCATTGCCGGATGTCGGCATCTTTCGGGTAAACCCTGTCCCCAATGCTTGAAAAATAAGGAATAGAGTGACGGATGGCGAGTGAAATATTTACCTCAAATTCAATTGCCCCAACGGCACTCGACCTCGTGGCTTCTGCGCGAGAGAGCGAGCGGTCAATCCTATCAACCTTAGAGAGGCCTCAATGGTCATAAAATTTTCGCTTGAAACGCTCGAAACCGAGTACATTGAACTGGTGAAGCTCCTTAAAGCGACAGGTTTATGCTCGAGTGGGGGGATGGCCAAGATCGCCATCAGCGAAGGGAAAGTGAATGTGGATGGAAACGTTGAGATCCGCAAAGGCTGCAAGATCAGGCGGGGACAAAAGGTGGAGTTCGAAGGAAGCGTTATCGAGGTCGATTAGGGCTGGCAGGAATGAGGATTGCCCCCTCCTGTTCCGGGCCGGACACCTTGCACTCCCCCGGCCAGAGGGGTGAGGCCCTGAAATAGAGTATCAAGATCTCCAATAACGGCGTGAATGCTTATCGTTAGCAATGGTCGCATAGTCACAGTTATGACGATGAGGGATAACGGGAAGAGAGGAACACGATGGGAGATAAGGGCAAGAAAGATAAGGAAAAGGGTCAGAAGCAGAACACCGAAAAACAACATCAGAAGGACAAAAAGAAGGTGGACAAGCAACCGAAAAGGACCCCTTGACATAAGGCATGGTACGGTACTTTCACCTGGAAATAAGCCCCGGGGAAAACAGACCGGCAAGACCAACCACGGGATCACTGCTTTCTCGGCCCCCGGGACGCCGCATCGGATGAAGAGCCCGATGCCTCCGGATGCCGCGGCCCTCGACGAGTGGCGTACGTCCCGTTGGGATATTGTGTCCTCTGCTCAGGAGTCTAAGGCCCTCGGCGTCACGCTCCATGTCGGTGTGTGATCGGGGAATTCTACGGTTTTGCAGGGTTTGCGGTTGTTCTGGAAGTTTTTGAGGCAAAATCCAATTTCAAGATGTTGCTTCGACTCATCACATTCCAAATTGATGCGTTATTCATGCATGATACAGGGGCATGATAATGAACCGTCAAAGAGCCTATATTTCATTTGTGCGCCCAATTAATTGGGATACCGTGAACCCTCTGCTCGATACCTGTAACCAAGCCATAAATAATGGCGCGACAGAGTTGTACCTCGTGTTGAGCAGCCCTGGTGGAGACGTTGACCCTGGTGTGGCAGTATATAATCAGCTGATTGGTCTGCCCGCGGATGTAATTACTCACAATTCCGGGTGTATCGATTCAATAGCCAACGTAATTTTCCTGGCGGGTTCCAAAAGGCTGGCTTGTCCTAACTCCACTTTTTTGTTTCATGGTGTTCATTGGGATTTGTCGGATGCCGTTGAGCTTTGGAGACCGCAGTTAATGGAAATAATCACTTCACTGACGGCAGCGGAAAATAAGATGAGGGACATTATCGTAAACAGATCGAATTTAAGCAAGGAGGATGTCGACGCATTCTTTGCCGAAGGTGCTACCAAAGATGCTGCGTTCGCTCTGTCCAAAGGAATCATCAGTGCTGTCGAAGAACTCGAGTTCCCCCAGGGAGCGCATATCGTTCAGACTTGAGTTTATCCCGGGATAATGATTTTCAAACTTTGCAGTCAGGGCAAAAGGATGGCCTGAAATGCTCTTCAACGTGCCGGTGATCCCCGATGAAAAACTCGCCGCAACCCTCAATCGGCACGCGAATTCGTTATACTCCTGCCACTTCAGCCTCTATTCCGCCGATGTCCATGACAGCCGTCACAAGCATTGGCTCCTGGAAACTGACCGCTGGATTGAATTCCTGCGATCCGTGCGAATCTCCAGGAAGTATCTGCTCATGAACGGTCGAGCCCAGGCGCATGGGGCATATGTCGATCGCGATCACCTGCGGACGGTGATTCTAACCCTTCGATCGATGTTGAAGGCCGGAGTGATCGACGGAATCGTGTTTGCCGACGCCTACTATCTCCAGGCTATCTCCGATGCGGGAGGAGACGAAGCATCCCAGCTCGAGGCCATCCCCAGCGTAAATTGCATGTTGGACACCTACGACCGAATCGCGAGCATGGTCGATTTCATCTCCTCCACTCGATTCCGCCTTCCGGGAACGCTAATATTGGATCGGTCTCTCAATCGCCGCCTGGATGCTCTTACGGAAGTTACTGCCCGTTGCAGGAAGTCGCTCCCGGCTGTGAAACTCGAACTTCTGTCCAATGAAGGATGCCTCTATCACTGTCCGTACAAGCTGACCCACGATTGCCACATTTCCCTGGTCAACATGGGGCACCCCTTGGATACCCACCACATCAACAATGATCTCGGATGCATGCGGACGCTTCGGCGCGACCCTTCCCTTCTGTTGAAATCACCGTTTATCCGACCGGAAGACGTCGGCGCCTACGAACCGTACGTCGATGTGCTCAAGCTATGTGGACGAACCCTGGGCGCCCCCTTCCTCATGCGAGTGGTGGACGCCTACCTGCACGGGAAACATTCAGGCAATCTTCTCGACCTGATGGACGCCATGGACGGAACGGCCGAGTGGTTACACGTTTCTAACGATCGACTTCCCGCCGATTTCCTTCAGCGGTTGACCTCATGCTCTAAAGAATGTCGAACCTGTTCTTACTGCAGGGAACTCATTGAAAGCTGTGCAAAACCGAAGGGAATCAACCTCAAAAGGCTCTGAGCCTCCTGGAAATCCAACCGAGAAGACTTCGATGTGCTTCATGAACCGCCGTGTACGGAACCGTACGCGCTGTGGTGCGGGAGGACGGGGGAGGTGACTTCGGCTCCTACCCGATTGCATTCCGACAGGCTCCCGGGTTGAGCTCTTACTGATTTTCTTTCATGTGTCCGAGTCATCGACCTTGCTCGATCTTGCCCATCTCCGCCTTTATTTAATTTCCCCTCTGAGAGTGTCGATTGCTTTGCTGCTTCAATTGGACCTCTCATTGCGGGGTGGAATCCCACTGTTTTGCCGGTTGTCGAGGAAATTTCCCTTTTCAGTTCGGTAAGGTCCACCCTGGCCCCGCAGTTGCAATTAATCGCGTTGCCTTCCGGAAGGGGAGCGTAGCCCTCCTTTCTCGCAGGTGCGATCAGCCTCGGGTCCTTTTCCAGCTGCAGATAGAACTTGTGAATGCGTCCGCACTTTCCACACTTCATCTCAATCTTTACAAACCTCGGCTTTTCGGCCTCCCTGGGCCAAACGAGCGACCAGAACCCTTTCCCGGCCGGTTCAACCCGGTCCTGAATCACTGACCACTCGCGGCACTCGGGTCTCGAGCAATGGCCGGAGTCGACCCAGCCGAGGCCAAAAGCGATTATCTGCCGGTTAATGCTTTCACCGTCCACGGAAACGATCCCGAGCACATGGCCGTCCACGTCCGTTTCAACAGGGTCTACTTCCACAACTCTGCTTTCCAAAACACTCGAAAGGAACTGGACAGCTTTCGGGCCAAACGGCTGGTCTTTATCAGGGACGCATACACCGTACAAGCCGAAGGATTCCACGTGACCGGCGCGGGATACTCTTATGGTGTTTAAATCCCGAACGCCGATGACGGTGGCTTGAAACCCCCAGCACCGGCCGGCCTGAATGAGAAAGACGATAAGGACCAGAATAAAGACGATAGACCTTGGCATGCTGCCCTCTAAAGGCTCACTGCGCGGGGACGCCGGGAACGCAGAGACCAGACGGCCGCCTGGTCAGGCGAAGGTGCGGCGAGCGGAGACGAAAATTGTAATTCGCCGTTATCATATTTGAAATGGTTCAATCCCTCAATCGGTATTTGCCGAAGGGGCCAAGTACGGACTCAGATGAGATTGCACCCGGTATTGTGCTCGACCTGGATGAGCACAATAGGGTCATAGGTGTCGAGATGGAAGATGCAAACAAACTCATGGATCTTACGCAAAGGGCAAGCGCCAATGCGTTCGGCACGAAAGAGCACGAAGGACACGAAGAAAAGCAGAGAAATTGAGGAATTTAAATAAATACGGTTCGATGCAATTGAGGAATTTAGAGATTAACTACCCAATCCCTAAATCTTCTCCGCGATCTCTGCGCCTCAGAGGTGGGGAGGTCGTGAGTAATCAATGCATAGGCGTTGGCTCTATGGCCGAGAGGGCATTATCCAATGCATCCTGGCTGCGTTTCGCAGAGATCATGAACGCCAAAACGAAAATGCCAAGAGGCGTTCCCATCATCAGTCCAATGACCAGACCTGCCCAGAACATGGAATCTCCTTTTTGGTAACCGCTCACCGCAGAGAAATGCCAAAAAGCAATTTGTGGATTGAGGGATTTAGGAATCAAATACTACAATTCGGGAAGTTTTAATCCCGCAATTCGCCAGCCCCTCCTTTTGTCATATAAACATCCTGCCCGCATGTCGGCAACCCCGGAACCACGCAAAAAATTCACCACAGAGACGTTCGACAACTCGAAAAATCCTGCAAGGTTGCTTTGCCGGGCTACAGTCGATCTTTAGAGATAATTCAAGAGACCGATTTTCCTCAGCGGTTGACCTCATGGATACTGTACCGCCCAATGCCTACCCCCCTTAAATCCCCCTTTACACTTGCAGTGATTGAGCGCGGTATGTTTGAAGATGGAAGAGCCAAAACCCGTCGTCGGGACCGGAGAAGGGCTGCGGTCAGTGGCAGACAGCAGGCACATTCTGGTGGAAAGGGTCCGTAGAGCCGTAGGATGGGTGGAGCGCAGCGCAACCCATCATGCTCACTCCCGTCTTTCCGCAGATCATTCCCCAAAGTCTTTTGTTGTTCATTCCGGAGCGCGGCCTTCAAATATTCAATGTGTTGGACCAACATATCGAGATGCCGTTCGGCAATCACCACGGTGAAAAAATATGTACCGCCAGCCAGGCGGTTGCGACGGTAATTAGTCATGGTGTTCATCCGAAGTAACAGAAAGCGATGGGTTACGCTTCGCTGCACCCATCCTACATGCTGTGACCTCTTCCAAGGGGCTACAGTCGATCTTTAGATGATGCACATAAACGAAGACAAATCCGTAACTAAAACCTAACACATATTATCATTGGCCGGCACGAACACGTAAAGGATAAAGTGGACAGGCCCTTATTCTTACCTCTCAAGGGAATCTGCCTTTAAGCCGTAATTATAGAAAGCGATCTGAGATAAAGGAATTGGAGGGAGACATCTACCCGGTTTACCGGAAAGTCCTACCCTGGGGGCAAGTATGAAGAAAGATCTCGTCGTCTGGATGGTTTGCGTCTTGGTGTGCTTATCGTATCCCATCGGAGTTTCCGCGGTGGACGAGAAAGTGTATTATTCAAAAGAGGGCACGCTGTTTTGTGAGGATTGGCATCCGTGGGCATACGTTTTCGCGGTTGCGGTAAACAGTGAGCAAGACTTTGTGACAAACACAGTCCATGAGTTGGTAGATCGAAAAATGTGTGAATTTGTTGTACCGGACCTTCCTTTCAAAATAGTGGAGGAGGAACATCGAATCTCAGAAAGTGTCATAGTTCGAATTAGCTATGTGGGAACGGGCAAGACCGGCTATACACTGAAAAGATTCCTGGTTACGAAATCCGAGAAGTAGTCTAACTTTAACCTGCCGTATTTGTTTATATTGTCCAGCGTGTTGCCCCGGGACTTGTGAATAGTCACGGTCCAAGCCGGCATCAGGAGATATTGCGTGTATTCTCCAACTTTGCGGGCGACTATCCGATCTTCCACCTCGTCGTAAATGCAGTCAAAATCTGCGGTCCTCCAGTTGGGTTTTCTGATACTTCAATCTCTTTGAGATGCTTTTCCAGATCGACTCGCGCACTGGGAGAAAATGTCACGCCGAACTTCATCTTAAATCCTCGCCAAGCGGCATTTTGCCTCGCCTCTCCTTTGAAGCCTGTTTATGAATGCTAAATTCGAGCCGTTATTTTAGCTACTTAGACGTTGGTCGACATTGTGGCTCTCGCTGGCACAATGATTGCTCACTAAAGACGTCATTGTAACCTACCAGCGAGAATGGTTGTGCCGGCACTAGCCAATCACAAATTAATGTAGCTTTTTGTGGCTCTGATAAAGAAACACGACTGTCATTGGCAGCCCAGTTCATTGAATGTTTGGCGCGTGCGTCCGGCGGAGGGATTTAACGCCCTTCGCATAGGCTGAATAGAGCGGTTTAGAAAAAGTCCCTGCTTGATCCGGGGCTAAGCGTGAATTTCTCAAGGCACGATGGTGTTGAGAAAAGAGATGATTGGAGAGGGAATTTAGTTTGATATGGAAACACACGCCCTGTGGGCATGGCAAAGTGGACTGGCTATGCCGGTCTCAATGGGTTTGGCCTGCAGTAAAGCAGTTTCCAAAAATATCGCCTCTTATGGTCCAGTTTTCCCATTGCTTCAACCTCAACGGACTTGGTATTCGAAGTTTCCGGCTCTCGTTGGCTTTCAAATAGTTCGTCTCCTTTACAGCTTTGCGAGTGCGATTAGGCCCTGCTCTTCAAACATGCGACTCGATGCAACTTTGGAGCGGGCTAAGCGCACGGAATGTAAGACCTCCTGCTTACGCTTCCCATGTTTCCCTCCCACGGAATTTATCCGGTGGTTTTCTTTTGGTCCTCCCATCGGGGCGAGTTCACTTATCAAAGTCGATATGAAGACCAATATAACCCTTGCTAATCGGGCAACATACCGAACCTTTGGCTACGATCAAGACGATTTGTCCAGCGCTCAACGCATACCTATGGTTCTCATGGACTGGACGAAATATGCAGAGTAATGCCATTAAGGTCCTTCTCGTCAATGATGATGAGAACGACTATAGGGTCGTTCGAGACTTGCTTTCAAATCTCGCCTCCATAAAATTCATTCCCAAGTGGGTTTCAGGTTACGGGGCCGCACTGGATGCAATCCTTTCCGGTGAGTTCGATGTCTGCCTGCTGGAGTACTGGCTCAAAGAACGAAATGGACTCGAATTGATGCAAGAGGCAGTAAGCCGCGGCGCCACGACTCCGATTGTCTTTCTCACCGGTCGGGCTGATCACGATCCGGATCTCGAGGTGATGAATAAGGGAGCAGTCGACTGGCTGACTCATGGCGAGCTAAGTGCCGCCCTTCTTGAGCGCTCGATCCGCCATGCGATGGATCGGCAACAAAAAAGGGAAGAGCTGATTAAAGCCAAGAGGGTGATCCAGGCACTGAGTGAGTGTAATAATGCAGTGATCCACATTAAAGACGAAGAGGAACTGCTGCGTTCGATCTGTCGCATTGCTGTGGATGTCGGTGGCTACAGAATGGCCTGGGTGGGATACGCCGAAGAGGACCTGAATAAAACGATCACGTCTGTTGCCAAGTATGGCTACGAGGAAGGCTATCTGGAGACGGTTAAACTCACCTGGCAGGATGCCGAGAGGGCAAATGGCCCTGTGGGTACTTGCATCCGCACAGGCCATCCCAGCATCATTGGCTCGGTTGGTAGTCAAACGGAGTTTGCGCCCTGGAAAGTGGAGGCTTTAAAACGTGGCTATCTTTCAATTATCGGTCTCCCTCTTTTTCTTGACGGACAGAGGCTGGGAGCACTTACCATTTATTCCTCGCAAAACGACGCCTTCGATACGGAAGAAGTGGAATTCCTCGTGAAACTATCCGGTAATCTTTCTTATGGGGTAGGGGCGCTAAGGCTACGTAAAGCCCAAGTGCAGTCTGAAGAATCGCTGAGGGAGGCCACTCTTCATCTGGAAAGACGGGTAGCCGAGCGCAGGCAGGCAGAGGTGGCGGTGCGGGAGTCAAAGGAGTATCTCCACAAAATCGTCAATTCCATAAGTGATCCGATATTCGTAAAGGATAGACAGCACCGTTTCATATTGGTCAACGACGCCGAGTGCATGCTTGCAGGCAGACAACGCGAGGAAATTCTCGGTAGAACTGATTATGATTTCTTCCCCAAAGAGCAGGTTGATGTTTTTTGGGGAAAAGATGAAGCCGTTTTCGAAACGGGAGAAGAGGACGTAAACGAGGAGGAAATAAGGGATGCTGAAGGGGGCATCCGCACTATTGTCACCAAGAAGACCCTGTTTACGGATAAGCCCGGAAATAAGTTTATAGTAGGCATCATAAGGGACATAACCGACAGCAAAGAGGCCGAACTGGCCCTTCAAGTTTCTCACCGGCAACTTCAGGATATTATCGACTTTCTGCCTGATGCAACTTTTGCCATCGATCGGCAGAAAAGGGTTATAGCCTGGAACCGCGCCATTGAAGAAATGACGGGGGTAAAGCAACAGGAGATTATCGGGAGGGGTGATTACGCATATGCCGTTCCCTTCTACGGAGAAAAAAGACCGATACTTATCGACTTTGTGGAGGGTGACGAAAATGAAGCTAAAGGGAAATATGATTTTGTTGAGACGAAAGGAAAGACTGTCTATGGAGAGATTTGCGTACCGAAGACTTACGAAGGCAGAGGCGCGTACCTCTGGGGGACGGCTTCCCCGCTTTTTGACCGGGACGGGAGCGTAATCGGCGCCATCCAGTCCATCCGTGATATCTCGGATCGCAAGCGAGCCGAGGAGACCGTCAGGCAGAGCGAAGAAAGGTATCGGCAGCTCTTCGAGATCGTACCGGACGCCATCCTGGTTTTTGATGGGGAGACCCACAAGTTAATCGACGTCAACGACAGGGCCTTGCACTTGTACGGCTATTCACGCGATGAATTCCTCGAATTGAAATATAGTGATCTTACCGCGGAACCAGACCAGTCGGATGCCTTAATAAAGGAGACGTTGGTTGGAATGCTGACTCAAGTGCCGCTTCGATACCACAGGAAAAAGAAAGGGATACAGTTTCCGGCTGAAATATCTTCCACTACATTCATGATGGCAGGCCGTAAAGTTATGTGCAGTCTGGTCAGGGACATCACCGGACGCAAGAAAGTGGAGGAAGAGCTAAACGCCAAGACCCGCCGTCTTGAAGAATTCAATGCGGCGCTGAGAGTTTTGTTGAAACAAAGAGAAGAGGACAGGACGGAACTTGGCAAAAGTGTCCTCATGAACGTAAAGAGTATGATTGACCCGTACGTTGAAAAACTTAAGAAGAGCAGGTTAGATGCCGATCAGACGACCTATCTCACCATTATCGAGTCCCATATGCGGGAGATTACCTCTCCTTTTACCAGGAGGCTTTCCGAGAAATATCTTGGCCTTACTCCTACGGAGGTCCAGGCTGCCAATCTCATCAAGGAAGGGAAAACAACCCAGGAGATAGCTGAATTGCTGAGTGTCTCCGAGAATACGGTCTCAGCACACCGCTTCCATATAAGAAAAAAACTTGGTGTGGCTAATAAAAAGATAAACCTCAGATATTACTTACAAGCTCTGGACAAATAGTCGTAAGTTGTAATTGACACGGTAAACCTCCGGCTCTGCCGGCGGATTGAATGAGTTCGACATTTCCGGGAATGCACGCCATCAAAATGATAACCGTCAGATATAACTCGTAATATCGTTGCAAATTTCCGCAAGCATCAGCATTGACTCACCAAAGTCATATCAACCGTTGCCGTTTCAGAACATACAAATCAAGAATCAGGGTTCATGTATTCCTATTTAACCGGACAGAAGTGTTTTTAAATACAAAAATTCTTGTCATGGTCATCAAATTATAAGTATCAGATATTACTAAAAATATATCTATAAATAATCGTATGTTATAATTATTATCTTACCAAAGTCACATCAGCCATTGCTGTTTGAGATCTGCTATAAGTCCATCTAGATATTTGAAAAATTGTACCGGGTACTTTGCTGCCCATTTCTTTCAGGGGAACCAGAAAGCCCAAATCATGAGTTCGGGAGGGGGCGCTTAGAGCCTTTGGGGAGTTCTGCGCCTCAGATAGGGGAGGGGGGAATGGCTGCAGCGCATAGTTTTTCCGGCACTTGGGATGTTGATGATTAGTGCAAATGAGGGGCGAACATTGTCCGGCCTTAGATAAAGTCAAAACCCGGGCAACCGGGTGACGAAAAGCCGCAGGCCCGGATGTGCCGGGGGGGCTGGGTTGTCTGAGGAGAATTCAAGAATCTCTAAGAAGGAGGGGGATGATGAAGTTGCTATTGTTTTCGGCGGCATGCCTGCTGGTGTTCGGTGTTGCAGGGCAGGCGGGGGCCGCTTTTTCAACCGGCGACCTTATTCAGGTCATGTACGACACGCAGACCAAGGTTGAAATAGTCTCCGACCTGGGTTTGGCTAACGCGGCAAGCTATAGCGTGAGTGGTCAGAAAGCCGGCAGCTCTATCAGTCTCAGCTCATTCGGGACTGGGGCAAACACTTGGAATGATGTTCAGACGTCATATTTCGCCACAACGACGGGTACCGCATACGTTGCCGGTACGAAAAGCTTGACTTCGGGGAGCAATCCGGTGAGTAGCTTCAACACCGATGCCGGCAATGTGGAAGCGTATTATGCCAGCCAGGGTGGTACGCTCGTGACCAACAAAACCCCAAGTACTACAAACTCGTTTTTTAAAATTATGGATGTTGGTGGCAGTGGCACTGGCTCTTACGGAGGCTTCATAGCAAGCATCTTTGACTCTGACACCTATACCACTGGTTTTGGCGCCAAAATGATTTTATACGACTTTACCAAAACCTCACAAGTCGGCACGTCAACAGGGATTAGCATTAAAACCGCGGTTACCAGCACCAATGTAGAAACCACGACGGTTACCGGGACCGGAACGACAGGAACCGCGGCTCCGATTCCCGGCGCAGCATGGCTCTTTGGTCCCGGCTTGCTTGGTTTGATCGGGCTTAAGAGAAAGTACCTGGGTTAGTTTATTCCATATGGCTGGATGAAGACGGCAGGGCCGGCCTGCGGCAAATGGCCCTGCCGTTCCATTTCTGATTCGGATCTCCTGGGCATGTTCACGGCCTGATCGAATCCTGGTATTGATCTTGTGTGTCATATTGATTTGTGTTTTCTATTCTCGAACTCATATTGAACAGGTCTGGCACAATGGAAACGAACGATTATCGTAAAGTCCTCTTCATTGGTATTGAGCAATCGCTATTCCGCGCTTTTTCGGAGACCATAACCTCTTGCGGAGTATCGGTTGAAATTGCCCCCCGGGTGGAGATGGGACCAAGCCTGATCAAGGATGGATGCTTTGACATTGTCGTAGTAGATCTCGATACGCTTCGAAAGGCGGAATTTAGCCTAACCGATGGATCACTCGGGAATGGCTCAAGATCAAAGATAATTGCTCTTACCTCTATCGGGGAAAAAGAAGATATTCCGGCCTCCTTAGGTGTATTTGACTATATAGAAAAACCGATCTGCCCAAATACTCTTTTGAGTAGAGTAAAGCTTGCTCTGGATCTAGTGCGAAAAGAACAGGTAATCGTAGAAATCACTGAGAAACTTGATCGGCAAAGAGATGAAGTAGCCGTCCAAAGGGTTCAGTTGGAAGCCCTCCAAAGCAAATTGAGCGAGACCTATACTGCAGTTTCCATTTTAGGGAGTTCCGTAATAAGTGAGAGGGAACAGGTAGAAAAGCAGGTGGCACTGAAGCTGAGTTCGATTGTAATTCCAGCCGTAGACAAGCTGCGGAGAATCAAAGTCTTAGAACCTTACCTGTCTGAACTGAATCAGATTGTTTCCATGATTGGAGACGTTACTTCAGGTTTAACAGTCGACGCGAGAATCGCTGCCACCCTGACCACCGCAGAGTTCCGAATCGCTTCGCTCATAAGAAGCGGCCTGAGCACCGATGAGATTGTCCACATGCTTCACATATCGCCTAAGACAGTCTGGAGTCATCGAAAGAAGATCAGGAAGAAGCTGAAAATAGACAAGACTTCCTATAGCCTGAATAACTTTCTTCTATCACGTATCAATGACGTAAATGAAGCTTCCTGAGCCTGTCTGACATCTCCAACTAAACAAGCAAAGCCCCGGTTTGTTTGTTCAGCAGCCAATACTGCATCCACATCCTCTCAAGTTCTCGCATTTTCACCGTGTGGGCTTCAGCCTCAGGCCTTTTGGGACTACGACGAACTCCGCCAGGCCGAATATGCCCTGCACGAGAAGGGCAAGCAGCGCGGCAGGTACTGCGCCCTGGAGGATCAGCCCCAGGTCGTCCAGGCGGATGCCGGTGAGAATTGGCTGGCCGTAGCCGCCCGCGCCAATGAGCGCACCCAGGGTCGCCGTTCCCACGTTGATCACGGCCGAAGTCTTGACCCCGTTCAAAATGATTCTCGATGCCATTGGAAGTTCGACCAGCATGAGCCTTGCTCCCGGGGGAAGCCCAATGGCTTCGGCCGATTCTCGAATATCCATTGGAACTTCACGAAGTCCCGCATGGGTGTTTCTCACGATAGGGAGAAGGCTGTAGAGGAACAGCGCCGCAATAGCCGGCAGACCGCCAATTCCCAGAAGAGGGATCATAAAAACAAGAAGGGCCATGGAGGGGACAGTCTGGATGATGCCGACCACGGCCAAAATCACCTTTCCCGGGCCGGGCCGTTTTGCGGCAATGATGCCCAAAGGTAAAGAAACCAGGATCGCAGCGCACAGGGAAATTGAAACCAGGTAGAGATGCTCTTTTGTATGCTTCCAAACCCGTTCGGCCACGGTCTCCACGCGCACGCCGGATCCAATGGAGAGACTTTTGGCCAGATACTCCGCCGCCACTTTGCTTTCCGGTACCCTTTCGATCTTGGCAAGTTCATTCAGCCTGATCATTTCGGATTCGGATATTTGCCCACTGAGTTTGGCCAGTGCCGCAATAACCCGGGGCGCCCGATTTTCCAATTCCATCCGGTAGAGAAACACCGCCGTGTAGACAGGAAAATAGTGGAGGTCGTCCTCGAGTGTACACAGCCCGTAACAGGCAATCGCGGCATCTGTCGTATAAACGTCCGTGGCATCGATGGAGCCGGACTCCAGTCCCCGATAGGCCAGGTCGTGTTCTATGCCGAACACATTCCTCTGTCGGAGCCCGTACCTGGAGCGAAGTCCCGGCCAGCCGTCCTCCCGGTTCATGAATTCGTTGCTGAATCCAAAAGTCAACCCGGGATGGGTGAACAGATCCGAAATTCGGGAGATCCCAAGTTTTTTACATGTTTCCTTCTTCATCCCCAGAGCATAGTTATCCTTGAAACCAAGGGACGGAGTCATTCGGATTCCGTACCCGGCCAGGGCCGCCCGTATTGCTTCCTCGCCGTGGATTCCTTTGCCCGCAAAGATTTCTTCGCTGATTGTGCCGGTATATTCCGGATAGATGTCGATATCCCCCTTCAACAGTGCTTCCCAGAGCACGCGTGTTCCGCCCAGCCCCTGGCGGTGGAACGGCCGGGCGCCCGTACTCCGGGCAATCTGTACAGCCATCTCTCCCAGTATCAC
Organism: uncultured delta proteobacterium; assembly: GCA_963826655.1. Lineage (GTDB taxonomy): Bacteria > Desulfobacterota > Syntrophobacteria > Syntrophobacterales > Syntrophobacteraceae > SbD1. The sequence continues at coordinate 26,907 of CAWGZP010000248.1, forward strand.
CGATTCGATAAATGCCTTTGAACCTATCGTGACCTCGGGCGATGAGCCGTATGCGGGCAGCGCCGCACCGGCCTTTGGGGCAAGAAGGGTTAGAAGCGCTAATATGCGAAGGGCGTATTTCACCCGTGTTTTATCCAATTACGTTAAGGAGACTGCGCTGAGCGTTTATAAAGTACGAAACAAACGGTTTCGCCGAGCCGATTAGCGCGGTCGTTAGAGCTGTCTCGAAGGGACGTGATGGGTTGCGCTCCGCTCCACCCAACGATCATGAAGCAGGAATTTTATCTATTTACCTCACCCCCGCGTCATTGCACGCATTTGCAGTTGCCGTACTTGGCTTGATGACTTTCCATAGAGAATCGACAAAATACTTGCGTGAATCCAAAAAGTCCTTCTGTACCTGGAACCCTGTTTCCGCTGCCAGGCAAGCGATCTCGGTTTCCAGGAATTTAAGCGAGCTTTCAGTGTGAATGGGCTCCCAAGCCTCAAATGAGAATGACCTGTTTAGATCCCTAATGGAAACTTCCTGCCTTTCCCTGCTCAGGAGATAGCTTTCAACCGCGCCGGTGCTTACATCATAGCCGCTGTAGTAGAGGAACCTTCCCCGGTCAAAATCGCCGCCCAACTCACGGTTTATCCTCTCGATCAGATTCAAGTTGAATTCCCGTGTAACTCCTCCGGGGTCGTTGTAGGCCCTGTTGAGGACCGCTATGTCCTTCTTCAGGTCGAATCCAATCAGCACCTGATCCTCCGGCTTCAGGCAATCCCATAAATGGCGAAGAAACTTTCGCGCACTGAGGTTGTCGAAATTCCCGATGTTCGATCCCAGAAATAGTACGAGGTTTTTCGAGCTGCTCTTGTTGGCAAGCCATTTCAACCCGTCGAAGTACTCGGCGATAATGCCGGTCACTTTCAGTCCGGGTGAGAACATCTCTTCCAAAGAAAGGGTGAGGCCGTTTACGGACTCAGGTGAAATATCCAGCGTCAAATATTCAAATTCGAGGTGCCTTTTGATGAAATGGTCGATCAGCAACACCGTCTTTCGACCGTCACCTGCGCCCAGTTCGATCATGTTGAAAGATTGGTGCGGCAAGAATTGGGAGATTTCCTCCTTATACTCGGTCAAAATCTCACGCTCGCATTTCGTGATGTAATACTCTTCGAGCGCGGTAATTTGCCGGAACAGCTCACTTCCTTTCTCATCGTATAAGTATACCGGGGCGATCTGCTTAGGTCTTTGCGATAAACCTTCCAGGACATCCAGGGCAAAGGTGCGGCGAAATGACTGGGGGATGTCGGGCTCTAAGACCTCGCGTCTTCTCTCTATCTCCAGGGCGGCCTTCATGTCGCTTGCTATCATTTGAAATCCTTTGCGAGCCGGATTCCGGAAAACTGAAAACGGGTCGCCGGGTGCCAGAAGTTTCGATAACTGAGCCGGATATGGTCTCTGGGAGTTACGCAGGACCCTCCTCGCAGCACACGCTGGTTGTTCATGAATTTGCCGTTGTATTCGGAAAGATCATCGGGAAACTCCCGAAAACCCAAGTAGGGTTCATAATGACTTGAAGTCCACTCCCATACGTCTCCGAACATCTGTGCCAGGTGAGCATGGTTGCCGGGAACTGCAGGCGAAGGGTGGAGTTTTCCGTCTTCGACGAAATTGCCGGGCGAAGAGCCCGCATTTGACACTCTTGCCGCTTGCTCCCACTCACGCTCCGTGGGCAGCCTGACCCCCTTGAAATACCCGTCGACTTCGGACTTCCAATTTGCGAACGCACATGCCTCATAAAAACTGACATGGCAAATCGGCTCTTCCGGGTGGACTTCGCGCATTCCGGAAAGGGTAAAGAGCCACCATTTCCCATCGAGCTTTTCCCAGTAGAGAGGCGCGTTCCATTGCTGCCTCTCGATTTCAAACCACCCGTCGGAGAGCCAGAGAAGTGGGTTGGTGTATGCCCCATCCTCCATGAATTCCAGAAACTCCCGATTCGTGATCAGCCGGTCGGAAAGGGCAAAATCAGCCAGATAGGCTTTGTGCGTGCACAGCTCATTATCCCAGCACCATCCGCCTTCGGTATTCCCGAATTCGAAAGTACCGCCTTTGAAGGGTATGAACTCAAGGTCCTTTGGCTCTTCGGCATAAACGGACTGAACCGGCGGCAAATATGCCGGGCGAAGGTGGGGTACATTCGCGTGATAGATGTTTTTGATCTCCGTATAGAAAAGCTCCTGATGCTGCTGTTCGTGGTTTTTGCCGACAGTTACCATGAAATCGAGTCGCTCCAGTACCTCAGGGCTTGCCGTTGCAATAAGCCCTTCCATTCGCTCATCCACCGACTTGCGGTATTGATAGATCTGCTCGACGGTGGGCCTGCTCATCAGTCCACGCCTCCCCCGCAAATTCCTCAGACCGGCACGGTGATAATAGGAGTTAAGGAGATAGGCGTAAGCATTGTCGGCCGGCAAAGACAAATCGTGCCGACTGAGAATGAAGTGCCAGAAAAACCAACTCGTATGGCCCAGATTCCACTTTGGAGGGCTGACCTCCTCCGAGGGCTGAACCTGATAATCCTCAGTACTCAAAGGAGAACACATATCAAGGCTTGCCTGCCGAACCTTCCGGTACATCGTCAAAAGTTCCTCACGCCTGTCCACGGGTATAATTCTCCGGTGCTTGAAAGTCAGGTTCGCGGCCTTCTTGATGGCCGGAGGCGGAACACTCTACGCAACCGAAAGCGTATGTATGGAAACTAAGAACAGATGCAGCCGGCAGCAATCTTTTTCACATCGTGGGAATTACAGGCAGACGGTTTTTCGCTATCAGGGAACTTTGTTTTAAATCGAGTGCTGCTCGCCACGAGAGCCCGGCCTGAAACTACAACCAACCTGAATTCTGCAGCGTGGAATGCCCGGATGACCCTCGGACCGATAGTTCTTTGCGTTCCTTTTTGCCTACTTCACGAGCCACAAAAACAGTCGTCCATGCCACCAGTGGAAAGCGCAGGCGCCTAATTGAATTCTGTCATTTCGATCCTTAAGTAATCACGATACGCGCCCTGACACTTCACATGACGGGCAGGGGAGAGTGCAATGGCCTACATCGTTCGCAGGATGAAAAAAGAGGAATTAGGTCTGGCGCTGAAATGGGCGAAAATTGAGGGGTGGAATCCTGGAGTGAACGATGCCGAGTGCTTTTATGTTTCGGACCCAAACGGTTTCTTTCTGGGTGAGTTGGACGGTGAGTCGATCGGCAGTATCTCCGCTGTGAAATATGGCCAGGATTTCGGCTTTGTCGGTTTATACATCGTGCGCCCCGAATTTCGTGGCAAAGGTTACGGGCTAAGGCTTTGGAGTTCCGCAGTCAATTACCTCTCCGGCAGAAATATCGGACTCGACGGAGTTCCCGTTCGACAGGAGAATTATAAAAAATCCGGATTCCGCCTGGCGTATAGAAATATCCGGTATGAAGGGCCGGCCAATATGGCAAGGCCTGGAAACGCTTCCCGTAAATTGGTTCCGAAGACCTGCAAAATAGTTGAACTGTCCACCATTTCATTGAGCGAAGTTGCCGGCTATGATCGAGATTTTTTCCCGGCCTCGAGGGACGGATTTCTCGAATGCTGGATACATCAGCAGGGCGGGTATGCTCTTGGTTCATTAGTGGATGGCAAACTTGCGGGCTACTCGGTCATGAGGCCCTGCCATAACGGCTTCAAAATCGGTCCACTTTTCGCGGACAACGTCGATTCAGCGAAATCCCAGTTCGAGGCCTTGTGTGAGAGAGCGTCCGGGCAGCCGGTGTTCCTGGATGTTCCGGAGGCCAATCCGGCAGCGGTGGGTCTCGCAGAAAGTTACGGCATGCGCAAGGTTTTCGAAACGGCTCGGATGTATACGAAATTTGAGCCGAAGATCTGTCTTAACCGAACCTTCGGCGTGACCACGTTCGAACTCGGCTAGGCTGTCTGAGTCAATGCTCCTAATAGCATTTGTTCAACAATTGGAAAAACCAAACCCGGCGGACTCGCAGAGTTCGACATTTCCGGGAATGTTACGAAGGTTTACCTTAAGGGCAGGTAAAAGCTCCACGAAAGGTCAGGCCCGATGTCGTCGTTCCGGCCGTGCTTTAGAGCTGGAATCCGTGCGAGCGCCGCGCTACATAGAATCAAAGAAACTGGACCCCGGCTTAAAGACCTGCGGGACGTATGCCGCGTAGAATCCACGTGGATAAACAGGGAGCATGCCAACGCTCCAGCCGCTTTGAGCGGCCACTGGTTTTTCGGGCCTCCGGCCTGAGGAGGCAATTTGTTTTATTTTTTCTTGACATCTTTAAACAATGGATGGGTCCACTTTACTCCACCATCCTGATATGCCTAAAGTGAGTGTGATGGGTTGCGCTGCACTCCACCCATCCATCCTACGGATCTGCGCCTTTTCATGGTTTCAGGGTGTCGGGGGACAGACTGTTACTTCGGATGAACACCATGACTAATTTTAGGGCATTCGAGCGAGACTACTACGGAGAGGTATCTATATAACGGCCGCAAAGACCTCGATGCGGTCATGGGGCTCCTCGGAAAAGAAAGTACCACGACAAAATCCGAAAAGCCCGTAAACTGAGTAGTCCCAACGGGACTCGAACCCGTGTCTTCGGCGTGAGAGGCCGATATCCTAGGCCACTAGACGATGGGACCACAAAACAAAAATGGCTGGGGGACTAGGATTTGAACCTAGGTAGGCAGATCCAGAGTCTGCAGTCCTGCCGCTGGACGATCCCCCAGTGAATCTTCAAAATATCTAACCCCGGATTCAATGTCAAGGCGAAAGCTCAGCCCGGGTGGCGGATGCCGGGTCTAAAATGCTCGATTGTTTTGTCAGACATCCCGAAAAATCCTCAAAATCAGGGGACCGGTACCCCGGCACTCAATCCGTGCGCAGCCTTTTCTCCAGCATTTGCGTGAGGTGGGAAAGCGGATAGGTCAACAACAGGTACATAAAGGCGAGCGGCAGATAAGCTTCGAAGGTCTTGTAAGTCGTTGCGTTTATCACTTCGGCCGCCTTGGTCAACTCCCGGACCGAAATTACCGAGAGAAGGGATGAGTCTTTAATCAGCGAGACGAACTGGCCGGTTACCGGAGGGATGATACGTCGAAAGGCCTGGGGGAAAATTACGTACCGCAGCGTCTGCCAGCGGCTCAGCCCGGTCGAAAGCGCCGCCTCCGCCTGGCCCCGGTCTATGGATTCTATTCCAGCTCGCACTATCTCCGTTATGTAGGCCCCGGCAAACGCACCCAGGGTAAAAGTGCCCACTACGACCGGATTGTCGTAGCCAATGGCCGCGGCAAGGCAGAAATAGAAAATGTATATCTGGATCAGTAGATCGAGCGCGTGGGCGGGATCAAGACCATCAAGGTTGACGTGCGCCTGCTGACCGCGACCAATCGGGATCTCACCGCCGAGATCGCCGCGGGCAACTTCCGCGACGACCTGTACTACCGGCTCAAGGTCGTACCCATCCACCTGCCCGCCTTGCGCGAGCGGCGCCAGGACATCCCCTTGCTGGTGGACCACTTCATCGCGCGCTTCAACGACCGCCTGAAGAAACAGATCAGCAAGACCCTGAACCAGTAGGTTACATAAAGACGTATTGCTTCTGTTTCGTATTGGTGTCGGGCTGTATGCTATCGCTGCGCGGGCTGCAACAGGAGCTAAGGATGCGGCTGGGCTTCGACCCGCAGCACGTCGCGGTGGCCGGGTTTGAGTTGGGCTTGGCAGGGTATTCCGAGGAACGCGGGCGGGCCTTTCAGCAGCGAGCTTTGGAGGCCGTCCAACAATTACCGGGCGTACAATCAGCCGCGTATTCAAACTCTGTGCCGCTCAGTATCGACCAATCGCATACCGGTGTTTTCCCTGCCACTGGAGAGAACCTTCGGCCCTCCGACCGCATTAGCGTAACCCGCTACGAAGTTTCACCAGGGTTCTTCGCCACGCTGGGGACGAAACTGCTGGCGGGCCGGGATTTTAGCTGGCATGACGATGCTCAATCGCCACACGTGGCGGTTGTCATCGTCGCTTTCGGGAAGAGAGTCCTGCATACGGAGAACCCGGTTGGCAGTCACTTTCGCCACGGCGCCGTGAACGGCGATCTGATCGAAGTGATAGGCGTCGTCGAAGACAGCAAGTACGGTAGTCTTACCCAATCACGAGAGCCAGTCGTTTTCTGGCCAATTCTGCAGTCTTACAATACGAATACCACACTTGAAGTAAGGTCCGCCTTGCCTGCAAACGAGATACTTGGCGAGGTACGACGGGCAATCGCTGCACTTGATCCCGAGTTGCCGCTCTACGGCGTTGGAAGTCTCACGCAAATGCTTGGTTTTGCTTCTGTCCCAGGCGGCTGTGTCGCTTTGAGCGCCTTCGGCATTTTGGCGATGATGCTTGCGGCAACGGGCATCTATGGACTCGTGGCCTACGGAGTCTCAAGACGTGTGCGTGAGATCGGCATCCGCATGGCTCTCGGCGCACAATCGGCCCAAGTGCTTCGGGTGGTGGTGGGCAAGACGATGGCGTTGCTCGCTGCCGGATCGGCTCTCGGTCTCGTGTTGGCTTTGGCGGCCGGCCAAGTGCTGGCGAGCATCGTGTATGAGGCCTCACCCCGCGATCCCTTGGTGCTGTTGGGCGTGTTCGTGTTGATGTTTATCCTGGGCATCTTTTCCTCTTGGCTGCCGGCCCGCCGAGCCTTGCGCATTGAACCTAAGACCGCTCTGCACTATGAGTAATCAATGGTTCTTCCCGCCGCGACGGAGGTCGAACTTGCCGGATTGGAAGGATGAAACCGTTACGGGAAAACCTGCTGAACATCAATGTCAGTCAATGCTCGGCGCCCGCGCTGTATATGTCGTGAAAACGTCCACATTCGCCTGCCATACAGGACTACCTCAGGCTGCTCCATTGGTACAAATCGCCTTCATACGGCGGTCTTATCGAATCCGGTGCGCCTTCAGCCTGTCGGCGCCCAGTACTACCTGGTGCCCGCCCTCGACCCCAATCTGCTGGTCGCGGAGCAACGCCTCGCCGCTGAACACTCGCACCGCGCCTTGGTCGGCGTCGAAATCGTAGAAGCCCTTTTTCAGCAATCGGGTTTGAGAACTTCCTTCATCCGACGATCAGCCGGTTCTGGTTGTAAAACGTCATCCACTTCTAGCGTTGCCTCGCCCCGCTCAACGGCCACTTCCGTGTTCGTCAAGCTCGGCGAAATCATCTTCACCGCGCTGGCGTCCCCGAGCCGCAGAAAAACGCCTGGCGTCAAAAGTACCTCCGCCTTACCCTGATCGGTCACAATCGTTTGGCCCGGGCCAAGCATAACCGAGCCAGCCGATTTCGGAGTAGGCGCTCCCGTCCAATCGACGCCTGCCCGTCGATATAATTCAATGTCCCCGGATAAGCGGTCGTGGGCCGGTCTGGGGTTCCCCAAGCCGGCACCCGAAATCAGTGCCGCCAGCAACAACCCTCCTGCTGACTTCAGCCCTCTGTTCCACATCTTCCTTGCCTCCACCACATTAGACGCCCCATCGCAGGGTTACGATTGTCCTCTATCCCTGGCTGTAACTAGGCCAGATAGCCTCGCCTGCTGCCTGACCGGCATCATGCGCATAATCAACCGATCGCATTGAGACGGCGTTTGCCCGGGGAGACATGCATTCCTTCGCTGCACGAGCCAGTTTGCTCGGCCTGACGATCCTGTCTCTGATCCTCGGGTCTAGAATCGCCTCCGCTCAGCCTCCGGCACGAGTCGTACATGTGTTTGTGGCTCTCGCCGATAATCAGTATCAAGGGATTAAACCGGTGCCTGCCCCGCT